>DUOJ01000112.1 GCA_012838895.1 Spirochaetales bacterium
AAAACATTATTGTAGAGACCCTGTAGGAGATGACATGGAACTTGATGAAATGACCCCCTCCCAGATAGTGGAGGAACTCGATAAATATATTATTGGACAAGATGAGGCGAAGAGAGCTGTTGCTGTTGCCCTTAGAAATAGGGCTAGACGTAAAAAGCTCCCTGACAACATGCGTGACGAAGTTTCGCCTAAAAATATAATCATGATTGGCCCCACCGGTGTGGGGAAGACCGAGATTGCCCGTCGCATCGCTAAACTTGCCAACACCCCTTTTATTAAGGTTGAGGCGACTAAGTATACTGAAGTTGGGTATGTGGGGCGCGATGTTGAGTCGATGGTTAGAGACCTTATGGGGAGCGCTGTTCAGATGACCCACAAAGAGATGGCTAAGCAGAGTGAAGAGCTCGTAGCCCAACGGGTTGAAGAGCGCCTCTTAGACCTGCTCCTCCCTCCCGCGACAACTAAGGGGGAGAAGAACGAGTTGGCGGCCGCTCAAGAGGAGACCCGGGAGAAGTTTAAGCAGTTTTTAGCCGAAGGGCGCTTTGAAGAGAGGGAGGTGGAGATCAACATTGCCCCCTCTACACCGGTTCAGGGGGTTGAACTCCTTGGGGCGGGGAGCCTTGAAGATTTAGAGTCGGCGATGGAGAAGATTAATGAGATGTTTAGTGGGCGACGCAAACGGCGGAAAGTCTCAATTAAAAGGGCACGGGAAATCTTGACCGAAGAGGAGAGTGATAAGAGCGTCGACAAAGAGCAGGTGATTGAGAAGGCTAAAGAGTTGGTGGAGCAGATGGGGATTATCTTCATCGACGAAATCGATAAAATTGCCAGCACCCAAGGGGGACGTAGTGGCCCTGATGTCTCACGAGAAGGGGTGCAGCGCGATATCCTCCCCATCGTAGAGGGGAGTAAAGTTAGCACTAAATGGGGGATGATCGACACCACCCATATCCTCTTCATAGCTGCAGGTGCTTTTCATATCTCAAAAGTGAGTGACTTAATCCCCGAGCTGCAAGGACGTTTTCCTCTAAGGGTTGAGCTCAAAGAGCTCACCAGCGACGACTTTTTTAGAATTTTACGAGAACCTGAGAATGCAATCGTTAAACAGTATATTGCCCTGATGGAGACCGAGGATGTGAGGCTAATCTTCAAAGAGGAGGCCTTGAAGCGGGTGAGTGAAATTGCCTATCTAGTTAATAGCACCACTGAAAACATTGGAGCGCGGCGCCTCTACACTGTAATGGAATACCTCCTAGAAGATATCTCCTTTAAAGCGAGTGAGATGGGGGGGCAACAAGTTGAGATCGATGAGGACTATGTGAATGAGCGACTATCGGCTATACTAGAAAATGAAGATTTAAGTCAATATATTCTTTAAGAGAGGGGGTTTGCTTCGATGAAGTATGTCACGATAAGTGGGAAAGATTTTGAGGAGGCTGTACGCAAAGCGCGCGACCTTTACGGCTCTAACCTCCGTATTCACCATAGACGTGACATCACTCGACGGGGCGGGTTCTTTTGGCTCAGCAAACGTAACCGAGTTGAACTAACCTGCTATGTGGTTGACCCCGCAACAAGTATCATCGTTGAAGAGGAGAAGATTGCCCCTCCGGTAGAGGTGGAAGAGGTGGTGGTTGAGGAGGAGGCAGCCCCCTCCCAACAAGAGCTCCTTTTAGCCCATGCTCGCGCCCTACTTGAGATTAACGATTTCTCTGAGAAGTTTATAAGCGATGTCTTAGAGCGCCTAGAGGAGAACCTCCCGCTAGAAGAGGAAGAGGGGCTCTCCCTCGAAGAGTTTGAACTTCTGGTAATCGATAAGATAGTGGCTCTAATCGAGATTGACCATAAGAGCCAACTCTCTCCCCCCAAAGTCTTTGTCCTCCTTGGACCCACTGGAGTTGGCAAAACAACCACAATTGCTAAAATAGCTGCCCTCTATAGCCAACAAGACTCCCCCGATTACCGCCGCTCGGTAGCGATGATTACAATCGACTCGTTTCGCTCTGGGGCCTACGAACAGCTTAAAGGGTTTGCCGATTCACTTAATATCGATGTGCGGAGGGTGAGCGATGAGGAGGGGTTCTTCCAAGCTCTCAGTGAACTCTCCCACTACGATTTGATTTTAGTCGATACCTTTGGTAAATCTCCACGCGATAAAGACTTGGCTATAAAGTTGAAAACAATGCTCTCAGTCCCTAATGCACAGGAGACTAAATTCTTCCTTGCGGTGGCTGGTGCCTTTAAAGAGCAAGATATTGTGCGTAGCATGGAGCAGTTCCTCTCTTTCGATATCTCAGCCCTGATTATCACCAAGCTCGATGAGACTGAGACGGTAGGCAATGTATTGTCGGTCTGTTACCAAAAAGGGATGCCACTCCTCTTCTTCACCGATGGACAAAGGGTCCCCAAAGATATCCAAAAAGCCTCAGCCTCCACTATGTTGGGGCAATTGAAAGGGTTCTCTCTCGACTTTGGGAGCTTGTGGGTTAATCAGGTTGACCAGCTAGGGTCACCCTCTCACTTACTGTAGAGATAATCTTTCCTTGACTAACCATCGACTCAATAATTGAAGCAATTGCTGGAGAAGCAATATTGGCCCCCCAAATGGTCGCCCCCTTGGGGTTTTTTACCCCAATAAAGATTATATAGGCGGGGTTATCGGCCGGGAAAATAGAGAGGGTGCTTGCCAAGAAAGCTGAAGAGTCGTAAGTGCCACTCTCTGGATCAATAATTTGAGCTGTCCCCGTTTTTGAAGCCACCTCAACCCCTTTAACAGCTGAGCGAGTCGCCGTCCCCCCCAGCTCTGTCGCCTCAAACATCCCGGCAAGGACCAGTTGAGCTGTCTCAGCCGAGATAATCCCCTCTTTAGCTACTAGCGGCGCCCTCTTCTCAATTGTCCCATCAGATGCTACCACTTTATCAATCAGGTAGGGGGTGTAGAGATTGCCATTGTTGGCTAAGGCGGTGGCAGCTGTCACCAATTGGAGGGCGTTGACCCCCACCTCTTGTCCAAAGGAGATGGTTGGCTTACTCCTCCCCGAGAAGGTGCTCACCTCTTTTAGGTTACCTTTTGAGACACCAGGAAGGGGAAGTTCCCATTTTGTGTTAAATCCAAAATCGGCTAGACTCTCCCTAAAGAGGTTCGAGTCGGTTTGGAGGGCCCAGTGGGCCACCGCTCCGTTACACGAGTACTTCAGCATCCCTTTGGGGTCGACAATTCCATGGGGTGAGGTGCAATTAACAACTACCTTAGAGCCACTCTCGGTAGTGTAGGTGTAGGTGCCATCGCAGTCGAAGGGTTCATCTAATGTGGCTTGGTGGGCCTCAAGGATGGCTGCTAGTGAGAAGATTTTGAAGACCGAACCCGGTTCAAAGAGGGTGGAGACAACTCTGTTTTGACGCATTGCGGGATTCGAGGTAGAAAATTCGTTGGGGTCGTACCATGGAAAATTGGTGAGAGCCAAAATTGCCCCTGTTTTAGCCTCCATTATGATGGCACTAATCTCATCGGGGTGGTGAAGGGCGTCGATTGCAACAGCTTGCTCATCGAGGAGGTATTGGAGGTCGAGGTCGATTGTTAAGTAGAGGTCACTGCCAAAGGTAACCTCTTCATTAAGGCGCGGGTGGGGGAGGAGAAGGGTGTTGAGGGAGTACTCCAATCCCTCTAAACCAACACTCTCGCGGTTGGTAAACCCCAATAGGTTAGAGGCGTGGTAGTGTTGTGGGTAGAAGCGTCCATACTCTTTCTCTAAACTTACCCCTTTCAGTTTAAGGTTCTTAACTTCAGTCACTTCATTTGGCGATAATTTAGATTTGACAAGGTAGTAGGTGGTGTTCTTACTTGCGTTCTCTACAATAGTTTGGGGAGAAATAGAGAGGACCCTCCCGAGTGAGTTGGCAACTGCACCAAGGTCACCAACCTCCCTTAAGAGGAGGGCGCAGTTGTAATAGGGGATCTCTATGGCTAATATCCGCCCTTCACGGTCGTAGATAGTGCCCCGCACCACTCTAGAAGCTACCTGTGGATTTTTGTACTCTTTAGCCTTACTAGGGACAGATAGCATGATAAAAATTGTCCTGAAAATGATTATGAGGAGAATCAGAGCTGTTATTAAGAGGACTATAAAGGGGAAACGACGTTTTTCTCTAGCTACCATGGTTCAAATATAGTAGTATGAGGAGACACCAATGTCGAGAGTAGGTGGAGGAAATGGGCTTTAAGGACAAGAGTAATTATGATGATATGGGGTTCTCCCCCCCAAGGAGAGGTCAAGACCGTGATCGAATGGACAAGCGCAGTCTCAAGGTCATAGTTTTGGTCGTCATTTTAGGGATTTTACTCTGTGCCGCTGTTGTTTTAATTTGGGTTATCTACTTCTCGGGTGATGAAGCAGCTCCTCCAAAACCGGTGGAGCCGCAAGTTGTTGCCAGCGAAGTTCCCCTAGAAGAACCTCCCAAAGGGGAGGTGGTTATCAAGACACCGACACCTGCCCCCATAGTGACTCCCCAAACTCAAAGTGGGTGGTACCAAGAGTACATTGTCCAAGAGGGTGATACCCTTGAGAGTATTATTGAAGAGTTTACAATCTCGCGGGAGACCATTTTAAGTGTTAACCCCATCAAGAGTATCCAAGAGATAAAACCGGGGTTCACCTTGAAGGTCCCCTCCCGTAATGGTCAGCTCTATACCGTCCAACCAGGTGACTCCCTTTCGATTATTACCAACCGCTTCAACCCCACCTTGGGGTGGAAAACCCTCCAAGAGTTAAATGGATTGAAGAGTGAGAATATCATCGCAGGGCAAAAGATCTTTATCCCCAGCCCCGATGCGGAGGCGCGCAGTTACTACACCCGCTTTATTAGGCCCTCAGAAGGGCGCACCACTGGTTCTTACAACCAGACGGTCCTCTATGGGGAGGGGCAATATGTGACTTTGAAGGGGATCTTAATCGACGGGGTTCCCGGAAGTGATGTTAAAGCCTCCGCCTCTGGAGTGGTGGTCGATATCGCCAACGAGGTGGATGGATTGGGTCGCCTAGTGGTCCTCTCCCACGACCAAGGTTATAAGACAACCTATGCCCACCTCCAAGAGGTGTTAGTTAAGGTGGGGTCTCAAGTGAAACAGGGCGATACAATTGCCCTCTTAGGGGAGAGTGGCAATGTGGGGCGCCCCTCCCTCTACTTCCAAATAGAGGAGGAGGGGATTCCCCTCGACCCGGCAAACTTCTTCTAGTTACATCCCATGACAATGTTTATATTTCTTCCCACTGCCACAGGGGCACGGCTCGTTACGCCCCACCTTGGGGGTGGTGCGCCTAACTTGTACCTGCGTCCCGGTCGAACCAAGATTGGGCTCACCGCTAGTGCCAAATTGACTCACCCCAGAGTGGGACTCAACTGTTTGAACAGCCCCCCTCTCAACTCTCCTTGTGGGGGTTGCCTCTATTTTAACCCGCACCAAGAGGGTGGCGATGTAGCGCCTGATTTGGTCAATCATTGTGTCAAAGATATCGAATCCCTCTAGTTTGTACTCTAAGAGGGGGTTTTGTTGGGCATAGGAGCGCAAGTACACTGCCTCTCTGAGGGCTTCAAGTTGCTCTAGGTGCTCTTGCCATCTGATATCGATTTGGCGCAGGTATTGGAGACGGAGGAAGTCGTTAAAGACCTCTTTTCCCGTTAGTTTAACCTTCTCCTCGACGTGAACCCTATAGGCGTCGTAGATGGTCTCTTTAAGGGTGTTGAACTCCTCCTTGAAGGGGGGGACAAAGTGGAAAGTTCTTTCCAGCTCCTCTTTTAAGAGGGCTAGGTTCTTACTCTTATCTCTCCCTTGGAAGTCGTAGTTGACAACAATCTCCGCAACCATATCTTCACATGCTTGGAGGGCCCGCTCTAATAGGTCATCGGCTTGGAGAATTGAGTTGCGCTGTCCATAGAGGTAATTACGCTGCTCGTTGAGGACATCGTCGTACTCTAAAAGGTGTTTACGAATCTCAAAGTTGCGCTCTTCTACCCTCATTTGGGCCTTCTCTATCGCTCGGCTAACCATCGAGTGTTCAATTGGTTCACCCCCCATTCCAATGCGATCCAAGAGGGCGCGTACCGAATCTTTGGCAAAGAGGCGCATCAGTGAATCTTCGAGGGAGATGAAGAAGCGGGAGACCCCCGGGTCTCCTTGGCGTCCCGCCCTTCCTCGCAGCTGGTTATCGATGCGTCGCGATTCGTGGCGCTCAGTCCCTAAGATATAGAGACCACCCAACTCTTTTACGGCGTTGTAATCCTCCAACCACTGGGGATAGACCCTCTTCTTGGCCTCTCCATACTCTTCGGGGGTGGCATCGATGCCACATGCAGCCCATATGCGCCCCTCAAGGGAGCCCCCTAGTTTAATATCGGTTCCTCTTCCGGCCATGTTGGTAGCGATGGTAACTGACCCTTTAGCCCCTGCATTCTCTATAATCTTCGCCTCGCGGGTATGGTTCTTGGCGTTGAGAACTTCGTGTTTAATGCCCCGTCGCCTCAAGAGAGTTGATAACAATTCACTCTTCTCGATTGAGACCGTTCCCACTAAGATAGGTTGACCACGCTGGTGGACCTTCTCAATCTCCCTAACAATGGCGTCCAATTTGTACTCTTCGGTGAGGTAGACTAGGTCTTGGTGGTCGACCCTAACGACGGGGACGTTGGTTGGTACTACAACTACATCGAGGTTGTAGATCTTTAAGAACTCGGGGGCTTCGGTGTCGGCTGTCCCTGTCATCCCTGAGATCTTCTCATACATCCTAAAGAAGTTCTGGAAAGTGATGGTGGCCAAAGTTTTATTTTGACGCTCAACCTTGATCCTCTCTTTAGCCTCAATGGCTTGGTGTAAACCGTCGCTGTAGCGCCTTCCGTGGAGGATACGGCCGGTAAATTCGTCAACTATTTGGACCTTCCCCTCTGCTACCACATAGTCGGTATCAAGGTGGAAGAGTTGATGGGCTTTAACCGCTTGGGTCATGTAGTGGACAAATTCAAAGTTCTCCCCATCGTAGAGACTCCCCTCAATGACGTTGTTGCGTTGCAAGAGGTTCTCCATATGGTTGAGACCAGCGTTAGTAAACATAACCCGTTTCTGCTTCTCATCTATTTGGTAGTCGCCAGGGCCCTCTTCGGGGTACTCCCCCGTCTCCTCATCTATTTTACAGGGGGTGAGCTGGAGGGCAATGGTGTTGGAGATCTTAATCTTCAATGTATCATCAGCAGCTTGCCCACTAATAATTAGGGGGGTACGCGCCTCATCAATTAAAATTGAGTCAATCTCGTCGACAATACAGTAGTTGTGTTGGGGTTGAATCTTCTCCTCTAGGCTCCACTTCATATTGTCTCTGAGGTAGTCAAACCCAAATTCGTTGTTGGTCCCGTAGGTTATGTTGCAGTTGTAAGCTTCACGACGTGCTTCGTTGTCCATATCGCTCACGATGCTCCCTACACTTAAGCCTAAGAAGCGGTAGATGGGCCCCATCCACTCAGCATCCCGGCGGGCGAGGTAGTCGTTAACGGTGACAATGTGGACCCCTTTTCCGGTGAGGGCGTTGAGATAGGCGGCCGGAACACAGGTTAAAGTCTTCCCTTCACCCGTCTTCATCTCTAAGATATTCCCTTGATGGAGCACTATTGCCCCCATAATCTGCACATCGTAATGGCGCTCCCCGAGGACCCTCTCCGCCGCTTCGCGGGCGAGGGCAAAGGCCTCTGGAAGGAGACTATCTAAACTCTCTCCCTGCCCATAGCGCTCTTTAAATTGGTTGGTTATAAGGGGGAACTGGTCGTCTTTCAACTCTTTAGCCCACTCACTGCGCTCATTTACTCTATTGACGAGAGGAGTGAGGTGCTTTATATCGCGCTCTTGTTTGGTTTTAAACAATTTTCTGAAAATGCCTTTTGCCATAGGAAATCCTTTGTCATTTGTGGTAAACTCTTAAAAGTATACCAACCTTTAGGCTATCTGTATATCACTAAGGGTAAGGAGAAGAGAGTGAAAGTATGTTTCACCGGGGGAGGGACCGGTGGCCACGTATTTCCCGCCTTTGCTGTCGATGCTGAGTTGAAAGTGTTGGTGGGGGGAGATTATGAACGCTTTTGGATTGGTAGCGGTAGCCCCCAAGAGCGCCAATGGGTAGAGCAGGAGCAAATCCCCTACTACTCAATCAAGAGTGGTAAGCTACGCCGTTACTTCTCTTGGCAAACCTTTCCCGATCTCTTCAATATTGTTGTAGGGCTCTTCCAAGCCCTCAAGATTTTAAAGAAGGAGCGCCCCGATATCCTCTTTTCCAAGGGGGGGTATGTCTCGGTCCCCCCAGTCGTGGCCGCTCGTCTTTTGAAAATCCCTTCAATAACCCACGAATCAGATGCCCTTCCTGGCCTCGCTACCCGCTTAAACAGCCTCTTTGTCGATAAGGTTTGTATCCCCTTTGAGGGGGCCGAGGGGAAGCTACCCCCTAAAAAGGTGGTTGTCACCGGGGTCCCCACCCGTCTCTCTTTAGAGAGGGCCCAAACTAACAAGCCGCCGGAGGGTAGTCAGAAAAGGGTAGTGGTCTTAGGGGGTAGTCAGGGAGCCCAGCAAATCAATACCCTTATTTGGGACAACTTGGAGCGTCTTCTCCCCCTTTGTGAGGTTTTTCACCAGACGGGAAGTGGTAAACTAATCCCCCTAGAGCGAGAGGGGTATCACCCATTTCCCTTCCTCTACGATGAATTGGAGGAGGTTCTCCACTCTGCTACCCTAGTTATTTCTCGCTCAGGGGCGACCGCTTTAGCCGACTTTTTAGAACTTGAGAAGCCGATGATTTTAATCCCCCTCAATTTGCAAGCTTCCCGGGGGGACCAGGTGGCTAATGCAGAGCGCCTTGAAGCAGCAGGGGCTGCTATAATTATTAGTGGCGATGATGGTGATGAGTTGATTCAAGCCGTCACTACAGTGTTAAATGAAGAGAAGTTTAGAGAGACGATGATTGAGAGGGGTAAATCCCTCTATATTAAAGGGTCGGCAACCAAGATTGCTAAAGCAATAGTTGGTTTGAAAGGAGGCGAGCAAAATGGCTGAATGGAGTTTTTCAATCGGAGCGTGGTCTTTTAACCTTGTCGATATCATAATAGTGGTAATCGTTTTAGTGACCACTATAACAGCAACTGTTAGGGGCTTTGCCCAAACTTTATCAAAACGCCTTGGCTTTCTTATTGGTCTTGTGGTAGCCCTCTTTTATGCCCACTTGTTGGCCAATTTATTGGTTGAAACATTTGAGCTCCCCCTTTTATGGTCAACCCTCATAGCCTTCGTTGTGATCTTTATTGTGGTCTATCTCTTAATTATTGCCTTTGGGAAACTGCTGAGTAAAGCACTGGAAGCCGTCCGCCTCAACTTCCTTAACCGCATTTTGGGGGCAGCCTTGGGGATAGTTGAAGCTTTTGTTATTGTGGCCGTGATAGTCTATCTCCTAAATTTGCAGAAGGTTATCAACGTAGAGCCCTACTTTGCCCACTCCTTCCTTATTACCCGAGTGGTGGCCCCCTTAACACCTATTGGAGTAGGCTGGGTTAAAGGGTTACTGTAGGATGTTTGAATCAATTTTGCCCCACCATGCGGGGGTAGTTGCCACACTGCAGCAACAAATTTTAGAGGGGAGCCTGCCCCACGCTCTCCTCCTTGCAGGGCCCCCTTTTGCTGGGCGCCTCACTCTAGCCTATGAAATTGCCCGGGTAGTGACCTGTCGTAAAGAGGGGGAGGCAACCTGCCTCTGTCCATCGTGTCGCACCTATTATCGTAGCGCACCCACCAACTTAATTTTTGTGGGAAACCGTGAACATAAAATAAGGGTGAGTGGGGCCCTCAATGCCTTTAAGGAGGAGCTAACTAAGCGACGCTTAAATCAACTCCTCTTTGTTGTCAGAGCTATGATTAGTCAATACCACCCCGCTTTAGAGGGGGAGGGGGTGGGGGAGTTAGATCAACTTTTAATCCAACTCGAAGACCTTCCTCAAGAGGAGTATGGGAGGGGCGAGAAAGAGCTCAGAGCTCAATTAAAACCCTTCCTGGCCCCTACCAAACGTTCTCCAGGTCTCACTATCGATATGGTGCGGCTACTGCAACAGTGGAGCCGTCTCACCTCCCTCTCGGGTGAGGCGCGCTTTATCGTTTTGGAGGGGGTGGAGAGGGGCTCCATTGGGAGTCAAAATAGCCTCTTGAAGCTCTTAGAGGAGCCGCCGGTGGCTACCTATATCATCCTCATCAGTGAGCGCCCGGCTCTCCTTTTACCTACAATCTTGAGTCGAGTGCAACACTACCAATTGGAAGAATTAAAGGGGGTGGGTGAGTTGACCTACCAGTGGGCTAATATTGCCACTGAAGAGCTCAAGGGGGAGGCTAAAGCCTTTTTGGGGAGGAAGCTCCTCACCCATAGAGAGTTAGCCTCCCTCTGTGGTAAACTTGATGAAGATGTCCTTTTTAATTACTTTAAAGAGGCTCTCATCGAAGAGGTGAGGGGTCAGTTTAAAGCCAATTTGTTGAGTAGTCGTCAAAGTAGCCACCTAGTGGGGCGCATAGAGGAGGCCTTTGCCAAAGGCGCCCTCTATAACCAGAGTAATAGAGTGGTGGTAGAGTCGCTCTACTACCGCCTGCGTGAGGAGTAATGAATAAATTTATTCGGCGTGCATTTAACAAAATTGAGAAACTCAGTACTAGCGAATTTAAAACTTTAGTCCGCTTTCTAGGCTCTGAGAACGAGCTTATGGGGTATGTGTTCGAAAAGATAGATATTGGAATTTTAGTGACGAATGATTTAGGACGGGTCCTCAATTGTAACGCTGCTGCCAAGCGGCTAATCCCCATCTCAAGGGCCCTTAATGAGGGGACGAGCCTTAGTTATGCCCTCAGCGACCAAGATATTGCCAACTTCATGCTCAAAGCACTCAACACGGTGGGTGATGAACAGGGGGAAGAGAAGGAGTTCTCCTACCAACATGGAGAGAGGGTGCGGACAATTTTAATCTCGGTCTCCGCCTTCACTAGCGAACTCGACCCCGTTTTTGAACAAGATACCGGCAACCGTCTCATCTACTTTATCCGCGATATCTCGGAGGAGAAGCGGCAGCAATCGCGCCTCCACCGCTCAGAGAGTTTAGCCTCTCTCACCACAGTAGCGGCTGGGGTTGCCCATGAAATTAAAAACCCCTTAGCCTCAATCGGGATCCATCTTCAACTTTTGCAGAAAGCATTTGAGCGTAAAGAGAGTCTAACGATGGAGGATGCGAGTCGTTACCTCAAAGTGATTGATGAAGAGATTGAGCGCTTAAATGCGATAGTGGTCGACTTCCTCTTCGCTGTACGGCCCATGGATGTGCGCCTCCGCCTCGAAAACGTCAACGATGTGATTAACGATGTCTTAAATTTTGTCACACATGAGCTTGAGCAACATGGGATAAAAATTGAGCGTAACCTGGAAGAGTTTCTCCCTAAACTACGCTTAGATGAGAACCTCCTGAAGCAAGCCCTCCTCAATATAATTAAAAATGCGATGAATGCTCTCGAGGTGAGTGGCGGAGTTTTGGCGGTCTCAACCAAACTTTTAGGAGACCATGTAGCCCTCACCATCCACGATAACGGCATAGGGATGGATGAGGCAACGCTTTCTAAAATATTTGAACCCTATTTCACCACTAAGCCTAGTGGCTCAGGGTTAGGGTTAACGATGGTCTTTAAGGTGGTTAAAGAGCACTCTGGGGAGATTAGTGTCTCCTCTAAACTGGGGGAGGGGACCACCTTCACTATAACCTTGCCGGTACCTACGAGCGAGAGATTGGCCTTGGAGGCGGCCCAAACACCATGAAGAGAAAGATCTTAGTAGCCGATGACGAGAAGAATATTAGACTCGGTTTGCAGTTAGCCCTCGAAGATGAGGGGTACTCAGTTCTGGTCGCTGCTGATGGTAATGAGGCGTGGGAGATTATCTCGAAAGAGCATGTCAACCTCCTAATAACCGACCTCAAAATGCCAGGAATGGATGGTCAAGAGCTCCTTAAGCGGGTCTCGGCCGCCTATCCCACAATGCCGGTGGTGATCTTAACGGGGCATGGTACCATTGAAGCCGCTGTCGAAGCGATGCAGAGCGGTGCTGCCGACTTCTTAACTAAACCCCTCAACTTAGATCGCCTCTTTCTCTTAATTAGGCGTGCTTTTAGCAACCTAGACCTCTATGAACAAAATGAGCAACTTAAGAGAGAGTTGGCCGAGCTGAAAAGGCAAAGTGGATACGACAAGATAATTGGCAAAAGTGAGAAGATGGTCCACCTTATGGATACCGTCAAACAGATTGCCGATGCCAATGCCAGTGTCCTCATCACAGGAGAGAGTGGCGTGGGGAAGGAGTTGGTGGCAGATGCCCTCCACCACCTCTCTGAGCGCTCTAAAGGGCCCTTCATTAAGGTGAGTTGTGCCTCTTTTGCCGAAACCCTCTTAGAGGATGAGCTCTTTGGTCACGAAAAGGGGGCCTTCAGTGGTGCCATTGCTGCCCGTAAAGGACGCTTTGAGTTGGCTGACGGGGGGACCCTCTTCCTCGATGAGATTGGGGAGCTGAGCCAAATGACCCAAGTTAAGCTCTTAAGGGTGCTCCAAGAGCGACAGTTTGAACGCCTTGGGGGAGAGGCAACAATAACGGTTGATGTGCGTCTCATAGCTGCTACCAACAAAGACCTCAAAAAAGAGGTGGAGGCGGGGCGCTTTAGGGAAGATCTCTACTACCGCCTTAATGTAATTCACCTGGAAGTTCCCCCTTTAAGGGAACGTAAAGAGGATATCCCCCTCTTGATGGCCCACTTCTTGGAGAGTTTTAACGAACGTAACAAACGGAAAGTTGAAGGTTTTAGCCCCCGGGCTAGATCGGCGATGTTGGCCTATGACTGGCCTGGCAATATTCGAGAACTGGGCAACTGTGTCGAGAGTGCCGTTGTATTGGCGAGTAAGAAGTTAATCGACCTTGAAGATTTGCCAAATAATATTCGCAGTGCCTCGCGCGAAGAGCGCATTGTTATTCCGGTGGGAACTAGCCTTGAACAGGCAGAGAAGGCGTTGATTATCGCAACGATTGCCTCACTAGGGGGAAATAAGTCGAAAGCCGCCGAGACGTTGGGATTAGCCCGTAAAACACTCTATCGTAAGCTTGAGGAGTACGAGATTGGACAAGAGTGATATCTACGACATCTTCGATGAGGGGGGGCTTCTTGACCAACACCTAGAGGGGTACGAGTTTCGTGAAGGGCAACTAGAGATGGCCTTGACGGTGAGTCGTGCCTACAAAGAGGGGGCCATTGCTGCCATCGAGGCGGGAACGGGGATTGGCAAATCGTTTGCCTATCTAGTACCAGCCCTCCTGTGGGCTCAAGACAACCCCTCCCATAAGAGTGTTGTGGCGACGGCTACCATCAATTTACAGCGTCAACTCTTTGAGAAAGATATTGAACAACTCTTCTCAATCCTCAATCGCCATTTCAATGTCGCCTTGGTGATGGGGCGGGGCAACTATCTCTGCCTTAGACGCCTACAAGAGAAAGTGGCCGAAGAACCCCTAATAGCCCGTGATGGGGAGTCTGAATTGGCCATTCTTGTTAAATGGAGCCAAGAGAGTGAAACAGGCTTGAGGAGTGAGTGCCCTATTTGGATTAGTGAAGAGCTGTGGTCCCAAGTGTGTAGCGATGGGGAGCTGTGTAGCGGTTACCAATGCCACTACAACAAAGAGTGTTTCTTCTTTAAATCGCGCAAAAAAGCAGGTGAAGCTTCTCTAATAATTACCAACCACCACCTCCTCTTCAGCGATGCCCATGCCCGCCTAGAGGAGGGACTTTCCTACAATGAAGAGGCGATTCTCCCCCCCTTTCACCACTTAATAATCGATGAAGCCCACAACATAGAGCGTAACGCAACCGACTTCTTCACCGTCACCTACAACGAGCGGGAGATCTACCGCCTCATAGGGCGCCTTAAGGGGCAAGGCTCTAGGAGGAAGGGACTCCTTGAAATTCTAGAGCCCTATGGGAAAACGGAGGGGAGTGTCGCCCAGATTGAGAGCGCTTTAACCCTTGTAGCCGAGTGTCTAGGGTACATTGAGACCTTTTTATTGGGCTTTATGGGGGCCACTAAAGGTTCATCCTTCTTAGTGGAATCCCACCACGAAGAGGAGTTTAAAGCGTTAGGCGAGTTGTCCCAAACCCTCAGTGGCTACTGTGACAATTTAGTGGGGCTAACCCTCAACTTTTTAGAGAAGGCCTCAATTCCCGAAGAGTTGGCCTCTCGAGAGAGGGAGGCAATTGTTGCTACCATGCGGATAGCCGCTTCAAGTCAAGCTTTGGCCAAGTTTGTCGCTTTTGATCGGAGTCGAGAAGAGGTTTTTTGGATTGAGATCTTTGGGGGTGAGGGGAAGCGGAGAATCTATACCCACGTCTCCCCCCTCTCGGTGGGTGAAGCACTCCAAAATTCGATCTTTTCAGGCCTCGCCAGTGTGGTGTGTACCAGTGCTACCCTCGATTTGGGGGATGACTTTGCCTACTGGTCTTCTAGGGTGGGACTTCCCCTCGCCAATTCTCGTCTGTTTATCAAGGAGGTGCACAACTCACCCTTCGACTTTAGAAACAATCTCCTCCTTTTAACCCCCTCTGATGCTCCCCTCTTTAAGGAGCAGCTCACTGAAGAGTATCTAACCTATATCATTGAGACCGTTCACGAAGCTCTGCTCGCTTCCAATGGGGGAGCTCTGCTCCTCTTTACCAGCTATAAGATGTTGGAGGAGGTGGCCCAAGCTCTGCGTCCCCGCTTAGAGAAGTTTTCAATAAACCTCCTAGTTCAGGGGGAGAAGGATCGCTACCAGCTTTTAAGGGAGTTTGCCACCGATGAGAATAGCGTCCTCTTTGCAACCGATTCGTTTTGGGAGGGGGTTGATGCTCCCGGTACCACCTTACGTCTCGTTGTGATTGTTAAACTCCCCTTTAGGGTCCCCACTGACCCAGTCTTTAGGGCACGCCAAGAGGCGCTAGACCGAAAGGGGAGGAGTGGTTTCTTCTCCCTTGCCCTTCCGGAGGCAACAATGAAGCTAAAACAGGGCTTTGGGCGTCTCCTTAGAAATACCCTCGACAGTGGGATTGTCTTAATTTTAGATAGTAGGGTGGTTAATAAACAGTATGGAAGGTGGATGCTGAGGGCACTACCCGATTCGTTCCACCCCGAAACTACCACCAGTGGGGTGGCCCAAAAGATTGAAGATTTTCTCTACAAATAATTAGGGGCTACCGTTATGGCAGCCCCCCGTTGGTTGTATACTCAATCTATGAGATTATGGCAAGAATATCACCCATATGAAGGATGAGGAACTCTTTCCCTTCGCTGGTGATTGAGGTTCCAGCGTATTTGTCGTACATCACCTTGTCACCTTTCTTAACGGTAATCATCTCATCGTCGCCAATAGCAACCACTTCGGCAATTTGGGTCTTCTCTTGGGCTGTTTGAGGGATAAAAATCCCACCAGCTGATTTCTCTTGAACTTCTTCCATCTTGACCAATACCCGGTCTCCAAGCGGTCTAATCGTCATATACTCCTCCTATATGCTAATAATTAATATTTTCTCTTCAGATTATTAAATCCACTTGAAATATACGCACAAAGGGGGAGGCGGTCAAGCAAGTGCTCCTTTCCTTTTGGTCATTCCTTTAGTATATTGGGTGGAGTGAGGGAAAATATGGTCGACAAGAGTGGTTTAAACTACCATAAAGCATTGAACGTCTGTGTAGCACGCCTTGAAAATGATGAAGAGGAGAATCCTCTCAATGTTGCTAAACGCTTTTTCAGATTGGGGGTTGTTTTAAGTCATTTGGGGGAGTTGGGCAAATCGATCGATTGTTTCAATACCGCCTTTACAATGCGTGACAGAGAGTTTGAGGTGGAGAGCAGTAACTCACAGTGGCGTAAATTTCACGACTACCAGATGGCGACCTATATTTTGGGTAAACAACGCAAGTATATCGCCTCTTTAGCCGAAGGAGATATGGTTCACGACCTAATTAAGCAACGCTGGCTAAAATTACTAGATGAGATAGAAAACTCTGAAATTCCTTTTAGGGGTAACGATTTAAGTCAATGGTTTAAGAGTGTAAAGATTGACTTTCCTTGGAGCCAAGAGGACCTCGAAGAGCTCTTTGCAGGCGAGGGGGGACAACTTGAGGAGGAGGAATTGTTAGAGTGTGTAAAAATTACACAACAAATGGGGTAGAAAAGGGTCGTGTAACTTTTTGTCTCACTTTCTCCCTATAATAGATTTTTATAAAGTTAATATAAAATAGCTATCTCTATACATATCATATAAATATAAATAAATTAAGACTCACCATAATATTGGCACGAATAATGCTTGTTATTAGTTAACAAGGAGGAATGCCATGAAACGTAAAAACAACATCTTAAACGCTAATGATTCTTTTGATGATGAAAACATCCTCTCTCTATACTTAAAAGAGATTAACCGAATCCCCCTGCTAACTAGGGAGGAGGAAGATACATTGGCCCGTAAGGCGGCTGAAGGCGATGAGATTGCCCGTAAAAGGATGATAGAAGCGAACCTCCGTTTTGTCGTTAACCAAGCTAAACGCTACCAAAATCAGGGAATACCTCTTATTGACCTGATTAATGAGGGTAACATTGGATTGATGAATGCCCTCGATAAATACGATGTTGACCGGGGTTACCATTTTATAAGCTATGCTGTCTGGTGGATTCGCCAATCAATCCTAAAGGCCATTTGTGAGAAGTCGAGAACTGTCCGTCTTCCACTCAACCGTGCCAACGAGCTGGTTCAAATTCAGAAAGCTCAACACTCCCTGTTGAATGAGAATGGGGAAGAGCCGACGAATGAGGAGATTGGAGAGGCTCTCCAACTCGACCCAACGTTAGTGGGCGACCTCCTCTCGATTAGTCGTGATATGGTCAGTTTAGATGCACCGGTCTTTGGGGACCCTGCCAACTCAACTGTGGGCGACTTTATCGAAGATGATTACCGCTCAGCTGAAGATATCTTGATGGAGAAGGCCCTTAGAGAAGATATCAACCAAGCTCTCGATGTTTTGAGCGATAAAGAGCGTGAGATCGTTGAGATGCGCTTTGGCCTTAACGGGGCAATTCCAATGTCCCTCAAAGAGATAGGGGAGATATTCAACCTAACCAAAGAGCGGATTCGCCAAATTGAGAAAAAGGCGATCGAAAGAATTAAGCAGCCAGACCATTTAGAGACGCTGCGATCATATACAGCCTAGAGTCAACCAACCCTCTCTGCATTGACAGAGAGGGTTTTCTCATATAAATTAAGCCATTGCAAAATAATGAATAGAAATTGTAACCCCATGTTAGGAGGATCTTTTTGATGGGAAAAAGTGAAAAAAAGTATGTCTACTATTTCGGGCAGAAAAAAGTAGAAGGGACTGCCAAAATGCGCGATTTGCTAGGTGGCAAAGGTGCCAACTTAGCCGAAATGATTTCAATTGGTTTACCAGTCCCTCCCGGATTTACGATAAGTACTGAGGCTTGTGCCTACTACAGTGCCAATAATGGAGAATATCCTGCAGGATTAAGGGAAGAGGTTTTGGCTCAACTGAGTCTGTTAGAAGAGGAGATGGGGGCCAAATTGGGCGACCCTGCCAATCCCCTTCTAGTCTCTGTCCGCTCTGGTGCTGCTTCTTCGATGCCTGGTATGATGGATACCGTTCTCAACCTTGGATTAACCCCCGAGTCGGCCCAAGCACTCGCTGATAAGAGTGGCAATCCCCGCTTTGCTTGGGACAGCTACCGCCGCTTTATGCAGATGTTTGGTGACGTTGTCATGGGTGTTCCCCACGAAAAATTTGAGAAAGCACTCCAAGACGTTAAAAATGAGCGCAACAAAGTTGCCGATACCGACCTCGATGTCGACGACCTACTAGAGGTTGTTAAGAGGTATCGCGAACTCTACAAAAAAGTTGTCAACGAAGATTTCCCTACCGACCCAATTGACCAGCTTTTCAAATCAATTAACGCAGTATTTGATTCATGGAACAACGACCGGGCTATTAAGTATCGTCAGATGAACGATATTCGAGGCTTGCTAGGGACGGCTGTTAACGTTCAGGCGATGGTCTTTGGTAACATGGGAGAGAGTAGTGGAACGGGCGTTGCCTTTACCCGTGACCCCTCCTCCGGTGACAACCACTTCTACGGTGAATACTTGATGAATGCTCAAGGTGAGGACGTTGTCGCGGGGATTAGAACCCCCCTCCCCATTGAGACCCTTAAAGAGTCAAATGAAACAATCTTCAACGAATTGATGGGGATTCGTTCAATCTTAGAGAAACACTACCGCGATATGCAAGATATCGAATTTACCATCCAAGAGGGGAAACTCTACATCCTCCAAACCCGTAGTGGTAAGAGGACCGTCTTTAGCTGGCTAAGGAGCCAAGTTGAGATGGTTGAAGAGGGGCTCATCACCAAGGAAGAGGCTGTTGGGCGCATTCCTGCCGGTGAGTTCAATAAACTCTTCGCCCCCGTTCTTGATAGCGATTATATTGCCAAACAAGGGATAAAAGTTGTCTCACGTGGCCTCAATGCCAGCCCCGGTGGGGCCTCTGGCCAAATCTTCTTCACCGCCGACAAGGCTGAAGAGATGGCAGCTCAAGGCCTCGATGTGATTTTAGCTAGAATTGAGACCAGCCCCGAAGATATTGGGGGAATGGCAGTCTCCAAAGGGATTATTACCACCCGTGGTGGGATGACAAGCCACGCTGCTGTTGTCGCCCGTGGGATGGGGTGTCCGTGTGTCTCGGGTGCCGGTGATATCATGATTGATTATAAGAAAGGGACCCTTTCGGTTAACGGCCTTAACCTCAACGAGGGGGACTTCATCTCACTCGATGGTTTTACCGGTGAGGTTTTTGGGGAAAAAATCCCCGTAAAACCCTCTGAGATTGTCCAAGTTCTCAATGGTAGCATGAAGAGAGAAGATTCTCTCCTCTACCAAGACTACGAAAAGTTTATGGGTTATGTTGACGAGATTAGGACGATGCAGGTGAGAACCAACGCCGATACCCCAACCGATGCTCAGATGGCTGTTGCTCTCGGTGCCGAGGGGATTGGACTTTGCCGAACCGAGCATATGTTCTTTGGTGGTCAGCGGATCATTAGTGTTAGGAAGATGATCTTAGCTAACAATACTATCGAGCGCGAGAAGGCCCTCAACGAACTTCTGCCGATGCAGAGGGTCGACTTTGAAGAGATCTTCACGGCGATGAATGGGATGCCGGTAACAGTGCGTCTTTTAGACCCACCGCTCCACGAGTTCCTCCCCAATGACCACACCAGCCGCCACGAGATGGCTCTCCAACTCAGGGTTTCGGTTGAGGAAATTGCCCACAAGACAGCCCAACTCCACGAGTTCAACCCCATGTTGGGCTTCAGAGGGTGCCGCTTAGCAATTGTCTATCCAGAGATCTTGAAGATGCAGGTTAGAGCTATCATTGAGGCTGCCCTCAATGTTAAAGCTAAGGGGATTAAGGTTCGTCCTGAGATTATGATTCCTCTCGTGGGCCACTACAAAGAGTTTGAATTTACCAAACGCCACGCCATTGCGACAATCGAAGAGGTGTTTGCCGAGAAGGGGAGCAAGGTTGATTACTCCATTGGTACAATGATTGAGGTTCCTAGAGCCGCTGTCACCGCCGATGAGATTGCCAAGAGCGCCGAGTTCTTCAGCTTTGGGACCAACGACCTTACCCAGATGGGGTGTGGTTTCTCCCGCGATGATTCAGCCAGCTTCTTAGGCCCCTATGTCAACGATATCGATAAGCAGTTCTACCACTACGACCCGTTTGAGACAATCGATATTGACGGAGTAGGTAAGATGGTTAAGATGGCTGTTGACCTTGGACGTTCGGTCCGCAAAGACCTTAAATTGGGTATTTGTGGTGAGCACGGAGGAGATCCTAAGTCGATTGCGTTCTTCAACTCTGTGGGACTCGATTACGTCTCCTGTTCCCCCTTTAGAGTGCCGGTTGCCCGCTTATCAGCGGCCCAAGCGGCCCTTGAGCAGAAATAAGAGAGGGGGGCTTCGGCCCCCCCCTTTTAGCCAAAAGTGGGATTCGAACCCACGACCTGCGCATTACGAGTGCGCTGCTCTACCCCTGAGCCATTTTGGCATGCCCGCAAAATTTAGCCCATTTTTCCCTAAAAGGCAAGGCTGAAGATGCTTGACGAAACCCCCTAGACCATCTAAGTTAAGGCAATAATGAGGAGTGATTTTGAATAAGAAAAGTAGCGACAAAAATCCTACAGGGCCAACGATTCTCGAGAGGGTTGTCTTTATCTATGGAGATGGAGAGAACCGCGCCCGCTCTGGCCTCTCATGGACAGAAGATGTGGCCGATTTCTACATGGAAGTCTATCCCGATTTTTTCGAGGTAAGTCTCGGTCTTGAGAGACTCCCCTCACCCTATGATGGAGAAGAGTGGCTTGAGAGTTATTGGGATTGAAACCTCCTGTGATGAGTGTGCTGTTGCCATCGTCGAAGATGGGAGTAAAATACTAAGCAATGTTGTTGCTACCCAGATTCCTCACCACACCCCCTACCAAGGGGTGGTTCCTGAAATCGCTTCCCGCCTCCACACTGAATGGATAGTTCCCGTTACCCAGCGAGCACTCGATGAGGCCTCGCTAAATCTAGATCAAATTGACGCCATTGCTGTCGCTAATCGTCCGGGGCTCCTCGGCTCCCTTTTAGTGGGGGTCAGTTTTGCTAAAGGGTTAGCCGCCACTTTAGAGAAGCCCCTGATTGGAATTGACCACATCAGAGCCCACCTCTATGCGTCTCAAATTGAGCACCCACTCCAATACCCCTACCTTGGTGTTCTCGTCTCAGGGGGACACACCATTATTTGTCGAGTTGAAGACTATGACACCTTAGAGGTGTTGGGAACCACTATCGATGATGCCATAGGGGAGGCTTTTGACAAGGTTGCCAAACACTACCAGATGGGTTATCCGGGAGGGGTAGTAATCGACCGCTTAGCTAAAGATGGCGACCCCCACGCCTTTCTATTTCCTGGTCCCAAGCTAAAAAGCCAACTCGACCTCTCCTACTCAGGGTTAAAGACAGCGGTCATTAACCAGGCAGAGCTCTTTAGAAGTGAAGGAGCTGAGGCAACACCAGAGAATATTGCCGCCTCTTTTCAACGCACCGCCATCAATATCTTGATGAAGAGGATTAAACGAGCGCTAGAGGAGACCCAATTAACAAGGTTGGCAGTGGGTGGGGGAGTGGCCGCTAATAGCCTCCTAAGAGAAGAGGTACAAGCCCTTAAAGGGGTTGAGGTAGCCTTCCCCTCACCAAAGCTGTGCACCGACAACGGGGCCATGATAGCTGCGCTGGCTTATCGCTATTTAAAAGATGGGGTACAATCCCCCTTAACACTACAAACTATGGCTCGCGTTAAGGCCTTCAAAAAGAGCTATCCCTAAGGAGGGGGAGTTATGGAGAACTTTAATTTAGACAACTCAATTAGGAAAATACACGATTTCCCAAGGGCTGGAATCCTTTTTTATGATATCACCAGTATTCTCACCGACCCGCTAGCCTTCCGCTACTGTATCGACAAGATGTGTGAAATCTACAAAGATGAGAAGATTGACGCCATTGCGTGCGTTGAGGCACGGGGCTTTGTCTTTGCCGCCCCCTTCGCCTATAAGATGGGAATCCCCCTCATTTTAGTGCGCAAAAAAGGGAAACTACCAGGCAAAACTAGGGAGCGCAAATACAACCTTGAGTATGGCCAAGACTTTGTCTCAATTCATGAGAGCGATGTAGAACAAGGTCAGAGAATTTTAATTGCTGACGACCTGATAGCTACCGGTGGGACAATTAGAGCCGCCGCTGATCTAATTGAAGAGATGGGGGGAAAGGTGGCAGGAATCTTTGGGGTGATTGGATTGCCCTTCCTCGACTACGCCAAAGTCCTCCCCGAGTACAAGATTGAGACCCTTATCACCTACGATAGCGAGTGAGCTTGACAAAGGTGGCACTATTTAATACATTCAACGGGAATTGAAGCGTTGGGATGTAGTGTAATGGTAACACTGCAGATTCTGGTTCTGCGTTTAGGGGTTCGAGTCCTCTCATCCCAGTTCTCGATTATGGTCCCTTCGTCTATCGGTTAGGACGGGAGATTCTCAGTCTTCAAAGAGGGGTTCGATTCCCCTAGGGACTATCGAGGTGCCAGCCCAGTGGGCTGGCATTTTTATTGTTTACTATCTATTATTCAAATACTAGGAGTTACCATGATAACAGCGGCTAACATATCGCTCGCCTACGGCACCCAAGTTCTCTTCAAAGAGGTAAATATAAAGTTTACCCCAGGGAACTGCTACGGTATTATTGGGGCCAATGGGGCGGGCAAATCAACCTTCCTAAAGATCCTTTCGGGGGAGATTGAGGCCGATACCGGAGACATTATCATAACACCGGGAGAGCGTCTTGCCATCTTAAAACAAGACCACTTCGCCTTCAACGACTATAGCGTTGTTGAAACGGTAATCATGGGCTATCCCCGCCTCTGGGAGGTGATGACGCAACGCGATCAAATCTACTCCAAAGAGGAGTTTACCGAAGAGGATGGTCTTATTGCCGCTGAGCTTGAAGGGGAGTTTGCTGAACTGGGAGGGTGGGAGGCCGAAGCTGAAGCGGGGGTCCTCTTAAGTGGATTGGGACTGACTGACAACCTCCTCTCCCTCAAGATGAGTGAGATTGAAGATAACCTCAAGGTGCGGGTCCTCTTGGCTCAAGCACTCTTTGGAAACCCCGATATTCTCCTCCTCGACGAACCCACCAACCACCTCGACTGGAACTCTATTCGGTGGCTTGAAAATTTCTTGGCTGAATTTAGAAATACAGTCATTGTCGTCTCCCACGACCGCCACTTCCTCAATACTGTGTGTACCCACATTGCCGATATCGACTTTGGTAAAATTGAACTCTATGTGGGAAACTACGACTTCTGGTACCTCTCAAGTCAGCTCGCTCAAAAGCAGGCTAGAGACCTTAAGAAGAGACGTGAAGATAAGATTGCTGAACTTAAAGAATTTATCCAACGCTTTAGCTCTAACCTCTCAAAAGCGCGCCAGGCAACAAGCCGTAAAAAGCTAATTGACAAACTCACCATTGACGATATCCGCCCCTCGAGCCGTCGCTTCCCCTATGTAGCTTTCAAAGGGGAGCGTGAAGTGGGGCGCAATATCTTGGAGGTTAAAAATCTCACCAAGATAGTCGATGGGGTTAAGGTTTTAGATAACTTCTCTTTGACGGTTAATCGTGAAGATAAGATTGCCTTTGTGGGGCCCAACCACGCCGCAAAAACCCTCTTCTTTGAGATTATCATGGGGAACATTGAGGCCGACAGTGGCTCTTACGAGTGGGGAGTGACTACCAAACAGAGCTATTTCCCTAAAGACAATAGCCACTACTTTGACCAAAACCTCACTATTATTGAGTGGCTAAGCCAGTTCTCACAAGAGAAAGATGAGACCTTCTTGCGCTCCTTCTTAGGAAGAATGCTCTTTTCAGGCGATGAGGCGCTCAAAGTGTGTCACGTCTTGAGTGGGGGAGAGCGGGTGCGGTGTGTCCTATCGCGGATGATGCTTGAACAGGGCAACGTACTTATCCTTGATGAGCCCACCAACCACCTCGACCTTGAGGCAATCTCAAGCTTGAACAACGGTCTAATCGACTTCACTGGAGTGGTCCTTTTCAACAGTCACGACCACCAGTTTGTCGAGACGATTGCCAATAGAATTGTAGAGTTTGGCCCTGCCGGCGAGGTTATTGACCGGATAATGGGCTTTGAAGAGTATTTGGAGAGCGACCTTGTGAAGCAACAAAAGGCGCTCTTCTCCCTCAAAGAGGGGGCGTAGGAGGCGTTCAAATGTTGTTGGTTGTCGATATTGGTAATACCCATGTGGTGATGGGCCTCTACAAAGAGGAGCAGTTAGTAGCTACTTGGCGCATCTACTCTGATCAGAAGAAGACCAGCGACGAATATGCTGTAATTGTAGAGCGCATTATTCGCCAAAAGGGGTTTAAGTGCGAGGAGGTTAAACGGGGAGTAATCAGTTCGGTTGTCCCTAATTTGACCCGCTCTTTCCAGAAAGTGATCTACACCCTCACCGCAGTTGACCCCCTCATGGTCTCCCATGCTACTGCCCCTGGGATTGTCTTAGAGAGTATTCCCCCCCAATTGGGGTACGACCTTTTAGCTAATGCGGTCGCTGCCCACAGTAAGTGGCCCAATGGGAACTGTGTCATCATCGACTTTGGAACTGCCCTCACTTTCACCATAGTCTCTAAAGAGGGGCAACTCCTGGGGGCTGCCATAGCCCCCGGTTTGTTGACAGCGGTCAATTCCCTCTTTCACAATACTGCCCAAATTCCCCAAGTTTCTCTCGATATCCCCGTCAGAGCAATTGGGCGCGATAGCGACGAGTCGATTAAGAGTGGCATTATGTTTGGCTATGCAGGACTCGTTAAGGAGCTCCTTAAGAGGATAGAGGAGGAGGTGGGGGAGAGGCTCTTTGTGGTCGCCACCGGTGGCCTCTCATCAACTATTGCCCCCCTTTTAACCCAAGTCGATAGCATAGAGCCCCACCTAACTTTAGAGGGGCTCAAGATTATTGCTAACGCAACTAAATAACGAAGAGTCCCCCCTCCATGATGGCCACCTCACCGGTAGGCGTCTCTGCCGTGATAGTTAAATCGGCTGATCCTACCATGAAGTCGGTGTGGACAGCGGAGGTGTTACACCCCGCTCGATTGAGCAGCTCTTCATTAGTTAAAGCCTCACTCCCTTTAAGGGTACTGGGATAGCCGGCCCCTAAAGCTAGGTGGCACGAAGCGTTCTCATCGTAGAGGATTGAGCCAAATACCCGTTTGCTCTTGGCAATGGGTGAGCTCTCATCAACGAGAGCCACCTCGCCTAAGTATCTGGCCCCCTTATCGATCTCTAAGAAGCGATTCATCACCTCTTGACCCACTTCAGCGTGACAATCAACGACTCGCCCCTCTTTAAAGGTGAGAGTGACCCCTTCAACGATTGTATCTAAGACCGAAACCGGGCGAGTGGTGGTTACCACCCCATTCACATCAAGATAATCGGGAGTGGTGAAGATCTCTTCGGTGGGGATATTGGGGAGGAAGTGGCGACCACTGGGGAGGGTATCACCGCCACCGACCCAAAGGTGCGCCTCAGGGAGACCAACCCTTAAATTAGCCGTTTTACTCTTAAAGTTGAGGGCCCTAATATTGAGGGCATCGAGCTTAGCACTCCGCTCTTTAAGGAGGTTACTTTGTTTCTCCCACGCCTCAATAGGGTTAGCGTGATCGAGTTTAAGAATTGGTCCCACAATGTTCCACAACTCCTCAACCGTCCCTTCTTTTCCCAACACATCTTTGGCCCACACTTCGCCTGGGACACAAATAACACACCAGGGAATTTCATGACGCATCCGCTTAGCACTAAGTAATTTACCGGCGCGACTCAAAGCGCTCTTGTAGAGTGCCAGTTTATTAGCATCAGCACCCACTAATTGGTGTCGATTCTCGGTGTTGTCGATCCTTATATAGGCCCAATCTTTGACTATCATCTCGTAGTCGACCACTTTTTGGTAGTCGGGGAGGTCGCTAAGGTGCCTCTCCTCTTGGTGCTCAAGGCGCTTCTTGAGGAGATGGAGGTCATCTAACTCAATTTTAACGAGGGCAGCCCCCTTCTCGTAAGCCCTCTCTGCTAAAGCTTGGGCAAACCAATAACTCTCTAAAGGGGTTCTAATCAGGAGCGATTGCCCCGCATAGAGGGCCACACCACTGCTGACAACTAAATCGGCATACTCTTTAACCATTTGTCGAATACTCTTCATATATCACCTCAAAAAATAAATTCTCCATCTCGCATTACAACACCCTCTCCCTCACACGAGACACTCAACCCCTCTAGCGAGAAGGGGACCCTTACCCGAATAGCACTTAAGTTGCACCCCGTTGCACGAGCGAGCTCCTCCTCGTCAGAGTACTCTCCGAGAGCCTCGATGTGGGAGGCTTCCCCCATCCCAAAGGTGAAGGAGTTGCTCACCCCTTGGTCAAACCCTCTGTAACCCCACTCAGTTGTCAGTGGTGGCAGGGCGAGTCGCTTATCGATAAGGGAGATTTCACTCACCCGTCTAGCCCCCTCATCTATTTCGAAAGCTAGAGAGAGGAGCTCTTCACCCCGTTCTGCGGTGTAGCTAGTTAATTCTCCCTCAAAGAAGTTGAAAGTTGCCCCCTCAACAACACCCCCCAACAATTTGAAAGGGATAGATGCGGTAATGGTGCCACTGATGGTGTGGCACGCTGTTAACATAGTGAGAGGACCCAAGGGGAGGTGGGCAATAAAGGTCCTTCCATCCTCCAGGTGGTAGAGGCCACTACGCCAACGGGAGTTGGGGTTAATAGCCACTTTAAAGTTGCTTCCGCCCCCCTCAAAGTGGTAGCTCTCCCCCTCCAATCGATTGAGATGTCCCAAATAGCGTTGCACCAGAGCTTGTCTCTCTTGGTCAAACCTCTCCTCTTCAAGGGCAAAGAGCTTTCCAAAGAGGTTCCACAATTGGTCTTCATCTAGATTGAGGTAGGCAGCCCACCCCTCAGAGGGGTAGGGGATAACTGCCCAAGGGGCCACCTCTTTATTGAGTTGGGGTGGGGCAAGGTTGCCTACCGCCTGGAGGAGGGGGGCACTTTTAGCTACTACAGAGGCCTCCTCCTCAACCTCCCAGTGGCGCCCTGCCGTATCGTCTATTCTCAACATGACGGGACGGGCGGGATGATTTGTATCAATGGGGCTTAAGAGTGGCTTAACCTTAATTGCTTCACTGACTCTTCCCCCCTCAAGGGGGACAACATGGACCTCTTTGAGGGTAATCTCACTCGCCTCTTGGGCAATCTCGAGGGCCACCTCCAGGTGGTTCATCTCGGTGTTAATTGAGAGTGCATCAAAAGTTTTAAGTTTAAGGACCACCTCAATAATGTATTTTAGATAGCGTTCTTGCCATTTCTCTCTCTTTTCCATTGCCAAACAATACTACAAAGATTTCCTTTAATAAAGAGAGACTCCTTGACGAAGAGACAACTTTCGGCTATGAATAGGAGTCGTGCGCCTGTGGTATAGTGGTATTACCTCAGCCTTCCAAGCTGAAGAGGCGGGTTCGATTCCCGTCGGGCGCTTATGGCCCCCCTTAAAGTTGAGACTCACTTGTTATGCTCTTTAAGGGTAGTGGATAAGAGGTGGATTATGGGAGTACGTGGAGAGGTCTTCACCACAAAGTTTATCAGTGGAGAGAGAACCTATTTTTTTAATGTTAAAGAGAATGTTTATGGTGATCTCTTTCTAAATATTGTTGAGAGCAAAGGGACTGAGGGGGGAACTACCCGTTTCATCCGCCAATCAATTATTGTCTACAAAGAAGATTTAGAGGGGTTTGTCAAAGAGTTTCAAAATACCCTCGATTTTATTAAACAACACAAAGGTTAGTAGTTGAAGGTGAGCCGTTGGATGGGGCTGGGTCCCCATTGGCGACACGCCTCTTTGTGCCCCTTAGTGGGGTACCCCTTGTGTTGAGCATAGCCGTATTGGGGGTAGAGTTTATCGACCCGCTCCATAAAACGATCCCGCGCACATTTGGCCAAGATTGAGGCCGCCATAATCTCCCAGACTTGGTTATCACCCTGGATGATGGGGTAGCAAGGAACACCCAATTGGGGCGTTTGATTGCCATCGACGACTACAAGGTCAACGGCGGTGTTGAGGCGTTCAAAAGAGCGCTCCATCGCCCTTAAGGTCGCCTTTAGGATGTTAATTTGATCTATTTCACGGTGACTTGCCCAGGCGACGCTCCACGCAACAGCCCCCTCTTTTATAACCTTTTCCACCTCAAGGCGCCGTTTGGGGGAGAGCTTTTTCGAATCTCTTAAAATCTCAAAGGGGAAGTCTTTAGGAAGAATAACAGCGGCTGCACACACCGGACCAGCTAAGGGTCCCCGTCCAGCCTCATCAATACCACAAATAATTGCCATAAATAGAGCTTAAAAGGGGCTGGGGACTTTGTCAATTAACCCCCTTTGTGATATAATAGTAAAAACAAGCGGTAGGAGAGCTATTTGTTTCTTAAAAGTCTTGAATTATATGGTTTTAAATCGTTTGCCGATAAAACCCGCTTAGAGTTCGGGGAAGGGATAACTAGCCTCTTAGGCCCCAACGGTTGTGGCAAAAGCAACATCGTTGATGCCATCAAGTGGGTTTTGGGTGAACAGTCAACAAAAACCCTCCGTGCTGGTAAGATGGAAGATGTAATCTTCAACGGCACCGAAAACCGCAAAGCCCTCAACGTAGCCGAAGTCTCACTCGTGATTGGCAATGAGAGGCGCCAACTCCCCATCGACCATAGCGAAGTTGAAATTAGGCGAAGACTCTACCGCTCCGGTGAGAGTGAGTTTTTTATCAACCGCAACCAGGTTCGACTCCGCGATATCAGGGAGCTTTTCTACGATACTGGGATTGGCAAAAGTGCCTACTCAATCTTAGAACAGGGTAAAATTGACCAAATCTTGAGCAATAAACCGGAAGACCGCCGCTACATCTTCGAAGAGGCGGCTGGCATTACCCGCTACCGCCAACAGGGCTTAGAGGCCAACCGTAAATTAGAGCGAACCGAAGAGAATATTGAGCAAGTTGAGACCCTCCTGGGTGAAATAAAGCGCCAATACGACCTGAGAAAAGGGCAAGCAGCTAAAGTTGTCCGCTACCGAGAACTTGAAAAAGAGCAGACCGAAATTGAGGTAAGCCTCCAACTCTCCACCATCCAGAGCTACCAAGAGCTGCGTCAAAAGAGGGTTGAGGAGCTTGAAGAGAGCCGCCAAAACTACCAAGAACTTAAAGCAGAGATTGAGAAGCGCTCAAAAGAGTTGGAAGAGGAGCAGGATGGGGTGAGGGCGCGTGAAGACCAGCGCTACATGATCCAGTCTAAGCTCCACCGCCTCGAAGAACAGGCCATTGGGAAAGAGGAGCAATTGAAACTCCTCTCCCAGCGCTACCGCGACTTTATTGAGAGCAAGTCTGATTACGATGAGCGTTCACGGCAGCTCCTTGAGCGCCTTAAACGGGACGAAGAGCAACTCGACTCCCACTACCACCTCAAAGAGGAGATAGAGGAGAAGGTTGAGAAGATTAAAGTTGAGATTGATAAGAATGAGATGCTCTTAAAGGAGACCCAAGAGGCGATTCGAAGCAACGATGAAGCGGTTGCCAAGAATGAAGACGATATCATAGTCCAAGAGAAAATCCAGCAGGAACTGAGTGTTACTTTACAAGAGCTAGTTGACCGCCTTGTTAGTGAACTCGATGAGAAACTTAAAGAGTACTCCCTCACTAAACGCCAAGGGGCTGAGAGAGAGCTCGATAATGTATTTGCCCAATTTACCCAAACGCTTAGGGACCACAAGGACTACTCTAAAGCGGTCTACTCAATCGATGGGGAAGAGGCTAAAGGGGAGTGGGTCCGCCTCTATGGTGAACTTGAGAACTCTTTGGCGACCCTCAAAGGGGCCTTTGAACGCTACCAAGCAACCCTCCCCAGTTTTATCGACGAATTTTTAGCCCCCGAAGGGATTATTACCCAAAAGCACACTATTGACAGCTCTCTTGAAGCCTCCCGCAACAAGATGGCTAATCACCGCCAAAATATTATTTCCCTCCGCGATGAGCGCCTTAAGCTGGTCGCCCGCCGCGAACAATACCGGGAAGAGTCGGTTCAGCTCAGGATTTCCCAAGGTGAACTCTCTGAAAGACTCACCTCAGTCAAAGGGGCGATTGAGGCGTTAGAGAAGAACTCAATGGAGCAAAACTACCTCTACAGCGACCTCGTTAAGGGGGGAGAGTTAGCCCAAGAGCGCCTCAGTGAAACAGCTAAACTTATTGAAAACGTTAAAGATGAACAAGACGATATTAGGGAAGAGAATCGCCTCTTAACTGAAGAGCTAGAGGCGGTGGTGCGCCAAATTGGCCTTGAAAACGAACGCCTTGGAGGTGAGCGGACTAAGATGAACCAACGTCACGACCGCCTCTCTGAGCTGCGTTCGAATATCGATAAATATAGCTACCACGTGGAGAGCCTCGAGGGGCAAATTGAGCAAGTTTATATCACCTTCTTTGACACCTACGGCAAGAGTCTAAAAGAGTACGATGAACGCTTGGGTGAATCTCTTGGCGATGTTAAAGAGTTAAGAGAAGAGCTCACTAAGATTAAGAAGCAGATTCAACAGATGGGGTATATCAACCACATGGCTGAGCAAGAGTTTGCCGAAGTTAAAGAGCGCTACGACTTCTTAAATGCCCAAATGAGTGACTTAGATAGGGCCCGTAAAGACCTCTTCCAGGTGATTGAGGAGATTGAAAACCGCTCTGAGAAACTCTTTTTAGAGACCTATCAGCGGATAAGGGGAGCTTTTCAAGAGATGTTCCACCGCATGTTTGGGGGAGGGAGGGCCGATTTACGCCTTCTAGACCCCGAGAATCCTTTAGAGAGTGGAATCGATATCTTAGCCCAGCCTCCTGGGAAGAAGCTCGATCGCCTAGCGCCTCTCTCGGGAGGGGAGAAGTCGCTCACAGCAGTGGCGCTCCTCTTTGCCACCTACAAGGTAAAACCCTCCCCCTTCTGTGTCCTAGATGAGATTGACGCTGCTCTTGATGACCGCAATATTGGATTTTTCCTAAATGTATTAGAAGACTTTAGCCACGACTCCCAGTTTGTAATAATTACCCACAACAAGCGGACCGTCTTAGGCGCAGATACCCTCCTGGGCGTCACAATGCAGGAGAGGGGGGTCTCTAAAGCGATTAGCTACCGGATGGGGCTTGAGGATGAAGAGCCACAGGTTGACACTGATTTGGGTAATACAGTATAAGTGGGTTGGTTTTGGTGAACAATGTTTGATTCAATAAGTGCAAAATTTACAAATATAATTCGAACTTTTAGCGGAAAAGCGAAGATAACCGAGAGGAACATCGAAGAGGCCGTTGAGGAGATTAAAATTGCCCTCCTCGAAGCCGATGTTAACCTCCGTGTTGTACGACGCTTTGTCAACCGAACAATGGAAGAGGCTAAAGGGGAGAAGGTCCTCAAATCGGTCGACCCAGGGCAGCAGTTTGTCAAGATAATTTACGACAGAATGGTCCAACTCTTAGGGGATGAGGAGAGTCAGCAGCTCAACCTTAAAGGGCCCGATACCACCTCGGTAATCTTGATGATGGGACTCCAAGGCTCTGGTAAGACAACCACCGCTGCCAAATTAGCCCACAAGTTTAAGAAGGAGGGGCGTCGCCCCCTCTTGGTTGCTGCCGACTTAGTGCGTCCAGCTGCTGTCTTACAGCTTCAAGTCTTGGGAGAGCAGATTGGGGTGCCAGTCTACAGTGAAGAGACTAAAGACCCGGTAAGGGTGGCTAAAAACAGCTTAGCTGAGGCTAAAAAGGGGCAATACAACACCCTTATTATCGACACCTCGGGACGTATGCACCTCGACGAAGAGATGATGGGGGAGATTCAAAAGATCCAAAAGGCGGTTAACGCCGATGAGCGCCTCTTCGTGGCCGACGCCATGACGGGCCAAAATGCGGTCACTATCGCCCAAGAGTTTGAAGAGAAGGTGGGGATAACGGGAGTTATCTTGAGTAAGTTTGACTCCGACACCCGCGGCGGTGCAGCCCTCTCTCTCCGTTCAATTGTGGGTAAGCCGATAAAGTTTATTGGGGTGGGTGAGAAGGTTGACGATTTAGAAGTTTTCTACCCCGATCGAATGGCTAGTCGAATCTTGGGGATGGGGGATATTGTCACCCTAGTTGAAAAGGCCCAAGAGACGATCGATGTTGCTGAAGCTGAGCGGATGCAGGAGAAGATGGCTAAAAACACCTTCGACTTGCAAGACTATCTAGACCAAATTGAGAGTATGAATAAGATGGGTTCAATCGATAAGTTGATCGATATGATTCCCGGTGCCAAAGGGACGATAAGTGAAGACGATATCGATACTGCTGAGTTTAAACGAGAAAAGGCGATTATTCAGTCGATGACCTATGCGGAGAGGGCAAATTATCGTATAATAGGCCCGCTAAGGCGAAAACGGATTGCCGCCGGTAGTGGAACTGCCGTCTACGATGTCAATCGGTTGTTGAAAAAGTTTGAAAAGATGCGACTTACGATGAAAAAGTTTGCAAAGAATAAAAAATACCAAGCTTCAATGATGAAACACATGGGAATGTAGTTGCGTTGAGCAGGAGGAAGTTGTGAGTACTAGTATAAGGTTGAAGAGAATGGGCTCTAAAAAAAGACCCTATTACCGCCTTGTGGTAACCGATTCAAGGGCCGCTCGTGATAGCCGAACAATTGAAGAGGTGGGATTCTACCACCCCGTCGAGGCTGAAGATAAGCAGGTCTCTTTGAAAGAGGATCGAATTAAAGAGTGGATTGCTAAGGGTGCTCAACCTACAGCAACCGTTAAGAGAATTCTCAACAAACACCAAATCACACTCGATAGAACACAAGAGTAGGTGGGGGAGGTCTCAGATTGGAAAAAGATCTTGTTGAATATATTGCTAAATCGTTAGTTGATGAGGTCGATGAGGTCTCAGTCCACCTCATTGAGGGAGAGCAGTCTACCATCGTTGAACTTAAGGTTGCTGCGGGTGACATTGGCAAAGTGATTGGTAAGCAGGGGCGTATTGCCAATGCTATCAGGGTTATCTTGAGTGCCTCAGCTGCCAAAAGTGGTAAACACGTCCAGTTGGAAATTCTTGATTAATGGACTATTTAGCTACAGGAGTCTTAAAAAGACCCCATGGAGTGGCCGGTTTTATTAAGATTCATCTATTCTCAAATGAAGCAGGACACCTAAAGAACTCTTTGGGTGTTTTATTGCGTCGAGAGGGTCGTGAGCGTCAATTAGTAATTGAGTCGCTCAAAACAAGTGGTAAAGAGTTCCTCATCAAGTTTGAGGGGATCGATAACCCCGAAGAGGCCCGCGCCCTTAGTGGCTGGGAGATTTGGGTTGAGCGCTCCAAGGCTGCCCCCCTAAAGGAGGGGGAGTTTTATGTAGCCGACCTTATGGGGTGTAAGATTGTCCTTAACAATAGAGTTGTTGGCGAGGTGGTCTCACCGATTGAGGGGGGAGAGAGCCTCATCCTAGAGGTGAAAACAGAGGTGAGTGGACGTCTCTTCTTAATCCCCTTCATAGCTCCATTCGTGGGGGAGGTTGATACAACCAAAAAAACAATTGAGCTCCTAAAAGGGGAGTTGATCGATGAAGTTTGAGATATTAACCCTCTTTCCCCAAATTATTGAACCCTTCTTCACAAATTCGATTATGGGACGCAGTGTTGAGGGGGGACAGGTGAGTTACGACCTTATAAACTTCCGCGACTACGCGAGTGATAAACATAAGAGCTGCGATGACAGCCCCTACGGTGGGGGGGCAGGGATGGTTTTGAAACCAGAACCGCTGGGGAGCGCATTAGAGGCGATTGGCGCTAAAAACAAGCGGGTTATCTACCCCTCTCCCAGTGGTAAAAAGTTCTCCTACGACTACGCTAAAGAGTTGAGTCAAGAGGAGGAGTTAGTCCTAATTTGTGGCCGGTACGAAGGTATTGACCAAAGAATCATAGATTTGTATGTTGATGATGAGATTTGCATAGGGGACTATGTGATCTCCTCAGGGGAAGTGGCAGCCTTGGTGATTATTGATGCTGTCTACCGCCTTTTAGAGGGGGTCATCAGTGGTGAGTCGTTGAAAGAGGAGAGTTTTACCGACGGATTGTTGGAATATCCTCACTATACTCGCCCTGAAACCTATTGCTCAATTTCGGTTCCTGAGATATTATTGTCGGGGCATCACAGAGAGATAGAAGAGTGGCGCTTACGTAAGCGGTTAGAGAAGACCCTCTTAAACCGCCCTGAGTTGTTAGTCAGTGGTGCTTTAGGTGCTAAAGAGAAAAAAATAGTTGCTGAATTGAAGCAGATAGAAGAGGATGAATGAGATGGATGTTTTTAGAGCGATTGAATCTGAGCAGATTAAAGATAGTATGGATCACTTCAAAGCTGGCGATACCGTCAAAGTCCACTTTACCATTAAAGAGGGTGATAAAGAGCGAGTCCAGGTTTATGAAGGGCTTGTAATAGCCTTTAAGAATAGTGGGCTAAGGACCACCTTCACTGTCCGCAAAAACTCCTACGGTGTTGGCGTTGAGAGGATTTTTCCCCTCCATTCACCACGTATAGAGAAGATTGAAGTGGTTAGACGCGGTAGGGTGCGAAGAGCTAAACTTTACTACATCCGCAGTAAGGTTGGTAAAGCTGCTAAGGTGCCAGAGCTTATTGTTCGCAAGGGGTAGTGAGAATCTTGCACCAAGGGAGGAGAGTCGACAAGGGGCTCTCCTCTTTATGTTTAGAGGTAATCAATGGTTAGTGAACGGGAGCTCCCTTCAAGGGGGCGACGTAAAAGGCGCAAAAAGACGACCCAAAAGCCCCCTAAGAGGCGCATCGATGTTATTGTCCCTCAAGTCAATGAACCATTACCTAATTGTGTTCTTTGTGGAGAGGTGATTAACGAGATAGCCCAAGCTATTAGTGAGGGGACAGAGGGGCAGTTTAGCCACTTTGACTGCGTTATAGAGAAACTCAAATCACAGGAGCGACTCAGGGAGAACCAGAAGATCTCCTACGTGGGTCAAGGAGCCTTTGCCGTGGTCGAAAAAGACGAATCTGGTCACTACTCGCTTGTTAAAAGAATCCCCTACGAGTCGACCACAACATTTCAGGCGATGCAAAAGTTCGTCGAGGAGTGTAAAGATGAAGAATAGTAAACAACCCACCATTAAGGCGATGTTGCCAGGGACGTTTGATCCCCCCACTAATGGACATCTCAACTTAATTGAGAGGTCAGCAAAACTCTTCAGCCAGCTCGATGTGGTAATCGCCGATAATGTTTCAAAGAGAGCCCTTTTTAGTGGAACAGAGCGCCTCGAGATGTTGCAAAAACTTTTAGCGCCACTGCCCAATGTCAATGTTGTGATTTGGGATGGTCTAGTTGTCGACTATGCTCGCCAAGAGAATATTGGGGTCTTAATCAGGGGGGTAAGAGCTTTGGTCGACTTTGGTTATGAGTTTGAGCTGGCGATGACCAATAAGCAACTCAATCCCGCTTTAGAGGTGTTGTTTATGCCAACCGACCCCAACTATTTTGTGCTAAGGTCTTCGGCAATTAAGGAGATGGCCGCTTTTGGAGCCGACATCTCAAGTATGGTTCCACAACTGGTTGTTGAGAAATTAAGCGAGAAACTGGCTACCACCAAATACTACTCGTAGTTATTGACATAAATGGTGGTTTTCGTTATATTCACAAAAGCATATCTGCAAAGGAAGAGGTTAAAATATGGCAGTACCTAAATATAAAAAATCGAAGTCAAAATCGGCATCACGTAAGGCAGCTAATATGCGTTTAGCTACTCCGACTCTGACTGTTTGTGGAACTTGTGGCAACATGGTTGTCCCCCATCGCGTGTGTCCCAAGTGTGGATTTTATAGGGGGAAACAAATAATCAATCTAGAGGAGATGGCCTAATAAGGTCTCTTTGAGGAGGATAGTAATGGGTTCAAACGCAGTTTATGATAAAATAAAAAGTTTAATTGCTGAGAAATTAGAGATTAACGAAGATAAAATTACAATGGACTCTTCTTTTAGAAAAGATTTAGGTGCCGACAGCCTCGATACTTATGAACTTGTCTATGCAATTGAAGAGGAGATGGGGATTTCAATCCCTGATGAGAAGGCGAATGAATTTGAGACAGTTAGAGATGCAGTTGAGTTCCTCGCCAAAGTTGTAAAATAGTGTATAGTTAGGATATGAAAACATCCTTATATGGGAAGGCTCCTCTTATCTCTATTGAGAGAAAAAAGGAGCTTTCTCTCTTTCAAAAACTGGCTTCAATTAAATTTAAAGATGCCTCACTGCTCAATCTAGCCTTTTGCCACCGCTCTTATGCCAATGAGAGTCCTGTCGAAGTTGACAACAACGAACGCCTCGAGTTTTTAGGCGATAGTGTCTTAGGCTTGGTGGTTTCCAACTGGCTCTTCACCCACCTTCCAGATATGGATGAGGGCGATTTCTCAAGGATTAAATCTTTTGTAGTGAGTGAAGAGAGTTTAGCTGAAATTGCCCGTAAACTGCGCGTCGACAACTTCATCCTAATTGGCAAAGGGGAGGAGTTCTCGGGTGGCAGGACCAAAAAGGCCCTTCTCGCCGATTGCATGGAGGCTATTTTTGGGGCCTACTACATCGATAGCGGTTTTAAAGCATCAGTTGAGCTAATTGAGCACCTTTTAGTCCCTGCAATCGAAACAGTCCTTGCCAATAAACACCGCAAAGACTACAAAACTATGCTCCAAGAGTATGCCCAAAAGAGGTATAAATCTTATCCCCGCTACGAGGTGGTCAAGAAGACTGGCCCTGAGCACAACAACACCTTCTGGGTGAAGGTGAGTGTCCACAAGAGTAGTTATGGTCCAGCTGAGGGGAGTAATAAGAAAGAGGGGGAGCAGGCGGTCGCTAAGATTGCTTGGGAAGCTCTCGTTGGTGATAAAGAGCAATCCTAGTGGTGTAGAGATTGTGGGCTATTGTCGATAGCCTCTTAGGCTCATTTTGAGTGGGGTCATCTAAGACACTCTCGAGTAACTCATTTAAAATTATCCCCATTACAGGTCCACGGGGAATGCCTAGGTCGGCTAAGTCGTTGCCGTTGATAGCTAAATCTTTCACATTAAGGGCTGAACTCTCTTTTAAAACATCCTCGATTCGCCCCATCAAAGCCAAGATATTTTCATTATTAGCTTGACCATGAATTGCCTTTTGGTCAGCGAGGCGTAAATCGAAAAGGTCATCTAAGTTCTCAAGTCCTACCCGATTAATAAAGCGGCGTACAGCTCCGTCGCTCCACTCTGCAGTGTAGTTGAACATATGGTTTCTAATTAGGTTAGAGACCCGCTCCTTCTCCTCGTTGGAGCACTTGAGACGCTCCATAATCTCCAAGGAGAGCGCCTCGCCTCTAAGTTCGTGGTTGTGGAAGGTTATCTCACCGTTAGCTCGCACCTCTTTGGTAGAGGTCTTACCAATATCGTGGAGGAGGGCTGCCAGTCTAACTAGAGGTTTCCCTTGGGGGGCAGCGTCGCAGGTAGAGAAGTTGTGGCACATCACATCTTCATGGTGAAAACCTTTCTGTTCAACGCCCTCTCCAGCTTTTAGTTCTGGGAGGATAACCTCTAAGGCACCACACGCATTGAGGGCATAAAGACCTAATGAGGGGCGTCGGCTCTCTAGGATTTTAAAGAGTTCAGCTCTGAGGCGCTCCCCTGAGACCTCTTTAAGGTTTCCAGCCAACTGAGACATTGCCCTTAGTGTCTCCTCTTCGAGGGTAAACTCGAGCTGGGCTACCAGACGACACCCCCTCATGATGCGTAGTGCATCCTCATTGAAGCGTTGCAGGGGCTCTCCAATGGCTCTGATTATCTTTTTATTGAGATCTTTTATCCCCTCATGGAGGTCAATTAAACGCCCCGTTGAGGCCTCCACCGCTAAGGCGTTGATAGTAAAGTCGCGCCGCTTTAAATCCTCTTCGAGGGATCGGACAAAGGTGATTGAGCTGGGGTGGCGAAGATCTTCGTAATTTCCATCTATACGAAAGGTGGTCACCTCGTAAGCGTCCCCCTTAAAAAGAACTGTTACCGTACCGTGTTTAATTCCGGTAGGAATCACCCGCTTAAACATTTTTTGCACCTCTTGGGGGAGGGCATCGGTGGCAAAATCGTAGTCGCTGGTCTCAATCTTTAGGTAGTAATCGCGGACAGCTCCCCCCACAATGTAGAGGGAAAAATTTTCCTTTAAAAAGTGATCTGCAAACTCTTTTACCCGCTTTGGGACCCTAAATTTTGCCATAAGTAATGCTAGCGCCCATCTACTTCTATTGTCAATACTGATTGAATATAAGGGATAAAGTGTCTATAGTGGTCCCAATGGATAGTTATCATTTTAGGAGTTCAAGAGATGTTTAAGCCGGTCGATCCAAAAACCGATTTCGTAGCGATGGAAGAGAGAGTCTTAAAGTTTTGGCAAGATAATTCTATTTACCAAAAATCTGTTGATAGTCGTAGCCCCGACAACGAGTATGTTTTCTACGACGGCCCTCCGTTTGCCACCGGCTTACCCCACTTTGGCCACCTTGTTCCAGGGACCATTAAGGACCTCTACCCCCGTTACCAGACGATGAAAGGGAAGCGGGTCAACCGCCGTTTTGGGTGGGATTGTCACGGTCTACCAGTTGAGTATGAGATTGAGAAAACGCTCAATATAAGTGGACATAAAGCTATTTCAGAGTATGGGGTCGCCAAGTTTAACGACCAGTGTCGCTCGATTGTGTTGCGCTACACCGCTGAATGGAAAGAGACTATCAACCGGACCGGTCGCTGGGTCGACTTCGATAACGACTACAAGACGATGGACCTCAGTTATATGGAGTCGATATGGTGGGTTTTTAAGACCCTCTATGAGCGTGGATTAATCTACGAAGGGTACAATATCCTCCCTTATAGCCCCGCTTTAGCCACCCCCCTCTCCAACTTTGAGGTTAACTTGGGTGGATACCGTGATGTCGTTGACCAAGCGATAACAGTGCGCTTTAAATTAGAAGACGAACCAAATAGCTACTTCCTAGCGTGGACCACTACCCCTTGGACCCTCCCTTCTAACCTCGCTTTAGCCCTCGGTCCTGAGATGGATTACATCAAAGTGCGCGACAAGGGTGAAGATGTTTTCTATATCTTGGGCCAAGAGTCTCTAGGCGACTACTACCGCAGTGAGGATGAGTACGAAGTGGTAGAGCACTACAAAGGGAGCGAGCTAGGGGGAATTGCCTATGAACCCCTCTTCCCTTTCTTTGCCAACCTTAAAGAGGTGGGAGCCTTCAAGACAGTACTAGGCGATTATGTCACCGTAGGGGAGGGGAGTGGAATTGTCCACACCGCCCCGGGCTTTGGTGAGGACGACTACGAGGTGCTTAAAGGGAGTGGGATTCCGGTAGTGTGCCCCATCGATGACGACTGTAAATTCACCTCAGAAGTTACCTACTGGGAGGGAGTTTTTGTCCGTGATGCCGATAAGGGGATTATTGAGCGCCTCAAGGCGGAGGGGAAATTAGTGAAGCAGGAGAATTACCTCCACAGCTACCCCTTCTGTTACCGCACCAACACCCCCCTAATCTACCGTGCAATGGCGAGCTTCTATGTCGATATCGGTAAAATTAAAGAGACAATGTTGAATGCTAATGAACAAATCAATTGGATGCCCCACCACTTAAAGCATGGACGCTTTGGCAAGTGGCTTGAAGGGGCTCGAGACTGGTCAATTAGCCGTAACCGCTTCTGGGGTAACCCCATCCCAGTTTGGAAATGTGACAACTCAGACTACATTGAGGTTATTGGCTCCATTGCGGAGCTAGAAGCAAAGGGTGGGGTTAAAGTTGACGACCTCCACAAACAGTACGTTGATGAAATTACCTGGCCCAGTCCCGACGGTAAAGGGACGATGCGCCGCGTAGGCGATGTTCTCGACTGTTGGTTTGAGTCGGGCTCTATGCCCTATGCTCAAAACCACTACCCCTTTGAGAACAAAGAGTTTGTTGAGAGCCACTTCCCAGCTGACTTCATCTGTGAGGGACTCGACCAAACGAGGGGGTGGTTCTATACCCTAGTTGTAATTGGGGCAGCCCTCTTCGATAAACCAGCCTTCTTCAACTGTGTCACCAACGGGATTGTCCTAAACAAAGAGGGGAAGAAGATGAGCAAGTCGCTCAGAAACTACTCCGACCCGATGGATTTAGTTAACGAGTATGGGGCCGATGCGCTCCGCTTTGCCTTGATGAATAGTGCCGTAACGCGGGCTGAAGACCTCAAGTTCTCCGAAGATATTGTGAAAGAGGTGTTAAAGACCCTAATCCTGCCGCTGTGGAACGCCTACTCGTTCTTTGTCACCTATGCCAATATTGATAATTATACCCCTAGCGAGACCCCTTTCGAAGAGCTTACCAATCCGATGGACCGCTGGATTGTCTCAGCTAGTGAAGCGCTAATCGCTGAGGTGAGTGATGCTTGGGACAACTACGAGACCCAGAGGGGTTGTCTAGCAATCTTGAGCTTTATCGATTCCCTTAACAACTGGTATATTCGCCGCTCAAGGCGCCGTTTCTGGCGCTCAGAGAACGACAGCGACAAGAAGATGGCCTACGACACCCTCTACCGGGTTTTGATGAGTGTCATCCATGTTGCAGCGCCGGTTATCCCCTTCACAACCGAAGAGATCTACCAAAACTTGAAAACTGACGGGATGGAGGAGTCGATCCATTTACGCCTCTTCCCCACCTACGACGAATCGCAGCGCGATTACGAGTTGGAGCGTAAGATGAGCCTTGCCCGTGCCGCCATCACCATGGGGCGCAACTTAAGAAACGTCCATTCGATTAAGACACGTCAACCGCTGAGAAAACTCTACCTAGTCTCTCCCGACGGCGAAGAGCGGGCGATTCTCGAGTCGATGCTCCCCATTATTCAAGAAGAGCTCAACGTGAAAGAGGTCTCCATCCAGAGCGATGAGAGTGGTTTAGTCTCCTACCAAGCCAAAGCTAACTTCAAAGTTTTGGGGGCCCACTTAGGGAAGAGTATGAAAGAGGTGGCTCAGCTAATCACCAACTTAGCCAGCGATAAGATTGCTCGCCTCCTGAAGGGAGAGAAACAGAAAATTCACTTCAGTGGAGGGGAGGTGGAAATTGGTGAAGATGAGATTGTGGTTCAACGCATCGAGAGTGAGAACCTCAGTATCCTCAACGAAGGGCAACTCACTGTCGGCTTCGATACTAAAATAACTGAAGAACTTCTCCTTGAGGGGATAGCCCGCGATATCGTCAGAGGGGTGCAGAATTTGAGGAAAGAGGCCGACTTTGATGTCACCGACCGCATCTCACTCACTATTGGGGGCGATGAGTTGATTAAAGCGGCTTTTGACCACTTTAGGAACTACATCTCGAAAGAGACCCTTGCTGCAGAGATTGCTTTTAAAGAGAATACTGGGACAACCATTCCAGCTGGCGAGGGGGAAGTCTCAATCAAGATCGAGAGGCGCTAAGTGAGAGTTAAATGGGGGGGAGTATTATTAGCACTTCTACTCGCTTTATCTCTCTCCTCCTGCGTCCATAAAATCCCCAAAGGGGAGCACTTCTTCCAGGCGATGGGGGAGGTGGGCGAGGTGGTGGTAACTGTCGATACTACCAGCTTAGAGCGCCTCCCAATTAAGGTGGAAGAGGGGAGTTTTAGTAACCTCCTCTCTAGAGTAAACCGCCTCTCAGTCGCTCTATACGACCCTCTGGAGCGTGAAATAGACCCAGAAGAGCCCCTCGACTTGAGTGGCTACGCCTACTATGGTGCTTTAGAGGGGAATATCCCCGCCTTCTTAACCAACTCGGCCCTCCTTTGGGATAAAGAGTGGCAACAGGTGGAAGAGGGGCAGATCCGCTACTACCACAACGACTATTTGGGACTTGATGTCTACGCTGTTAAGAGGGGACTCCTCCTCTTTGCCAGTGAAAACTATAGTAATGCTTACCAGAAGAGCTACTCCCAACGGAAGGTCAAAATTGAACACTCTTTAGCAGAAAGGATGGCCACCTCCCTCTTTGGTCTCTATATTGCGAGCCCCAAAGCGATGTTAGAGGTGGGGTTAGAGCTCCCTAAAACAGTAATTCCCCATATCTCCTCAATCACCTTTGTAATAGAAGAGAATGGGGTAGAAGGGTACTCTTTGGGGGGCATTATTACGATGCAGAGCGAAAGATTGGCCAATAGCCTTTCCATTTTAGTCAAAAGTTCATATATTTCAGATAAGCGGAGAAAGAAAGAGCCCCTTGGCGATCTTACCAACCTCTTCATCTTGGAGGGGGACGCCCTCTATATTAATGGCCTCCCTTTGAGTGATGAGCAGTTGGTAAATTTCCAAGCCCTCTTTAACAATCTGTTACCATCTAGTTTGTAGGAGGAGTGAAAGTAATGCCCATTTATGAGTATGCCTGTGATGCGTGTAAAATTAAGTTTGAAGTTGAACAATCGATGCAGGAGGAGCCACTCACAGTTTGCCCAAAGTGCTCAGGGACAATTAGGCGGGTCTTCAGCCCCTCCTCAATTATTTTCAAAGGGAGCGGTTTCTATGCCAACGATAGCCGCCCCCAAAAAGAGGAGAAAGTCTCCTCCCAATCATAAGTGGAGCTCTTCTCTCTTCTCCAGGGCTTCACTATAGAGCCCCTCAATCGCCATCTTGGCATAGCTCTCTCTAAGTGTCTCTAGATTGGGGCGTACAACGGGGTGTTTAGGGCTAAAAAGGGTACAGCAGTCGTCAAAGGGTAAAATTGAGGTCTCATAGGTCCCTATCTCCTTAGCCATATCGATTATTACCCCTTTGTCCAACCCTATTAGGGGTCTAAAAACTGGCAAAGTAGAGAGAGAGTTGGTGAAAGCTAAACTCTCTACCGTTTGACTGGCTACTTGAGAGAGCGACTCTCCCGTAATAATAGCTTGGCAGCTCCTCTCAGTGGCCAAAAGGTTGGCAATTCGCATCATACAAGCGCGCATTAAGAGGGTGTGTTCCCTTACCGGGGAGGTTGCGGCGATATGGAGTTGAATTGGGGTGAAGGGGATGATGTGGAGCACAAGTGAATTGAGGTAGGGGCTGAGGGACTCAGCCAAAGAGACAACCTTTCCTCGCGCTTCATCGGAGGTGTAGGGGTAGGTGTGGTAGTAGACCGCCTCAAGTTTTAACCCCCGCTTAGCCATCAAATAACCACTAACAGGGGAGTCAATTCCCCCTGAGAGGAGGAGCATCCCGCGGCCGGCACTCCCCACCGGAAGCCCCCCAAGGCCCCCTTTGGGGGAGTAGTAGAGGTAGGCTTGGTCTCTAATTTCGACATAGAGGGTCCGGTCAGGTTCACGCACCGACACCTTTAAGCCCTCTTGGGCTTTCAAAATGGCCCCCCCCAAGTGGGCACTGAGGCCGTATGAGTCGAGGGGGAAACTTTTATCAGAGCGACGCGATTCAACTTTAAAGGTAGCTGTCCCCTCTAAAAAGTGCTCTTGTGAGGTTAGCTCAATGGCAGAGCGGGTAATCGCATCGAGCTCTTTGTTACATTTAATTGCCCGGGCAAAACCAACAATGCCAAAAGTGGTCGCTAAAGCGTGGTGGATTGTTGCCAAGGGGGCCTCTCCGTCAACTTCTAAGAAAAGGCGTCCTTTTTGGCGCAACAATCGATTTGAATAGGGGCGGAGCTTATATTTAATATTATCCTTTAATCTCTTCTCAAAGAGCCCTCGGTTTTGCCCTTTAAGGGCAATTTCACCCAATTTTATCAGATAAAGAGTTTTATTCATCACTACAACCTCGGTTCTAAATTTAAGCGTCCACTCTCCTCTTTGAGAGCTGTGGCGAGGGACAGAAGCTCCTCTTCGCTAGTGTCACAATCGAAAGAGATCCTTAGCGAGCCCGCCGCCTGCGAAGGGGTATAAGAGGCGTTCATAAAGAGAGTTTGGTTAGTCTTGGGGGAGTTGCTTGAACAGGCTGAACCACTTGAGAGACAAAAACCACGGTCCCAGAGGATACGAGAAAAGACCTCACCCATAAACCCCTTGACCGAGATGGTTATAATAAAGGGGGTGTGAGCCTTATCAGAGGAGCTTAACACCTCGATTGCACTACAACCTTGCAGGGCCTCTTCAAAAAAACTCCTCAACTCTCTCCCTCTGGCAAGCTTACCATCGAGGTTATTTAAACTCTCCTCTAACGCCACATTGAGGGCTGCTATAGAAGGAAGAGATTCAGTTCCTCCCCGAATACCCCCCTCTTGTCCTCCACCACTACTGGCGACTTGGAGGCTACCACTTTGTAGGTAGAGGAGCCCTATTCCACGCGGTCCTCTAAACTTGTGTCCACTAAAAGAGGCTGAGTCGACCCCCAGTTCCGTTAAGTTGAAGTCAATCTTGCCTAGCGCTTGGACTGCATCACAGTGGATATGGGCTTGTAAAGAGCATTCACGAACAAGCTTTGTCACCCTTTTTAAATCTTGGACACTGCCAAAGAGGTTACTCACCAGAGGGACACAAACAAGTTGGGTCTTTTCGGTTAACTCTTTCTCAAGGACCTCAAAGTCGAGGTAGCCACCGGGAGCTTTAATGGTAATAACCTCAAAGCCACTCCTCTCCAAGAGGGGGATAAATCCTGTTATAGAGCTGTGTTCTAAAGAGCTTAGTAGGATACGCCCAGGGTTGCGTTTCCACAAAAGGGAGGTGAGGACAATGGCGTTGCTCTCAGTGGCTCCGCTAGTATAAAAGAGTTGCTTCTCGTTAACTTTTAACAGCCGTGCTGTTGTTGAGCGCTCCTCAGCAAGTTTTTTGGCAGCTTCGCGCCCCTCTTTGTGGAGACTTGAGGGGTTTCCAATATATTTTTGAGCCACCTCTCGGTAAACCTCCAAAGGGCGCTCCCCCATAGCAGTAGTGGCAGCAGTGTCAAAATAGAGTCTTTTCATAGCTCCAATATGGGCTAAAATGGCCTTTTTGACAACTACTCACCTTGTTACAAGGGGGGGAAGCGAGTAGACTACCCCTATGGAAAAGTTGTTTAGTGTCACCTTAGGGGAGAGGCACAGCGACCTCTACTTTACCCCCTCTCTTGATAGCCTCTGGAACCACCTTGCCACCCTCACGGGGCGCTCTCTCTTTGTCGCTGATACCAACACTGCCCCTCTCCTCCCTTTAGGGATAGAGCACTTAATTCTCCCCAGTGGCGAAGAGGAGAAGGGGTGGGCGAGTGTCGTAGCCATTGTAAAGCGTGCCAAGGAGCTCGGTTTTGGCCGTGACGACTCTCTAGTAGCTTTGGGAGGTGGGGTGATTGGTGACATTACCGCCTTTGCCGCCTCTCTCTATATGCGGGGGTGTCAATTAATTTTAGTCCCTACCACCCTCTTAGCGATGGTCGATGCGACCCTTGGGGGAAAGACAGCTATCGACTTTGATTCCAGTAAAAACTTTTTAGGGACCTTCTACCCGGCACAACAGATCTATCTGGTTCCACAAGTGCTCCAAACCCTCCCAATGAGGGAGTATAAAAATGGGTTAGCTGAAGTAGTGAAGCACGCCCTCATAAGCCAAGATGCGGAGCTACTCCTCTTTTTGGAGAAGAACTACCAAGAGGTTAAAGAGAGGGATGAAAATCTTCTTAAAGAGCTCCTCTATAAATCGCTCTTAGTTAAAAAGGGGTATATAGAACAAGACCCCTTTGAGACCAAGGGGATTCGGGAGGTGCTCAACTTTGGCCACACCTTTGGCCACGCCCTCGAAGTTTTGGGCAACTTTAGCCGCTACTCCCATGGAGAGGCGGTAGCTTGGGGGATGCGTCGGGCCCTGTTGGCTGGCTTAGAGTTGGGGATAACGCCTAAAGAGTTTGTAAAGAGAGCCCTTGCTCTCCTTGAGCTCTACTCTTTCAGCGACTTCTCTTCAAACCTTGATAAACCAGCTTTCTTGGCAGCCCTACAAAGCGATAAGAAGAAGAGAAGTTCGCAAGTTCGCTTTGTCCTCTTAAGGGGGGTGGGCAATTACCAGCTAACCCATCTCTCCAATGCTCTGATAGAATCACTCATCGAATAGGGTGACGAGTTCATTTAGGAGACCCTTCGCCTTCTGATACTCTTTGTCACTCTTTTTACGATCAATTTCATCAACTAAGTTGCTCAAGGCGTAGATGGAGGTGTCGAGTGCTTCAAAGTAGTAACGTGTTGAGCTGAAGCGGTATTGACCATTGTTTTGCAACACCAGTTGGACAAAGCCGAGATGTTTCTTCCTCTTAAGGCGACAGAAGGCTAAGAGGTGGTCTAAGTTGTCGACTAAGTTTGGCAAATCATCCATCCCAAAAGTGCCTGCTGGAGGGGAGGCTAAGATCCCCTGTTCAGGTTTCAACTTCCCCCTTAGGTTGAGGAGGGTGGGGAGTTTGTCCCCATAATGGATATAGTGGTCTCTCCACATTAGGGTGGAGGGGTAGTTACGTATCGCCCGTTTAGAGCTCTTACTCTTGTGATAAAGGAAATCTAACTCTTCGTAGGGGATTATTACCATTGAGCGCTTCGCTTTGCCAATCGTAATAAGTTGAAACTCTTTGCCGTAGAGGGGGAGACTCTTGCCAACAGCCTCTTTACGTACCACCTCTTTTTCCCCCTTCTTGGCAGTTTTTGCCCCCAAGAGGCGGGGCCTAAGGGCGGGGTGGATTAGGTCGAGCCACTCCCGCTTGAGGGGGGAGACGGTGCGTGCATAGAGGCGACTAGTTTGGACAATTTCGCCGGCTAATAAAAACTGGGGTAGCTCTTTAAACCAAGCTGACCCGGGGTGGATAAAAATTTGATCAACACTGAGGCTGCGGTACATGTTGCGTTTACTCTTAATACAGACATACTGGAGGAGTCCAGCGGCGAGGCAGCAGAGAAAATCTTGGTTTGACCCTCCACCGGTGAGGGGGAAGCCTGTTTCACTCACGATTTCACTCAACTGCTCTTCGATATGGAAAATCTCCACCATAGTGGGGTAGTCAAGGTAGCTCTTTTTACAAAACTCTTCTCTCTCCTCTTTGGTAGCATGTGAGGTGAAGCTGTTGAAGATGGTGAGGTAAGAGATAAAGTCCCCTTGTTGACTATTAAAGGTGTGGTGGGCCGCTTTTGCCTCCTCTTCCTCTCCTGGAGGGAGAATAAAGGGGGTTTTGGTTGAGAGGAAGCTGATTGCTATTAAAACCTCCTCCATCACTTGGGGGAAGCGGTACATCGCCTCAACAATAACTCGCGCGTGGCGGGGGAGGAGGGGGAACTTAACCATCATCTCCCCAATTGAGGTAAGATGGCGCTCTTTATCGATTGCTTCAATTAAAAGTAAGGTCTCTTCGGCACTCTTAATCGCCTCACTCTTGGGGCGGGTTATAAAGGGGAAGCGTTCCCAATCAAAGATCCCCAGTTCACTCATCCTTATAATTACCTCAGAGAGGTCGGTCCTTAAGATCTCTTCAAGGGTGAACATCTCGCGACTGTTGTAGTCATCTTCGCTGTAGAGGCGGTAGCAACGGCCGGGGGCGGTTCTCCCAGCCCTCCCAGAGCGTTGTTCACACGAGCTTTGGCTGATGGGGAGGGTAATTAGGGAACTGGTAAAGTTTTTCTGGTTGTAGTAGTTGAGCTTAGCAATCCCCGAATCAATTACCGTCGTGATACCATCGATGGTGACACTTGTTTCGGCAATATTGGTAGCCACCACAACTTTGGTCTTCCCCTTTGGGGTGGGGATAAAGACCCGCTCTTGCTCCTCTTTAGAGAGGCGTCCAAAGAGGGGTAAGAGGAGGAGTTTATGGCTAAAGTTGGCCTCACTTAGGTATTGAAGGGTCATCTTGATATCAAACTCGCCGGGGAGGAAGATTAAGATATCTCCCGGGAAGCGGTTGGCAGTCCGCCCCACTAGCTCGCGAATCCTTATATAGATCTCATCGCGGTCATCACTCTTTTTTAAAGGTTGGTAAATAACTTCAACTGGGTGTTGGCGCGCTTTTATTGAGATAATCGGAGCTCCATTGAAGAAGGAGCTAAAGACCTTGGTGTTGATGGTGGCTGAGGAGATGATAACCTTGAAGTCGCTCCGCTCAGCTAACACATTCTTCAGTAATCCCAAGACAAAATCGATGTTTAAGCTCCGCTCATGGGCTTCGTCAATCAGCATCACCGAGTAGGCTGAGAGGAGGGGGTCGTTTTTAGCCTCCATCAAGAGAATCCCATCGGTCATTACTTTAATTTTTGTCTCCCCTTTGGTAGTGTCACTAAAGCGCATCTTGTAGGCGACATAACTCTCGGGGGCATCGAGTTGCTTCTCAATAAAGGAGGTGACCGAAAGGGTGGCAATCCGGCGCGGTTGAGTCACCCCAATTATCCCCTCTTTGGCATAACCTGCTTCGTTTAAGATGAGGGGGATTTGGGTCGTTTTTCCACTACCAGTAGGGCTCTCTACAACAATAACTTGGTTGTTTTTGAGAGCCTCTAGAATCTTCTCTCGGTGTTGGTAAACGGGAAGATGGCTCATTGTCAACACTAAAGAGTACCCTTTACCTGTGCCACAATCTCCTTCAAAGAGAGTTCATGGTCGCTGCGTTGCTCTAAGTTACGGAGGGTGAAATCGTCCTCACCTTTAACAAAGAGGGCGTAGGGGATTTCGTGAGCTTCACCATATTTATATTGTGCCATCAGTTTTTTGTCACTTAAGAAGAGGTCACATCTAACGCCACTCTCTCTTAAAGTTTGTGCTGTCTTTAAGTAGAGGGGAAGAAGGGTCTCATCGAGGAAGAGGATTAAGATATCACTAGATGAAGCGCTGTGGGCTAGGGAGGCATCCAACTCCTCGAGGGCACTCAAGAGGCGGTCTAGGCCAATTGATGAGCCCACTCCCGGTAGCTCCTCTTTGGTGTAGAGGGAGGCAAGGTCGTTGTAGCGTCCCCCTGAACAGACTGATCCAATTGAGGGTAAATCGGTTAGGAAGGTCTCAAAGACCACCCCGGTATAGTAATCCAAGCCCCGGGTAATAGAGGGGTCTAAGATAAAGTTAGAGGCAATGCCGAGGGAGTTGAGGAGGGCAAAGATCTCTTTGAGACGTTTAGTGTGCTCCTCCTCGTTGCCGGCAAGCTCAGAGAGGCGTTCAATAGTTTGAGTTGTACTTTCCCCCTCTTTTGGGGTGATATAATTGAGGATAGCAGCGGCTGCTTCATCTGAGCCAATTATTTCTATGAGTTGATTTTTAACGGCTTGCTCCCCAATCTTTCTCAGTTTGTCAACTATGCGGAGAATTTCGACTGCATGGTCACCACAATCGATGTGATTTAAAAAAGCGTTGAGCAGGCCACGGTGGGCAAGGTGGATAGTGAAGCGTGAGAGTCCCATCGCCTTAAAGGCGTCGCTCATCATCAATAATATTTCAGTATCGGCTACAGCCGAGTCTATTCCGACAATATCAAAATCGCACTGGTAGAACTCACGGTAGCGCCCCTTTTGGGGATTCTCTCCCCGCCACACTTTGTCGATATGGTAACGTTTGAAGGGGAGGGGAAGCTTGTGGAGGTTGCCTGCCATAAAGCGGGCGAAGGGGACAGTGAGGTCAAAGCGCATTGCTACATCGCGCCCACCGTTATCTACAAAGTGGAAGATCTGTTTATCAGTCTCTCCCCCCCCCTTGCCTAGTAACACTTCGGTGTACTCTAAAACCGGGGTATCGATGGGGACAAAACCAAAGGAAGAGAAAACCTCTTCCAAGGTGGCTATCACCTGCTTTTTGACTATTTCTTGGCTTGGAAGTGAATCTCTAAAGCCTTTTAGTACTCTGGGTTGAATCATGCGAAACAGCTCCTGTTGCATTTTTAAAAGAGATAGTATACACATTGTAGTGTAAACAAATCGAGGGGAAACTGCAAGAGAAGCTACAATAGCAGATAGTGATGTTAATACGTTATAAAAAAGGTGAAGATGGCTCAAATATTCCTGTTGCCCATGTCTATACAGCCCAAGAACACCCCATAAAAGGGACTTCAATCGACAAGGACGCCTTGGCGGTCGTTAAGAAGTTACAAGAGGCCGGCGCAGAGGCCTATATCGTAGGAGGGGCTGTGCGCGACCTCCTTCTAAACCATATACCCAAAGATTTTGACATCGCCACCTCAGCCACCCCTAGGCAAATTCAAAAGTTGTTTTGGAATGCCCGTATAATCGGCAAGCGCTTCAGATTAGTCCACCTGATCTTTCGCGACAAGGTGTTCGAAGTCTCCACTTTCCGCTCAGGAGATGAAGAATCGATCTATGGGACGGTAGAACAAGATGCCAAGCGGCGCGACTTTAGCCTCAATAGCCTCTATTACAACCCAGTAACGGGGGACCTTCTCGACTTCAATAGGGCGATGGATGATATTAAAAAGGGGCGAATCCGTTCAGTTATCCCCCTTACAACCTCGTTTATTGACGACCCAGTAAGGATGGTAAGAGCCGTTAAGTACAGTGTCTTTACCGGCTTTTACCTCGAGCGCGACATTAAACGCTCAATTCGCAAAAATCGCTACGAGTTGACTAAAGTCTCCAACTCTAGGGTGACCGAAGAGGTCTTTAAGGTCCTCTATTCGGGGGAAGCGGCCCCAATTATGAGGCAACTCAACAAGCACCAACTCTTAGTCTATCTCCTTCCTTGTATTGCCGTTTCAGCTAACTTAGAAGAGATTTTTAACCAACTCGAATCTCTTGATGAAAAGGTTAAAAAGTTGATTGAGCTCAACCGTAACACAAGGCTCGACTCCCTTAGAGGGGAGATGCTCCTCCACTTAGTGAGACCGATTATCCTCCCCATCAAGCAAGACGAGGAGGTGAGTGTTAGTGAACTCTTTAAGGCGACTTATGCCCAGATAAAGCGGCTAATAAACCCCATTACCCCTCCCAATTACGATGTTGAGCAGGCGACACTTCTCCTCTTGAAAGGGGAAGGGGTCAATGTCCCTCCAACTTGTTTGCGCACTAAACCACCTCTACAGCAGTATGGGCAGTTAAGGGCAGCTCAAAGTAGGGGGCGGCGACGACCTAAAAGGATTTAAGACCACTCCTCAATCTCAAGGTCGATGCCTGCCACAAAGATTCCCCCATATTTTTCAAGGGAGTCTCCAATGTACTCTTGGAGCTCAGAGAGGGTTGAGGCAATTTGGTGTTTCATCGGAACGCGTAGCTTAACAGTCAGTTTATACCCCTCAGGGACAATCTTCATATTGACCTTAGTCACCTTAATGAGTTGGTCAAACTCATCAAGGCAGTGAATCACCATTTGGGTAAGGGCTGCTTCGCTCATGGTGATACGCCCATATTTGCTAAATTCAGGACGGACAATAGTCTTCTCAAAAGATTTGTTTTTCTTCCAGGGGAGGCGAAAGCGACTACGGAAAAAAACCCTCAGTGAGTCGTAGACAATTTGGGGGTAACTTCGGGTAATTTCGATAGCAGGTACTGGGATAACATGCTTCCCTTCACTAAAGCGGATACGCATGGCCGTTTCAATCTCTTCTTGGCTCGCAATATCTTCGATGTGGTAAATGCGGTCGGGAGGGGGAAGTTTGAGGCGTGCTGCAATCTTATAGACCATCTTCTCGGAGGTTCCAATAATTAAGATTCGGTGGTACTTCTCCTTTTGGAGGGCACTTATCGTCTCTCTCTGGTGCTCATCATCGTCAAAGAGGGCTGTTCTAACGGCAGTTAAGAAGTTGTTTTCTCGCTTAGCTGAACGCCCAGCCAATACCCGGTCCCCTTTTATAAGGAGACCATCATCGATAATGAGATCTATATTGTGTTTGTCTGCCATCAGCTTTGATCGGAAACTTTTACCGGTTCCACTCTTTCCCACTAAAGCAAAGACCTTAACCCCTTTTAATTTCCAAAAAGCGTAGCGGAATATACGATTCATATTTACTGTTATACCGTTTTTCGCTTAAGATATGAAGTGATAATTTAAATTACCTGATAAATCCTCCTCTTACGAGAGTAGGGGATTTACCGCGTCTAATACCAAAGGAGTACCACACATGGAGTTTTTAGCAACCTTCCGCAAAGGTGGAGTCCATCCAAAAGATAAGAAAGAGTTAGCCAATCGACAACCAATTGAACCTTTCACTGCGGTTAGTGAGTTAATTGTCCCCCTCTCCCAACATACCGGTTCACCCGCCAAGCCCCTAAAGGCTAAAGGTGATGTGGTGGTGGCAGGGGAGAAGATAGGGGAGTCGACCAGCTTCATTAGTGCCAATATCCACTCTCCCGTCAATGGCACTATTAGTGATATAAAAAAGATAACCTTAGCCAACAGCGTTATCAGTGACGCCTTCGTAATCACCGTCGATAGTGAAAACCCCTTTGGTAAGTGGTCGTTGCAGGAGAGAAAAGAGTACACCGGTGCTGAACTGCTCAACCTTGTAAAGGAGATGGGCATTGTCGGGGCTGGAGGGGCTGCCTTCCCTACCCACGTTAAACTCTCCATTCCCCGAGGTAAGAAAGTTAACGACCTTGTAATCAACGGGGTGGAGTGTGAACCCTATTTGACAAGTGACCACCGCTTGATGTTAGAGCGGGGGGAGGAGATTTTAGAAGGGATTCTCTATGTTGCTAAAATCGTCAATCCCCAAAAGATTACCATTGGGATTGAGAACAATAAGCGGGACGCTATAGACAACTTGCGTCAGATTATTGAAGAGAAGGGGCACCCTATTGAGATAGTCCCTCTCAAAGTTAAATACCCCCAAGGTGATGAAAAACAACTCCTCAAAGCGATAATTAAGAGAGAGGTCCCCTCTGGGAAACTCCCCCTCGACGTTGGGGCAGTTGTGGTCAACATCGGTACTGCTTTTGCCATCTGGGAGGCAGTAGCCCTCAATAAGCCTTTTATTGAGAGAGTCGTCACCCTCAGCGGAGAGAGTATTAAAGATAAGAAGAACCTCTTAGTCCCCATAGGGACCAAGGTAGAAGATTTACTAAAGTTAACCGCGTGTGAAGAGACAGATAACTATATTGCCGGTGGACCGATGATGGGCTTCGCCTTTTGGGATACCACAACCCCTATCACCAAAGGGACCAGCGGTATATTGGCCTTAGCCCCCTCCAAAAAAGGGAGGGTTACAACCCCCTGCATCTCGTGTGGGCGCTGTATAACAGCTTGCCCAATGGGGTTACAACCAACCAAGCTCTACCGCTTAATTGACCATGGTCAATACGAGGTCGCTATGGCCAACCATTTGATGGATTGTAAAGAGTGTGGCTGCTGTGCCTATGTCTGTCCAGCCAATTTACCACTTGTGCACGCTATGAAGCTTGGCAAAAGAGTAGGGAGGAAGTAAATGGAGAGTCCAAAATTTGTTTTATCTTCATCGCCCCATCTCCACGGTAAGGGGTCAACCTCTTCAATTATGTGGGATGTTTCGATTGCTTTAACACCAGCAGCTTTGTGGGGAGTCTACCTCTTTGGGTGGCGCGCCCTTTTACTGCTAGTTGTTTCGATTGCCACCTCAATGGGGGTTGAGTATCTCCTCAACTTAAAGCGAGGCGCTTCAACCCTCGCCGATGGGTCGGCCTTTCTAACAGGTCTCTTAATTGGGATGAACTTCAGTGTCGATACGGCCATTGTGGTCCCCATTGTAGCTGCCGCCTTTGCCATCTTCGTCGTTAAGTGGACTTTTGGTGGACTGGGGGCCAACTGGATTAACCCAGCTCTGGCGGGGAGGGCCTTTGTCTTCTTCTCCTTCACCAACTTAATGAACACCTACCGCCTCCCGCGAACCCTTAAGGGGGTTGATGCTTTTTCATCAGCCTCATTCTTAACCGAGATTAAGGGGTTAATTGGGGAGGGGACGGTCATGGGGATGAAGAGTCCCTCAATCTTGGCGAGTATCAACTACCCCTACACCCAATTTGCCGGTAAAGTTAGTGGCGCCCTAACTAAGGTCTTTAAAATTGGCCCCTCGCCCTACACCGTTGATGCCTTCTTTGGGAATATGGCGGGGACTATTGGCGAGGTTTCAGCTTTCCTCCTCTTAATTGGGGCAATCTATCTTTTAGTTAAAAAGATTATTACTTGGCACATCCCGGTCGCCTTTCTAGGCACCTTTAGTCTCCTAGCTTGGACCTTTGGTGGACTGAGAAACGGCTTAGGATTCTTCCAAGGCGATTTTGTCCTTCAACTCCTCAGTGGGGGGATGATTTTGGGCGCCTTCTTTATGGCGACCGATATGGTGACCAGCCCTATAACTAACAAAGGGAGGATAATCTTTGGTGTGGGGGTGGGGTTCTTCACCTTCCTCCTACGCTACTACGGATCTCTCCCTGAATCGGTCTCTTTGGCCATTATTTTGATGAATATCTTTGTGCCAACAATCGATCGCTTTATTAAAGTGAAGCCCTTTGGAGAGGTTGTTAAGGAGGCGAAGAGATGAAACAGATGGTAAAAGTTGGCCTAATTCTGGCTCTCCTCGCCTCAGTGGCTGCTACCACCTTGGCGGTGGTTAACGCGGTTACAGCCCCCAAAATTGCCCTCTATGAGGCACAGGTGGTTGCAGAGGCCCTTAAGACTGTCGCTGGTCCTTACCAAATAGGAGAGAGTCTAGAGATTAGTGACTCTACAGTTTCTACTCTCTATTCGCTCCTTGATGAGGGTCAAAAATCTGTGGGTTATATTGTTCAACTCACCGGCGTTGGTTATGGCGGGGAGATGATGATGATGGTGAGTTACCTCAATAATGGTGAAGTTATCGATGCGCGTCTTCTGGCTAATAGCGAAACTCCCGGTTTAGGCAAGAAAGCAGAAATCCCCTCCTATATGGAGAAGTTTATTGGAACTGGGGGGACAAATAGCGTTCCTCAAAGCAAGGGAGAGCTTTCCAAAGAGGAGGCTGACGCAGTTAGTGGTTCCTCGGTCACCTTTGCCGGGGTGGCTAAAACAGTTGCTTACGGCTCCAATTTAGTTAAATCTTTGGGAGGCAAGTAATGGCTCAAAGTAAAAAAGAGATTTTAACCAAAGGGTTCTTTAAGGAGAACCCGGTCTTCATAATCATGTTGGGCTTGTGTCCAGCTCTCGGAGTGTCAACCCAAGTTATTAACGGTTTAGGAATGGGGGTGGGGGTAATATTTGTCCTAGTCTTCTCCAACATCTTTATTTCACTTTTGAAGAATATAATTCCCCCTTCGGTACGCATTCCCGCCTATATTGTAATAATTGCCGCCTTTGTGACAATTGTTGAGATGGTGATGCACGCCTACGCCCCTGCAATCTACCAAGCTTTGGGGATATACCTCCCCCTAATCGTGGTCAACTGTATTATCTTGGGGCGGGCTGAAGCGTTTGCCAACCGTAACAGTGTTTTTGACTCGTTCCTCGATGGCATTGGAATGGGGGTGGGGTTCACCTTAGCCTTAACCATGATTGCCCTGATTCGCGAGGTGTTTGGAGCGGGGACAATCACTCTAATCTCTATTGGCAACTTCTCCGGAGTTATAAAAATTCCTCTCCTCTATAAGTATCCGGTAAGGATAATGACTTTGGCAGCAGGTGCACTTCTTTTAATGGGTTATCTAAAAGCCTTCTTTGGCTACCTAGAGAAGAGAAAGGGGGTAAACTAAATGTCATATGTAGCAATATTTATCACCTATATTTTTGTTAATAACTTTATCTTGACCCAATTCATGGGGCTTTGTCCCTTTATTGGGGTCTCAAAGAATAGTGAATCGGCCATAGGGATGGGGATGGCGGTAACCTTCGTTATGGGGATTGCTTCAATTATGACCTACCTCGTCTACACCTTTGTTTTAGTCCCCCTTAACTTAGTCTACCTCCAAACACTTACTTTCATTTTGGTAATTGCTGCCCTGGTCCAGTTTGTTGAGATGATTATCCAAAAGAACTCACCGGCCCTCTACCAAGCACTTGGGATCTACCTCCCTCTGATTACTACCAACTGCGCTGTTTTAGGGATAGCAATTCTCAACATCACTGAGGGGTACAACTTAATGCAGAGCTTTTGTGCCGGGACTGCCGGTGGCATTGGGTTCACCCTAGCCTTAATATTGATGAGTAACATTCGGGAGCGAATGGAACTACAACCGGTTCCCAAGGTTTTCAAGGGGGTCCCCATCGCCTTTATATCGGGGGGGCTTATGGCTCTCGCCTTTATGGCCTTTGATAAAGCACTCTTAATCAATCTTTTGGGGTAATCTGAATATGAATATACTGTTTGCATTTTTAATTATTGCGACCCTTAGCCTCATCTTAGGGCTAGGGTTAGCTTTTGCTGCTAAGAAATTTGCTGTCGAGACCGATGAGCGAGCTGACGAGATTTTAGCGGTTCTACCGGGGGCTAACTGTGGCGCGTGTGGCTTTCCCGGCTGTAGTGGTTATGCTAATGCCCTCTCAGCTGGGACAGCGGAGAATGGGCTATGCCCTCCGGGGGGAGTCAAGGTTAGAGAACTGGTCGCCTCAATTTTGGGGGTTGCCTCCGATGGGGGAGGAGCTGGTGAGAAAATGGTTGCCTTCGTCCACTGTCGAGGTAATAATGAGTTAACCAAGCGCGACTTTGTCTATGAGGGGATTGAGGATTGCAATGCGGCCCACCTCATCCACCAAGGGGATGTGGCTTGTAAATATGGGTGTCTCCACCTCGGTTCGTGTATCAAGGTTTGCCCTACTCAAGCCATTAGTCGCGATGATTTAGGGAATGTAGTAGTCGACCCGGAACTCTGTATTGGGTGTCTCAAGTGTACCCTTGTTTGTCCTACCCAGGTAATTAAGATGATTCCCTATCGGGGAAGTCATGCCATTGCCTGTAACAGTCTCGACTCGGGGGGTGTTGTGCGAAAGATTTGCAGTGTGGGGTGTATTGGGTGTAAGATTTGTGAAAGGAAGTATCCCGAGTCGGGGTGTGTCGTCCCCAATTTCTTGGCTACTATCGATTACAGTCGTGAGATGGCCCAAATTGGTGAGGCTGCGGAGGCTTGCCCCACAAAATGTATAGTGAAAGCAAGGTAGGTGAATGACCTTAGTTTTAGGCGCTTATAGTCAACTCTCTTCAGGAACCCCCCTCGATGTTTTAGAGAGGGCCTTAAGTGAGGTCTATAAACCGCTCCTCACCTATATCTACAACAACCCAGAACTAAAGGTCCACCTCTACCTCCCCGGTCCAATTTATGAGTGGTTTGAGCTTTCCCACCCTGAGATGAATATGTTGATTGGAGATTTGGTGAAAAAAGAGCAACTCGAGCTCTTAACTGGCTCCTACCAACAAGCTCTCCTGCATACCGTTCAGGGGAAAGACCGCTCAGGACAACTTGAAGCTACCACCACTATTATCCGTAAACGCTTTGGTAAGCGCTCCCGTTCAGCTTGGTTCTTTAACCAGATTTGGACTCCCACCTACGTCTCAGCGATGCACTTGGGGATGCTGGACCGCCTTGTCATCTCAGGTTACGACCGCCTCCACGACCTCCATGTCGCTTTAGAGCCCTTCACCATGCAAGAGTTGGGGAAGACGATTGAGGTCTTTGTCTCCAATGATGGGGTGAACAATCTAATTGCCAACCTACGTAGTGGTGAGGTTGAACTAAAAGAGTTTACTGAAGAGCTTGAGGCGCTCCAGTTTGACACCTCTAGCCGTTACCACACCCTTATGGTTAACCTTGACGACCTGCTCCAAGCCACTGCCCTTAAGCCCTCTTTGCCATCCCCGATTGAACTCTTTACCCAAATCCTTGAGAGTTGCTTTGCTAAGATTGGAGGGAGTAGTGAACTCCTTACAGCTATCCCGGTTGGATCGATAAAAGAGCGGGGCTATTTGGGCGCCTCGTGGTATGGAAGAGACTCTTCGCTGGTCGATATCAACGCCTTTAACGAGGTCTTAATTAAATATGAGGAGCTGAACCACCTCTATGGGCGACTCCTCTACCTTGTCAACTTAAATAGGATATTTAGGAAAAACAAAGATATTAAGAAGAGGGTCAATTCCCTCCTCTTAAAGGCTGCCAGTGGCGCCCCTTTTGTCCTCGACTCATCAGGGGGGTGCTACCGCCGTAGCTACCGCTCCTATGTCTACCGCCACCTCAATGAAGCTGAGAAGTTGCTCAACAACTACGAAGAGATTCCCTATCCGCGTTCGGTCGACCTCGATTACGATGGGGTAGAGGAGTTGGTCTGGGTCGGCAAGAATATTGGAGTTGTAGTCGACCCTGTCGGAGGGGCCTTGAGTGAGATTAACTTTCTCCCCACCGGTTGGAACTACGGTAACACCTTTTGTGGCTATGGGGCAGAGGCCAACCGCCTCTCACTCCACTCACTCCAAGATGGCTCATTTCAGCGCTCATTTTCCGATGTTTTTTTAGCTGCGGACACTAAACTTGGGGAGTATGGTAAGGGGTTGAGTCGCCTCGTCTTCGATACCGCCTCCTACAACTACACCCTTGAGGTCGATTCAAAAAATAGTAACGAAATCTATGCAACTAACCTCTTTAAAAATCTCCCCTTCAACTTGGGGGAGCTTGAGGTTAAGAAGCACTTTATCTTTAGAAGCCAAACAATTATTACCACCTTTACCCTTTGTAACAGAGGAAAGCGCCCCTCTAAGGGGATTTTTGGAAGTGAACTTAATCTAGCGATTGGGATGAAGGAGGGACCCCTCTCTTTCTATACCATTGAGAAGAATCGGAATCGCGGACTAGTTGAGGGGCATCTTGTGGCCCCCAACCTTAAAAATGTGCGCGTCAGTGACGATTTAAACCGCACCATTATCTCAATCGCCTCTGATAGTCGCTTCGATTTAATTAAAGACGACTTTTGGGTGCGCCTGCCAACCGTAATGGGGATGGAGGAGCTCTATAGCCACACCCTCCTTCTTCCTTTGTGGGAGTTTAATTTAGCCCCCGGTGAAGAGGTGCGGTGGACTTTGGCATTTAGAATTGAGCGGCGTGCAAAGCGCCCTAGCAAGGAGAGAGAATAGTGGATATTGAGAATTTACAACAATTTGAGGAGATAAAAGAGGAAGCTTACGATGTTTGGAGGCGTCTTTGACCCTCCTAAATTGGCCGCTGAAATTGAAACTCTCGAAAATGAGACCTTAGCTCCCAGTTTCTGGGATGACCGGGGAGGGGCTGAAGCCCACTTTAATCGACTCTCTGTTCTTAAAGAGACCCTAAATCCTTGGCGCGACCTTATAGCCTCAATTGATGAGCTAGGGGAGCTGTTGGAGCTCTATAGCGGAGAAGATGACCCCTCCATTATTGGAGAGGTTGAACAACAAATCGGTGCTCTCGATAAAACCTTTCAGGCTCTGCGCCTCAAGATCCTCCTCTCTGGAAAGCACGACCGCGATGATTGTTTCTTAACAATCCACGCTGGTGCCGGGGGGACTGAAGCGTGTGATTGGGCCCAGATGTTGATGCGGATGTATATCCGCTACTGTGAGGGGAATGACTATAAGGTCAATATTGTCGACCTCTTAGAGGCTGAGGGGGGGGTTAAGTCGGCTACTCTGCAGATAACAGGACCTTACGCATACGGCTACCTCCAAGGGGAGACAGGGGTCCATCGTCTGGTGAGAATTAGCCCCTTTGATTCCAATAAGCGGCGCCACACTTCGTTCACTTCGATCTATGTCACCCCCGATATCGATAACGACATTGAGGTTGAAATCGACCCCAGTGACCTTAGAATCGACACCTACCGCTCCGGCGGAGCAGGGGGACAACACGTTAATAAAACCGACTCAGCGGTGAGAATTACCCACCTAAAAACTGGAATAGTAGTTGCTTGTCAAAATGAGCGGAGTCAACATATGAATAAGGCTTTGGCGATGAAAGTTTTAAAGAGTCGCCTCTATGAGTATTACCGTCTAGAGCAGGCTGAACAACAAGCTAAAGAGGCCAAAGAGAAGCGCGAGATTAGTTGGGGGAACCAAATCCGCTCCTACGTCTTTCAACCCTACACCATGGTGAAAGATCACCGCACCAATTTTCAAATGGGGAATATTCAAGCGGTAATGGATGGAGAGATTACCCCCTTCATCGAAGCGTTCCTTAGATGGCAGGCAGAGAGGTAGGGGATGGGTATAAAACGGGTAGGATTGACTATTTTAGCCCTATTACTCTTTTTCCCTCTAATGGGAGCCCCTTCTTTAAGGGTGGGTTACCTCCCAACTATAGCGGCTAATATTGAGAGTCCAATTGGTGAGCAGCTCTTTGCCTTCGCCACCAATGCCCTGTCGCAAATAGCGTGTGAAGAGAGTTTTAGAGAAAAGATTGAGGAGCGTCTAAATCGTCAAGAGTACCTTAAGTACCTCGAAGAGGCCCATAAACAGATTGCCAAAGGGGATGGACAAACTCCCCAAGGGGAGTATGAGCCGTTAGTGGTTGAGTTTGAAGAGACGATAGCAGGGGAGTGGATCTATCTTAAATTGCCTTTTGAGCTCATTAAGGGGGTAGAGGGGGGAGAGGCTATTTTAATCGACTACATTTTAAGTAGCAACGCCCTTGATACCCTCCTCATCTTTAAAATTGAGCGCCTCGACCGCTTCTATCGATTACGCTTAATCCTTCTAGACGAACTCCTTTATGATGCAATAGTTGAGCCCCAAGAGCTCTCAACCCTTACGGGGGACCTTTTTATAACGCTACTGAATCGCCTTGTCGACCCTAAAATCGCCCTTTTAGGGGTAGAAGGTCTCTCCTCAACGATCTCCTTGACAATTGATGGAGAGAAAAGAGACTCTTACGACAGGTTTATCCCCCTTGTGGAGGGTGATTATATGGTTCGAGGGGTAGCCCCTGGGTACCTTCCCCTTGAGAAAAAAGTTACTTTAGAGGCAGGCTCAATTAACCCCTTTACGCTAACTCTTGAAGCGATTGACCCTACACCTCTTTTATTAACCTCTATTACAGGAAGTCCAACTGTCCAAATTAGTGACGGTTTAGTCGCCTCTTTGCCCCTTGTCTGGCCCAACCAAAGGCCCCCCTACACCCTTTACGCCACCCAAGAGGGGCGCCTGCCCCTTGTAAAACAGGTTGGTACTGCTGTGGGTGAGATTGAGATTAACTTGAACCCCCTTTGGATGGAGCAAGGGGTAATAATTCGTAGCTCACAAAATAAGTTTTACCAGGCATTAGGGAGGAGTTTAATCCTTGCCGGTGGGACCATCTTGGTCGACACTTTAAGTCGCACCTTCTCCCAGCAACCTTTGTGGCAACCCCTAGTTTGGGCGACATTAGGGGCCTTTGCCCTATCGACTTTTGATGCTTCTTACCAATTATTTGCATATTACCAAAAAACGAAGTATAGTTCCCAATAGTTTAGATAAGGAAGAGCGATGAAGAAAACCTTTGGAGCCAAATTAAAAGCTTTTTTCAAAATACCAACATTCAATGAACAGTTCTTTGAAGAGTTTGAAGATATGTTAATTGAGGGCGATTTAGGGGCACGTACCGCTATGGAGATCTCCGATGCGGTGAGGGAGAGAGCTAAAGAGGAGAAGAAGAGCTCTGCCGTTGAGATTCAAAACCTCGTTAAAGAGGTGTTAAGGGGTAAAATTGAGGCCTATGAGCCCACCTTAATAGAGGGAGAAACCAACCTTTTTCTAATTTTAGGGGTCAATGGGGTGGGAAAAACAACGACCATTGCCAAAATGGCCACCTATTACCAAAATATGGGTAAATCGGTTCTCCTTTCAGCTAGTGATACTTTCAGGGCTGCCGCTATTGACCAATTGGACCTCCACGCCCAACGTACCGGAACGCGGATTGTGAAGCAGGGGCACGGAGCCGACCCCGGAGCTGTAATATTTGATGCAATTCAAAGTGGTGTTGCTCGAAAAGATGACCTTATCTTGGCCGACACTGCCGGAAGGATGCACACTAAAGATAACCTCCTTAGGGAGTTGCAAAAAATAGACAAGGTGATTACCTCACGCCTTCCCAAGGGGGGTAATTACAAACGATTTCTGGTAATCGACGCCACTACCGGACAAAATGGGGTCTCCCAAACTGAACTATTCAATCAGGCAATTGGGATTGATGCCATAATCTTAACTAAATACGACTCCCAAGCTAAAGGGGGGTCTTTAATCCAAATCGGAGAGAGGTTCTCTATCCCTATTGCACTAGTAGGTACTGGTGAGAAATATGGGGATTTAGAGCTCTTTGACAAAGAGAAATTTCTCAATACCCTCGTTGGAATAGAGTGATGGATAGAGGGCGGTGGTTTGTTGCGTTGAGCTTGGGGGTGGTCCTCTCCCTCCTCCCCCTCAGTGGGGCTACCTATCGCTCCAACAGTTTGGGGCAAGCACTTGAATTGGACCCTAGTGGATCGTCCTACTACTCCCTTGTCGTTGATGAGGGGAAGTTGCACACTAACCGGGCCCTCTATGAAGAGGGGCGCTTGATTAAATCGGAGCAAATTACCACTAGTGATACGGGGCAGGAGGTCTTAACCAAAGAGTACTCGCTCACTGGCCAACTCCTCAAAGAGGTGATCTCAACCTACGAAGGAGGGCTTCCCCAAAGGATTATAAGTCGTGAAGGCGAGAACCTCTTTATAACCCTCTACAACTATGCCGAAGGGCGCTTAATAGAGCAGAAAGAGTTGATTAACGGCGAATTAGATAGTCTCACCACCTTCTACCGGGGAGAGGAGGGGCTCCTTTCGGGAATTAGGGTTATTGAAACCAATGGTGGATACGAATGGAGCACTTTTACTAAAGAGGGGACTAACCCCTTATATGGAGAACAGAGTGGTGTTAATGTCACCACTTTAACCTACTACCCCCACGATTTAGTTGTGCGCAACGCTTGGGTCAATGAAAACTGGGAGGTTAAGAGTAGTGTCTTTTATGACGAGGCGGGACGCCTAGTTGTAAGTGAAGAGCGCCTTGATGGGTGGATAAAGAAGTACTATGGTCCCGATGGGATGTTGGTTGAACAGCACGAAGGAGAGGGGGAAGAGGCTGAAGTTATTCAAACCTTCTTCTACGACCCTTACGGGGTATTAGACCACTCGATTGAGTTGGTTAGAGAAGGGGTGGGGGAGAGGCGCTTAGAGCGCTGGTACAAAGAGGGCAATTTAGAGACCCAGACCGAATGGCTCGACTCAGTCCCCGTAAAAGCGAGTCGCTTCCTCTTTGATGGTACAACGGTAGTGACCCTCTTTGAGGCGGGGCGCCCCTATGCCGATGTCACTTACGCCCCTGATGGGAAGAGGGTTTTAAGTTTAGAGTACCGTAAGGAGAGGTGATGGTTACCCCCAAAATTGCCTACCGCTACGCATTCTCTAAGAGCAATCGTCACCGTAGCGCCTCACTAATTATAGTGTTTGGGCTAGCGATCGGGATGATGGCTTTAATAACCCTTCTAGCTTTGATGAATTCTCTCCAAAGTGACCTGCTCGACCAAGTTAAATCGATAGAGTCTTTCCACCTCCAACTCTCAGTTACAAGTAACGAAAATATTGGAGAAATAACCCAAAAAATAGCTCTTCTAGAGGGTGTTGCAGGGGTCTATCCCCATGTAAACACCCAAGTTATGGTGGGCTCCTTACGCAATGGAGAGAGCTCCACGGGGCGCCTCAGAGTTGTTGATGAGACGATCTGGCTAGAAGAGAACCCTTTTATGGACCACCTTTTCTTAGTTGATGGGCACCCCCCAAAAGGTGAAGAGGAGGTCGCTCTCAGCTCTACTATGGCCTATAAATTGGGGACTCGTGTTGGCGACGAGTTGCAAATTACAATCTTGGTACCTGGAAGAACCGCTCCATTAGCTCCTGTTAACTTCTCCTTCAGAGTGAGTGGCCTCTTTACCACCTCCTTAAGTGAGTTTAATGAATCGACCCTTATAACCTCATCACAACCCCTTTTAGAGAGGATTGGATTGCAACGTATCGCCTTTGGTCTCTATCTAGAAGGGAGGGCCATTAACAACTCAAAGGGGGTTATAGCTGATTTGAAAGAGCTCTTCCCCCAAGGCGAAGTGAAGAGTTGGCAGCAACTTAATAGCGCTTTTTATTCGGCCTTAACCCTTGAAAAGGCGATGATGTACCTTTTCCTCTCCTTTATGTTTCTAATTTTAGGGGTCAACATGAAGAGCGCTGCTTCGCGCCTCCTCTTTGTTAAGCAACGTGAATTGGCAATTTTAAGGGCAGTGGGGGCCCCTAAAAAGAGTTCTCTTAAAATTTTTATTCTCCAATCGCTCTTAATAACAAGTTTAGGGCTCGCTTTAGGGGTGGCATCCGGGGTGCTCCTCTCAACCCATATTGGCAGGGTCTTCTCTTTCTTCAATAGGGTTCAATACCTCTTTACCCGGCGTAATAATCCCCTTTTGACCTACCCCTTCACAATCACAATAGTTCCCCTTGAGATAGCTATTGTTGCCCTGGTAATCTTGTTGTTATCGCTACTATTCACCTATTTTGGGTGTCGCTCTCTCCTAAAGAGGGAGCCGATGGAGTTATTGAACCATGAGTGAAGTGTTGTTACGGTTTGAAAATGTTTCCAAAATCTACCCCTCGGGGTCGAGCCACCTCACAATCTTAGAAGAGCTCAATTTCTCAATTGAGGCGATGAGTTCAGTGGCAGTTGTGGGTAAAAGTGGCTCTGGAAAGAGTACTCTCCTCAATTTAGCTGGGGCTTTAGATCGTCCCACGAGTGGCAGAGTCCTCTTTAAAGGTGATGATATCGGCAAGATGGGCGACAAAGAGCTCTCTCTTTACCGTAACCGCCACATTGGATTTGTTTTCCAATCCCATATCCTTTTAGAAGATTTTAGTGCTCTAGAGAACATCTCAATCCCAGCTCTAATTATGGGGGAGAGTGCTCGGGTGGCTAAAAAGAGGGCCTATGAACTATTAGAGAGGGTAGGCTTGAGAGGGAGAGCCCACCATAAGCCCCAAAAACTTTCGGGTGGGGAGCGGCAAAGGGTAGCAATCTGTCGCGCCCTAATAAATGGTGCCCAGCTAATAATCGCCGATGAGCCGACAGGGTCTCTCGATGAAGCCTCAAAAGAGGAGGTTGAACACCTCTTACTAGAGATGGTCAAAGAGGAGAAGCGTACCCTTTTAATGGTGACCCACGAACAAGCCTTAGCCCAAAAGTGTGACCACCTCTATCTCCTTCAAAATAGGGGGCTCACCCTTGTTTAGCTCTTGGCTCTTCTCGCATCTTCTCTTCCCCTCAAAAGAGTTGATTTACCAAAGGCGGCGTCTTTTGAGGAGTGCCCTTTTAATTGCACTGGTGATGATTCCCCTCGTCTTGGCCCTCATCTTCATGGATGGGATGATGCAGGGGATTACCGACAAATATATCTTACTCCAAGATGGGCACCTTCAATTCTATAACCTAGATGAATTAGATGATCCTTTAGTTCAAAGTAGTGATTTAGTCACTAGTGGCTATGGGATAATCTACTCGCGTGATAAGAGTGCTGAGGTTAAGTTGAAAGGGGTCAAGGAGGACTATTTTAATAGTCAACGCTGCGCAGAGTTAAAAATTAAAGAGTTTAAAGCTGAGAGTACGGGGAGTGTAGCCCAAATAATGGTGAGTGAAACCCTCCTGAAAGAGCTCAATGTCGAGGTGGGCGAGCGCGTTGCTTTTATTTTGATTCCCGAGGGGGAACAAAAGGGGGTTCGACCGATGCTAGCCCAAGTGGCTACCACCTACAACACCGGTTACTATGAACTCGACTCTTCGCTAATCTTCTTGAACTATGAGGTGGCTAAACGGTATCTCCCCAATGGGGGGCGCTCCTACCTCGAGGTTTTGGTCGATAATAGGGGTAGTGGGCACCTTGATGAGTTGGGTGAGCGTTTAGCAAAAGGGGGGAGTTGGGCCTCATGGGACCAATTCAACCGTACTGTCTACCAAAATTTTGTCACTAGCCGACAAGTGATCTTGTTGGTCTTCATCCTTATTTTAGTGGTAGCTGGGGTCTATGTCGCTTCAGTATCAAATGAGTTAATCCAAGACTCTTTTCAAGCAATTGCCCTCTTTAAGGCACTGGGGGCTCAACAGAAGAGCATTAGGAGGAGTTACTTTTGGGCAGTGATGGTTGTAACCATCTTAGGCATTGCACTGGGTCTTGTTGTGGCGTTGGTGTTGGGTCACTACCTGAGTCCAATTTTGGTGTGGCTCTCTAAGCAAGGCTTTGAGGGGTTGCGTTACTACCTCCTCGACTTTAAGGTGGTAGTGGCTTACACAGACCTTTTATTTATAGTGGGATCTATGGTAATAATTGCGAGTGTTACAGTAATGTTTACCTTAAAGAGGATTAAGGAGATCTCTCCCCTCGAAGTGTTGCAACAAGATTGATAGAACGGTAGGCTCTAGAGATGAACTTTGAAATATTTGTTTTAGGGACAGGGGGGATGATGCCCCTTCCTGGACGCTTTTTAACCTCAGCTATGGTGCGCCGCGAGGGGGACCTCTTCCTCTTCGATTGTGGCGAAGGGACCCAGATATCGCTGAAGATGTTGGCCCTTAAATGGAAAAAGATATCAGCAATATTTATAACCCATATGCACGCTGACCATGTTACTGGCTTACCGGGGATGTTGATGTTGAGTTCCCAAGTTGAGCGTGATGAACCGCTCCATATCTATGGACCTCCCCGTCTTAAAGAGTATATTGACCAAACCCGTCGTATCCTCGATATGTATATCAACTACGAAATTGTGGTCCACACCGTTAGTGAGGGGCGTGTTCTAGAGACCCCCGAATACACAATAGAGGCCTTTAAATTAGACCACACTAAACCCTGTTTTGGTTATACCCTGCGTGAAAAGATGCGTCCTGGAATCTTCTTCCCAGAGAAAGCACTTGCTTTGGGAGTTCCCCAAGGCCCCCTTTGGGCTAAGCTTCAAAGTGGTACCCCCGTTGAAGGGGAGGGGGGCAAGCTTATCCACCCCCACGAAGTGATGGGAGAGTCGCGTAGTGGTCGGGGCTTCTCCTTTGTCACCGATACCCTCTACTCCCCCAAGATTGCCCACCATGTGAAGGGGGTTGATCTCCTCTTGTGTGAAGGGATGTTTGAAGATGCCCTCCTAGAGAGTGCCCTAGAGAAGAAGCATATGACAGCCACTCAGGCCGCCCAAATAGCCCTTGATGGGGAAGTTGAGAAGATGGGTCTTATCCACTACAGTCCCCGCTATAACGATTGGGAGCTAAAGCGACTCCTTAAAGAGGCTCAAGAGATTTTTCCTAAATCATTTTTAGCCCGCGATGGGATGGTCTTTAATATCCCCCTAAAGGACTAGCGAGTCGTCGTAACTTATAATCGAATAGTCACCCCGCTCGAGCGAGAGGTTAAAGGCAACCTTCACCTCTTCAAGAAGCTTGTTATCATCAACTCTCCGTCCAGATAAACTGGTCAGCCCAATATTGAGCCCTTCAGCGCTACTCTCGTGTAGGAGAGTCGTTAAGAAAGAGCGACTCACTTGGCGGCTATAGAAGGGGAGAATAACATAGAGGGTCCCATCATCGGCTGGATAGGTGAGTCCTCTCAGTTCAAGTTCAGTTGAGATGTTACGTGAGAGACGGGCTAGCGATAGGTTGTAGTCAAACTGTAGCGCACTCTCCAGCTCACTATTTAAGCGCTCATAGAAGGTGTTGCTGATAGAATCGACAAGCTCACCAGTCGTGGCTTCAATTGGAGCTAAGAGTTGAGCGATATCAGAATCGGCTTTAATTGGGTAGGGGTAGTCGTTAAAAAGAACCGCTGGCGAGGTGTAATCGACCTCCATTTTAAGCGGGGTGGGAACAACTCTTTTGGGACGTTCAACAACAGGGGTGATTAGCTCTTCCACAACAGGTGTGACGGGGGCCGCTGGTTCTACTTCGACAGGGGGAACAAATGGAGTAGTAGCTACTTCCGCCCCAACTGGAGTAAGTGGAGGTGGAATAAAAATATAGTCCTCCTCAAGGGGGAGGTTATAAAGCGATGCGGTGTAGTGGTCGAGTTCTAACTCATCTTCAGGGTCGGTATCTTTAGGAATATAGGGGGGGTAGGCGATGAAGAGGGTTAAGAGAATCAAAAAGGCGATAATTATAGGGAGAAACTTAACAACGTTACCGTAGATTAATAGATTGGCAATTGGCGTGTTGGGGACAATGTAAAAATAGGTGAAAAGAATTACACCTACTAACAATATCAGTGTTATGATTGAAGTAACAAAGATGGTACCAAAGTTACCCTTAGAGGGTTGTTTTTCCATTGGCTATCTCCTTTTCCCTATTTTGCTCTCCCTTTACAAACAACGTGAGCAACTATATGGTGGGTATTATACCGTTTAGACCAAATTATGACAAGGAAATATATATTTTTGTTTATAGTAGCACTAATTACCTCTTTTTCCCTCCTATATGGAATTTTTGGAAACAAAGGAGTTGTTGTTAACCGCGCTTTGGAGCGTCAGTTATCTGTTGAAAAAGAGTTGCTTAAAGTTCAAGAGACCCAATTAGGGACACTAGAACGCCTCTATGAGGAGGTATGGGAACGCGACTCCCTCTTGGAGAAGGGTAAGCGGAGTGGCTATGCCCAAAGGGGAGAGGTGGTCTATTACTTTTTCAACTCACAAGGGGAGAGTGTCGTTGAGCGGGTCGAAAACGAGGGGGAGATGGTAGTTAATGCCCCTCTAAAAGCCCCCTTTAAAGGGCTCTCTACCCCTCTGATTGCCCTTATCTCTTTTGCCTTAGTTACCGTTACAGCAGTTTTGATTAAAGTGATTAGTTCTAGACGAAAGAGGTGAACTAAACTAGATTACACCTATGGTTGTCGAAAAAAGTGACCCCAATAGCTTACCTCTCATTGCCAATCACCTAAAGGGGGGTGATTTGGTGATTATGCCCTGCGACACGATCTATGGGATTGTTGGGGTAGTTGACCTCTCATTAGCCAAACTTAATCAATTGAAGGGGCGCGGAGGTGAGAAACACTTCATCCAACTTGTAACGCTTGAGATGGCTAACTCAATTGCAAGGTGTCCCATTGATGAAGCTATCCTCTCTTTATGGCCGGCCCCTCTGACTGTGATTGTCGCCGATATATGGGGGGGGACGACGGCTATAAGGGTTCCAGCTGATGCATTTCTTATCGCTCTTTTAGAATTGGTGGGAAAGCCCCTCTATACCACTAGTGTCAACCTAACTGGAGAGCCCTTTCTAAACGCCTTCGATCAAATATATGGAGCTTTTAAAGCTAAGGTTTCTCTCTTTGTGAGGGGCGAAATTGGAGAGAATTCTCTCCCATCAACTATTTTAGATACGAGTGGTGATAAGTATAAAATTATCCGCCAAGGTTCTCTCGACCTCTCTGACATAATTATTCATAATATAAGAGATTAAAACTTAATTACCTGAGGTTCTTGCAAAATAGGAAAAAGCTTACATTTATAGTGTTGTCTTCTTTAGAAACCGTTTAGCCCTTTTTAAGTTTTGACAATAAAGCAAGAAATTGCTTAAATATATAGAAATGGACCCGTCAATCCTCTATAATGTTATTATCAACAAACAAATAGGGGGAAAGCAGGTCCATGAAAAGCATATCAGAAATCCTTGGTAGTTGCCAACTGTTACTCGACATTTCTTATGAAATTCAAGATGTTTTTGAAGGTTTTGTAGCTGATGAACATCGAACCTTCATTCATGTATTGAGAGTGGTGGAAGATTTTTTCCCTAAAACAGAGAAGGTTAGAGCTAGCGTAGGACGTAAAGCTTATGAGGAGCTAGCTATGATACGCTCTTGTTTAGCCAAGCAGTTTTTCAAAATAGATAGCGTTTCATCACTACGCAATCGCCTATTAAGTGACCCAACGTTGCGCCAAATATGTGGCTTCACAAAAGTCCCCAGTGAATCTACTTTTAGCCGTAGATTCTCATACTATGCTCAGCAAAAACTGATGGAGGAGGTGTTAGCTCCATTAGTGACTACTTATATGGATGATCATATTGTTGGTCATATTTGTAGGGATTCAACTGCCATAGAGGCTAGGGAAAAAGCAACCAATAGAAAGAAAGAGGTGAAACCTAAAGGCAAACGCGGTAGACCTAAAAAGGGGAGTAAACCTAAAGAGAAAGAACAAACTGTTTTAGAACAGCAAGTTAGTCAGACTGTGGAGCATTTGTTGTCCCAATTAAACAGAGAATGCAGTTGGGGATGTAAGATAAACAGCCAAGGTAACAACAGTTACTGGAAAGGCTACAAACTCCATCTAGATGTGACCGACTTTGGTCTTCCTGTCTCAGCTGTAGTAACAGCAGCCAATGTCCATGATTCACAAGTAGCAATCCCATTGGAGAAGATGAGTCAAGAACGGGTGATTCACCTCTATTCGGTAATGGATAGTGCTTACGATGCTTCAACAATCAGCGATTATATTTCTAGTATTGGTAAAGTCCCTATTATAGATCCCAATAAGAGGAGAAAGGAAAAAAGGACTCTTACACCTACTGAACAACAACGTTTCAAAGTTAGAAGCACAGTCGAACGAGCCAATGCCCATTTAAAGGATTGGTTAATCCCTTCAAGGATTATGGTTAGGGGACCAGATAAAGTAGCTCACTGCTTGATGTGCGGGGTATTACTTCTGGCTGCTATTAAAATCCTGCAATACTGTATAGTACCCAAGCTAGAAAAAGTAGCTTAACACGACAACTTTTGCCCTGATTTACCACCCATTAGGAGAGGTGTCTTTAAATGGCACTAAGAAAATCTAGAAATTAGGTAGATTTAGACAAACACACTGGCGAAAACCAATAGAAAGGAGAGTTTAGGAGACCTTCGCTACAGATTCTATCAGCCCAAAATTTCGCACACCCTTAAGCATGGTCATTGATTGGGGGAGATATTGATGTCAAAGGCAGCGAAGATTGTCTCTTGGGCCTTAGTGGGAGTGGAGAATATATCTTTATACTTACCCTTGAACTTAACTCGAGAATAAGAGGCAACTCGCTTTAGGATCTGGCGGTGGTTACTGCCATACTTAGAGAGCTCACTTTGGTTCTCTTTAATCATCTGTTTCAATT
>DUOJ01000113.1 GCA_012838895.1 Spirochaetales bacterium
TGATGGAGCCAATTATTGCGACCGGTATTGATGCGAAACACTCCAACGAAGACCTGATAGCCCCCTTCTCAACCTGGGTTGAGCGCTATGGGGAGAGGATTGGAAACTTTGGTGGAATCGATATGAATGTCCTCTGTATTGAGGATGAGAAAACAATCAAAGAATACGTTACAGAGGTGCTCTCCTTCTGCCAAGGAAGGCGGGGAATTGCGATAGGCTCGGGCAATCAGATTGCTGACTATGTCCCCCCAGAAGGGTTCTTGGCGATGGTTGAGGCGGTTAAAGAGTGGCGTAAAAGAGGGTAATAAGATGAAACGTAGTGAAATTAATGCAATTCAAAAAAGAGCGAAAGAGTTTTTGACTAAACATAAATGGACGCTCCCCCCTTGGGCCTACTGGGGTCCCCAAGAGTGGGCAAAGAGGGGAGATGAGATTAGTGAGATTAAAGAATGTATGCTTGGCTGGGATATCACCGACTTTGGTTCGGGCGACTTTGCTAAGCGGGGTCTTTTCCTTTTCACCCTCCGTAACGGCAACTTAGAGGGAAAGTCAGACAAGCAGTACGCTGAGAAAATCATGATAGTCGAAGAGATGCAGGAGACACCCTTCCATTTCCACCGCCATAAGATGGAAGATATTATCAATCGAGGGGGTGGGGTCTTAAAGATTGAACTCTACGCCTCAACACCCGATGAGGGGCTCAGTGATGACGATTTTGAGGTCTCAATCGATGGAATTAAACGGCAAGTTAAAGGGGGCGATGTGGTCACCCTTAAAACAGGGGAGAGCATCTGTTTGGAGCCCTTTGTTTACCACCGTTTTTGGTCTGAAGAGGGGACTACCTTAGTGGGAGAGGTGTCGCTGGTCAACGATGATAATACCGACAACCGCTTCTATGAAGAGGTGGGACGCTTCCCTGCAATTGTAGAGGATGAGGCACCCTTACACCTCTTAGTCTCTGACTATACTTAGAGTTAGAGGAGAATTTTTACATATAAATTATTAAGGACATTCTACTTAGAGGGAGCTAAATAACCATAGTGTGTATTTGTAGTAGCAGTGGGTAAATTGAACTATTCTCTATTGACGCATGTTTTTTAGCCCTTTACAATTCATGCAACTGAGGGAATAACATGCATTTTATGAGAACAGAATAAATGCGATTAGCACAATTTAGCTTCAGAGTCTACAAAAAGCCAAAAAATAGGAGATTTTTACCAAAAGTGAAAGAGATAGGTCGCCTCACCGTCATTACTGAGAAGGGAAAAGTTGAGCTCACCAGTGAGATTGAGCGCACCGTATTAAACCTCCTTAGCGAGGGGGGTATTAATCAAATTGCCGCCCCTTGTGGGGGTAACGGTCTTTGTGGGAAGTGTATCGTGCACCTCTTAGAGGGGGAGGGCTCCCCCTTAGATGAGGATGAAAAGCGCCTCCTAACCCAACAACAGATTGATGAGGGGATACGTCTTGCCTGTCGTCTACGCCTCCCGTTGGGGGGGCACCTTACTATCGCCCCCTTAAGCTTGGAGGGGGAGGGGCAAGTCGTTTCAACCTTCTTGCTCTCAGAGGGGGAAGTGGAGGGGAGAGACGATGTTGAGGAGAACAGCTATGGGTGTGCCATCGACATAGGAACCACCACTGTTGTTGTCTACCTAGTGCGCCTCGACACCCAAGAGATTCTAGCGCACCTCTCCCATATGAATCCACAACGGGTTTATGGGGGTGATGTGATTAGTCGCATCCAATACAGCGATGAGATGGAAGGGGGGCTTGAACAGCTTCAAAAAGCGATTACGGGCCAACTCTCCTCTATGATTGATGAGCTATTAAAGAGTTATTCAATCCCCTTTGAGCGGTTAAAAGAGATTGTGGCAGTGGGTAACCCCACTATGATTCACCTCTTAGTGGGGGCCAATCCAAGCACTATCGCTTATGCCCCCTTTACTCTCGTCTTCAGCGAACCACGCCTAGAAGAGGCCCAAAGGTTTGGCTTTAACCAAGAGGCAAAACTTATTCTACCAGGCTTAGTTTCAGGTTATATTGGCAGTGATGTTACTGTAGGCCTTCTTGCTACTGGTATAACGGAGCGCAGTGAGAAAGTGCTCTATATCGATATTGGGACCAATGGGGAGATTGCCCTTTGGGATGGCTCAAAACTCTACTGCTGCTCTTCTGCCGCCGGGCCCGCCTTTGAAGGGGCCTCGATTAGGCAGGGGTTGGGGGCTATTCCCGGTGCCATTGATCGTGTCTGGGCCCATCAAGATGGGACAGTGGCCACTTCAACCATCAAAGGGGAGAAGGCTAAAGGGATTTGTGGTTCGGCAATTGTCGATGTAATGGCCTTCTTACTCGAGAGTGGCTTAGTTGATGAGAGTGGGGCGATGGTTGAAGAGCACCCCTTTCTAGTGATGACAAGTGAAGGGAGAGCCCTAAAGCTCACCGATAACGTCTCTTTTACCCACCGCGATGTGCGTGAAGTGCAATTAGCAAAGGCTGCAATTGCTGCCGGTTGCCAAATACTCCTCAAAAAGGCTAACTTAAAGGTGGAGGAGTTGGACCAGGTGATAGTTGCAGGTGGTTTCGGCTCCTACATAGATAGTGCCAATGCGCAGCGTATTGGCCTTTTGCCAAAAGTGGCAATTGAGAAGATTGTAAGTGCCGGCAACGCAGCGGGGAAGGGGGCCTTGATGGTTTTGATGTTAAAATCCCAAGGAGAAAAAGTTGAGGCTATTAGGCGACAAGCGCAATATATAGAGCTCTCTTCTTCCTTGGCTTTCCAAGAGGAGTATGTCGAGCAGATGTTTTTTGGGGAGTGTTAATGGACAAAAAAGCTCCTCTAATTCCTCAAGGGGTGAAGGATGTTGCCAACCACTATAGCCTAGCGACTGGCACTCCATGCATGATTCTCGACCTCTTTAATAAACAGTTGGTGGGACAACGCCCTGAGGTTGAAAACCTATTTGCTAAGCTCGATAAAGAGTGGGGGGAGAAGTGTTTTGAGACCCATCGCCACTACGCTTCTTTAGCCGAACGCTTTGGAGGCTCCTACACCTATTTTACCTTCCTCTCATTAGTTTATTGGGTCTCTCCCGTCATTATGGATGGAAGGATGGAGTATGCCATCATAGCTGGACCGGTCTCGGTATTTGAACCAGAAGAGCTTTTAAGTGACAAACTATTGGGTGATGAGAGGGTTAAAAAAGAGGCCCAAGAACTCCTCAATTCCCTCGCGGTAATCGATGTCTCTCTAATTCATAACCTCTCTGAGGTTTTAAGGATGTGTGCGGGTTGGGCTTCGGGTTACTCCAAGCACTTAATGGTTGAGGGGCGTGAAGCTCTCACCACCCAATCTCTTCTTTCGGAGCAGATTCAAAACCTTAAACTCAATCGAGGGGAGGTTATCCAAGCCTACCCCTTTGAGAAGGAGATGGAACTCCAAGAGGCTATAAGATGGGGGGACAGGCGTTCTGCCCAAAGGATTATGAATGAGTTGTTGGGGTTAATCTACTTCACGAGCGGAGCCTCAATTGAAAGGATAAACTTCAGGGTTATGGAGTTAATCTCACTCCTCTCGCGGGCGGCCGTTCAAGGAGGAGGTCCTCAAGAGGAGATCCTTGAGATGAGTTTCCGCTTCCAGCGCGAGGTGGTCCACTACACAACGATTGAGGGGATGAGTGTATGGCTCTCTAAAGTGCTTCACCAATTTACCGACCTAGTGTTCGCCTCAAAAGATGAGGAGTACGGCTCGGTCATAGCCAGCTCAATTCGTTATATTCGCAAAAACTACCGTGACAAGATTACCCTTGAAGAGACAGCGCAAGAGGTGGGGTTGAGCCCTAACTACTTCAGCCGAATCTTTAACGAAAAGATGAATATTTCCTTCTCAGCTTACATCAATCGATTGAGGGTTGAGCAGGCCCAAAAGCTACTCCTCAACACCTCTCTCCCCATAATAGAGGTTGCCGGACTGGTCGGATTTGATGAGCAGAGCTACTTTTCAAAGGTGTTTAAAAGTGTAACGCACCTCTCTCCAGGACAATACCGGAAGCGCTCAGGGCGCTACGAGAGTGATAACCAAGAAATTCACACCTAATAAGTGGGCTAAATCGTAATATTTTATAAAAAATCGTAATATGTTTACAGATTTGTAGTGTAGTATGAGTTATCGTATGGTAACGGTTACATAGGGAAGTGAGGTGTAAATCCTCCACGAGCCCGTCACTGTAAGCACGGACAAACCTACAAGGTACCACTGGGAAACTGGGAAGGGGTAGGCGCGGTTGATGTGCGAGTCAGGAAACCTTGGCCGTTAATGATTGCTTCGCGGATCAAGCTTAAAACAAAATCCAAAGATGGAGGGATTTGTATGGCTGACATGCAAGCGATTTCGGAATTTCTACAAAAGGGGAGAGCTAAAGAAGTTAAAGAGCTCGTCCAACAGGCACTTGATGCCGGAGTTAAGCCTGAAGAAATCTTAGACCAAGGACTTTTATCTGGGATGGATGTTGTGGGTGCAAGGTTTAAAAACAATGAGATTTTTGTCCCCGAAGTTTTGATTGCTGCTAGGGCAATGAATGCTGGAATGGAGATTTTACAACCCCATCTAGCCGCTGGTAGTGCCAAAGCACGCGGTACTGTTGTTATAGGGACCGTACGGGGAGACCTCCACGATATTGGTAAAAACTTGGTTGGGATGATGATGAAAGGGAAAGGTCTCACAGTAATCGACCTTGGAACCGACGTCGCCCCTGAGCGCTTTGTCGAAGAGGCGATTGCTAACGATGCTAATATTATCGCCTGTTCTGCCCTCTTAACTACAACCATGAAAGAGATGGGAAATGTTGTTAATGCAGTCAATGAGGCCAACTTGAAAGATAAGGTGAAGGTAATGATTGGAGGAGCTCCAGTAACCGATTCGTTTAGAGAGACGATTGGAGCCGACCACTATACCCCCGACGCTGCAACAGCCGCTGAGGTAGCCTTAGGTATTTGCCAAAATATATAATTTTACGGGGAGCTACATGACCGGGAAAGAGAGAATTTTGGGTACTATTGCTGGACGAGAGATCGATAAATTACCTTGGCTCCCCTTTGCCGGAGTGCACGCTGGGAAGTTGGTGGGCTATGGGGCTAAGAAAGTTTCAACCGAATTGGGCCCCCTTGTAGAGGCTGCCCTTGAGGTTAACCGCCTCTACCACCCCGATGGACAACCGGTCATGTTTGACCTCCAAATCGAAGCTGAAATTTTGGGGTGTGAGATGGTGTGGTCCGATGATGGCCCCCCTAGTGTAGCTAGTCACCCCCTTGCTACGACTGAAGAGATCCCTACAAAAATCCCTGCGAGAGATGAGGGACGCCTAAAACTCCATCTCGATGCAATACGCGAGTTGAAACCAAAAATTGGGGAGACAACAGCCATCTATGGCCTCTGTTGTGGCCCCTTTACCCTCGCCTCCCACCTTAGGGGGACCGAGATTTTTATGGACATGATGCTCAACGAAGAGTATGTTCATGATCTCCTGAAGTATACTGAGGAGGTGGCAAAGGCGGTCTCGCTCTACCTAATAGAGGCTGGGGCTGACATTATAGCTGTTGTTGACCCCCTAATTTCCCAAATCTCTGCCAACCACTTCGACCAATTTATGAGTGGCCCCTTTAGTGCCCTTTTTGATTATATCCGCTCACAGAACTCTCTCTCTTCGTTCTTCGTGTGTGGTAATGCCACCCAAAACATTGAACCCATGTGCCACACTCGATGTGACTCCATCTCGGTCGATGAGAACGTCGACTTGGCTAAAGCTAAAGAGATTACCGACCGCTATGGTATCACGATTGGGGGGAATATCCCCTTAACATCGGTGATGCTCTTTGGAAACCAACAAGATAATATGAAGACAACGGTCGACCTAATTGACTCACTATCGCCGGGACGTCTAATCATAGCTCCCGGTTGTGATATGCCCTACGACACTCCAATAGAGAACACCATTGCGGTCGAGCACGCCGTTCATGAGACCGACTCAGCCCGTAAGATGGTGGAGAACTATGAGGGGGAGGAAATCCCCTTTGAGGGGGAGCTCCCCAACTATGGTGCCCTAGAGCGCCCCCTAGTGGAGGTCTTTACCCTCGATTCACTCACTTGCGCTGCTTGTACCTATATGTGGGCCGCTGCCCAAGATGCCGTTAAGGCGATGGATAAGGAGGTCGATCTAATCGAGTACAGATATACCGACCCCCAAAATATTGCCCGATGCCGCGAGGTGGGGGTGAAACAACTGCCTAGTATCTACATCAACGGTCAATTGGCCTACTCCTCGATTATACCGAGCAGAGAAGAGCTGATTAACAAGATTTTAGAGGTCTTTTAATGGCAACACCACTCTACCTCTTCACCGGCTTTCTAGGGTCGGGCAAAAGTTCGGTAATTAACAGTCTGTTGGGGCACCTGAGTGACAAAAGGGTGGGTTTAATTCTCAACGACTTTGGGGCAATCACCGTCGATAGCGCCCTTGTAAAAGGGGATGGAGAGATTAGTGCCACTAAGAGTTTGTCAGGAGGGCAAATCTTCTGCAGTTGTCTCGCTGGTTCGTTTGTAGCTGCAGTTGAAGAGATGGCTTCTCTCAACCTCGATGCAATTATTGTTGAAGCTTCAGGGTTGGCCAAACCCTCACCCCTTCTCGAAATAATCTCAAATATCCAGCGGCGCACCAACCATAAAGTTAGTTATAGTGGGATGATTTGTGTCGTCGATGCTGAGCGCTACCATATTTTGAGTCAATCTCTAAAAACAATTGAAGAGCAGGTAGTTTTTAGCGACTGGTTTATTATCAACAAGAGCGATTTAGTCGATGAGACCACTATTGAGAAGGTTGAGGAGAGCATTAAAGGGTTAAGACCCTTAGCTCCCATCTTTACCACCTCTTTTGGTGTAGTTGACCAAGCGATGATCGATTTGCTCGACAGCTCACACGCTGGTGTCGACCTAAGACAAATTGATGGAGCAGCTTACAGTGGTTGGGGAGTTCACGGACGCCCCAGAAATTGCACCTTCCTCCCCACTTACCCCTTTGAGAGAGAGGCGCTAGAACAATTTCTCTCAACTGTCTCAAACCACCTCTTTAGGATGAAGGGGTTCATCCCGACACAAGGGGAGGAGTCTCTAATTGTTGACGCAGTGGGACCCCACGTTAGAGTGAGTGAGGGGAAGATGCCCCCCAATTTAGAGCCTGGCGTAATGGCTATCTTTGCCGCTAATATCGATGCCCTCTCCCTTATAGAGCAGGCATGGCAAAACTTCAGCAACACCCCCTTCAGTTGTGTTGAGACCCCATAAGGGAGGTGAGAGATTAGCTCTATCATCTTAAAACCACAATTTACCCCCTCATTGCCCCAATACCAGCGCAGTATCCTCTACGACTCGCTAGATGACGCCCAAGGGGAGGCTAATTTCCTCTTTGAGGAGGCCTCTAAGCGACTGCAACCCAAAGTGTTAATAAGGGAGCTCTTTATAGAAGAGCACCAGAGTGAAGATGGGATTCCAACAATAACAATTGAGGGTGAGTTCTTTAAAGGAAAGGCTCTCAAGGCTTTAGACGGGGTCCACCGTGTTCTCGCCTATGTCGCCACCTGTGGAGATGAGATGGAGAGCTACGACCTCAACTCCCTCGATATGTTGGCCCCATTTTGGCTCGATATTGTCAAAACCCAAGCTCTGGGGGCCGCTAGGCGTGAACTGCTCACCTTCTGTCGTGAAAAATGGCACATCAGTCGCCCTAAAAGTGTCAATCCTGGCTCTGGTAATGTCGACATTTGGCCCATTGAAGCGATGCAAGGGCTCTTTAGACTCCTAGGGAGGGGTGATGAAGTCGGAGTTACTCTAACTGCAAGTTCCCTTATGGTCCCCAATAAGAGTATTGCAGGCCTTATGTTCGCCTCACAAGAGAACGATTGGGAGAGTTGTGCCTATTGTGAGCGGGAAAATTGCCCCAATCGACGGGTCCCATTTAGAGAAAAATTGTAGAGACTAAGCTATCTCTTCACTCCTCTTCTCCACCTTAATAGTGGCCGCAAATATGGTATTAATGAGCCCTAAGATTCCCGATAGGGTGAAGAGAATCTCTATACCAGCTACCTGCCAGAGGTATCCCCCTAAGAGGGCAATTAGGACACTTATAAGGTGGTTTACAGAAATTCCTGTAGTAAGAGTTGCTGTAATTTCTTCACTGCTAGAGGCGATATCTTTGACATAAACTGATGAGGCTAAACTCCCTAGTGAGATAATTGAGTCCAATACATAGTTGACACAGACTATGACGAAGGCGACGTTGAACGAAAAGATACGGTGGCTGAAACCGTAAAAAAAACAAACTACCATTAAGATTATGGTGTCTGTAACCATGATAACCTTATAACCCAGAAAGTCTATTAGGCGCCCAATGAGGGGGGCAAAGATCATCCCTGAGAGGGCACAAATGGCGAGGAGGAGGGCCACTAAAGAGGTGCTTGCCCCATATTGTAAGATTAAGACATAGGGGGCAAAGGTTAAAAAGATCTGTTTGCGAGCTCCATAGAAGACCTCTAATCCATAGTATTTAGCAAATTTACGACTAAAGTAGAGACGACTGCGCCTCTCTACTACAGCCCCCTCTTTCATCTTGATTACTACTATTAAGGCAGTGGCTAACAAAAGGGTGGCTATGAGGAAGATAATCTTGTAGCTCTTACTACTGGTGGGGGAGATTCCTAGCTTTGGAAAGAGGAGGAAAAGCCCCGTCACTCCTAAAAAACCAACAATGCGACCCGTGTGGTCGATAGCAGAGGTCATCCCTAGAGAGGCCCCCGATTTACCACTCCTCGCGATGTGCATCGAGATCGTATTTTTGACCGGCATTATGATGTGTTCGCCTAAGCTGTAGATCACCATACAGAGGACCACAACGATTTTACCTGTCCCCACTAAGAAGATCCCTAAGGCCCCTGCCAAGGTGATGGCAATCCCAATTTTTAGTACTTTAGCTTCACTGAAGCGGTACATAGTGGCGAGAATGAAGATGAGGAGGAGACCGGGGAGTTCTCTAAAGAATTCAACTATTCCCCTCTCAAACTTATTAATTCCCACAATTTCTGCTAAGAAATTCTCCTGTACCCCTTGGTAAAAGCCGTGGGCTAACCCGGCAAAAAGGAGAACTGCAAAAAAACGGGTAGTACTGGAGGGGTCTTTATAAATTGAGGGTTTCTTATTGTTCATCACCGCTGTCCTTAACTTAAGTTAAGGCGAATATGCTCTTTTAGCCCCTTTGTGTCAATGGTACCGGATTGTTTGCCAAATTGCGTTGTATTTATCTAGATGCTCTCCTAAGTCGACCTTTAGCTCATAGTTATCTAACATCTCCATCGCGTAAAATGGCTCACTCTCCCTAAACTCATCGGCCGCTGAGTTGACTGTAGAAGGGTAGCGGAATTCATCCAAAAAGATGGCATAGATTTCAGGTCGGTGGAAGAAGTTGATAAACTCGTGGGCGATATCAGGGTTAGGGGCATTGGCCAAGATAACCATCGAGTCGATATAGAGGGGGCCTCCATCCTCGGGGAGGAAGAAGTCAATACTATCCCACATCTCCTCGGGTACCTCTTCGAAGATGTTCTCAGGGTAGGTGTGGGAGACCCAATACTCCCCCTGGTTGAACGCTTTACCCATAGCTTCGGCATCAAATTTAATAATATTGGGCTTCCATTCGGTGTTGATAAGATCAGCTACCTGGGCCAATTCATCGGGGTCGGTGGTATTGACCGAGAAACCGAGTGTTGCTTGGGCTATCCCCAGCACCTCATGCATATCATCAAGGAGTTGCATCTTGCCCGCCAACTCTTTTTGTCCAAAGATTGTCCAATCACGAGGGTACTCTTTCACCTTATCGGTGTTAACGGCTACCCCGGCTGCCCCAATGAAGTAGGGGACCGAGTATTGATAGCCAGGGTCGTACTGCTCAGATAATTGACGCGCCTTCTCCTCAATATATTTGAGGTTGGGCAATTTAGAGTGGTCTAAGGGGAGCAGCATATCTTGTTTTATCATGATAGAGGTGTAGTCAGCTGAAGGGATTACTATATCGTATCCACCCCGACTCGCCTTAAGTTTTGTGTAGAGCTCTTCGTTAGAGGCGTAGTTGTCAAGGACCACCTTGACATTGAACTCCTTCTCGAAGCGTTCAATAATCTCATCGGGTGTGTAGTATGTCCAATTAAAAAGATAGAGGGTGTTTTGCCCCCCTTTTTTGGTGCAGGATAAGAAAAAAAGAATCGAAACAAGTGTTCCGATTATCAGGATAGTCTTGGTAATGCGTCTTCGCATGGCGAAACCTCCCAATAATTGGTATTTAGAGTGCTAAGGGAGTGTACTATAAATGGGACACCTATACTAGAGAGTGTGGGAAAGAAGGTGGCGATTGGTTAGGAGCTGGTGGCTAATATGGGTGAGTTTATCCCCTAGAGTTTGCCACTCAACTCTAAGATAGAGGAGGCGCCAGTCGTTGTTAATGACCTCAATTGGTTCTTTCCCCCATTTGCCTCTCCCCAACAAGATCCCCTCAGAAGGGGGGAAGGGGTAGTTAGAGTTATCAGATGCGGGGTATCTCTTTTTAATCTCCTCAACAGCTTCTAAATATTCACTTTCAAAACTTTTTAAAAAGAGGGTCCCTTCTTCAACTTCGATTCTATTAAAGGTGACGCTCTGAGCCATTTTAGGGAGTTCTAGGTTTTCAAAAGGAGGCAAGACCTCACTACTCCACTGGAGGGGGATGAGAGGGGGGAGAGCTTGAGAGAGGAGTTCTCCTTCAGATTGCCACAATTTACCCCTTACTTGCTCCACTTGGGCCGAGGCTAATTGTGAAAGGGAGAGGGCGAGGAGGTAGAGGGGGCAGTGTTTACTAATTTTATTCTCCATTGGAGCTCATCGTAGACAACTTAAAACCAAAATTCAAGTTCTTTTGGCAGGTGGTATTTACATACCCTTAATATTCTGTTATGTTTCCAAGAGTCATAATTACTAATGTTAAGGACAAGGTGGATATAAAAATGGCACGTAGATGTGAGATTTGTGGAAAAGGGACCATTTCTGGTAACAATGTTCCACGCAAAGGTCAGGCAAAAAAGAAGGGTGGAGTGGGGCAACACATTGGTGTTACCACAAAGCGGGTATTTAAACCCAATATTGTCTCAGTTAAATCACTTGTTAATGGTACAACAAAGACTATAAAGGTTTGCACACGCTGCTTAAGAAGTGGCAGGGTTCAAAAGGTGGTATAACGCCTTAGACACAACCGGTCTAACCACATGAGAGCCCTTAGGGGCTCTTTTTTTGATACACGGGAGGAGAATGTGAGTAGAGTTGCAGTACATGCCATTAGCGGTTCCATGATAGTTAAAGATGGGGGAGTCGATAAACTCCTTAAGATATGTAAGGGGGGGATAAAGAGTGGCTTAATCTTTGTTATTGCCCCCGTTTGTAACACCGATTTGGAGTTGACCCAACTCCTTGAAGCTGCTAGGGGACGCGATGAGCGACTCTGGGCTATGATGGAAGGAAAGACCCACAGTTGGAGCACTTTAATAGAGGCCCTTGTCCCCTCCAAAAACCGTAACAACGTTGAAAAAGAGGTTAAAGAGGGCTTTGCTCAAGTTGAGGCAATTGTGAGGGCTGCTTGGTTGGTCAATGATATCACGCAGGGGTCACAAAAGTTTATCGACTCAATTGTCAGTGGGTGGGCCACCTCCCTTCTCAAAGAGAGCTTCAAAGGACACGGCTACTGGTGTGAGAGTGGCGATATCAACACCTTCTTAGACAGTAAAAAGGGGGAAGTAGCCCCCAACACAATATTGCTCCTCACTGGCGAACTCCCCCAGAGTGACAATAGCCCCCTCGACCGCGATAGCGAATATGCGGCTTCACTGGTTGCTAGTAAGGTTGAAGCCTCCTCGATTACCTTCTGGAACGAAGATAGGTTAGTCACAACGGCTGATGTAGCCGATGTCCCCAGTGCCACGGTAATTCCAGCGATTACCTTTGCCGAGGCAACAGAACTCTCATTCTTTGGCTCGAGGGTCATTAGACCGCAACATATGGTGCCGGTTTTGGCCCAAAAGATTCCCCTCTATCTACGCTCCTTTGCCCAAATAGAGCACCCGGGAACCTTTGTTGATGATGGAGAGGGGGCCAAGTCTTTCCTCCCAGTTAAAGGGTTCAGTGTTGTGAGAGAGATTGCCCTTATCAATGTTGAAGGGGCCGGTATGATTGGAGTTCCTGGAATAGCCCAACGCCTCTTTGGGGCGATGCAAGAGGCGGGAATCTCGGTAATCTTGATTAGCCAAGCTTCGAGTGAATACTCAATCTGTTTCGCCGTCCCAGCTGAGCAGTCAGCCTTAGCAACAGCCGTGGCTAAGAGCACCTTTGCCTCCGAGATAAGCGCCCATCAAATTCATAGTGTTGAGGCTGAACTGGGATTAGCTATCTTAGCAGCTGTTGGGAAAAACATGTCGGGCGTCCCCGGCATAAGTGGCACCTTCTTTGGGGCTCTTGGGCGAGCACGTGTCAATGTACGGGCCATCGCTCAAGGCTCTTCTGAGCGCAATATCAGCGTAGTGATAAAAGAGGAAGATACCCGACGCGCCCTTAGAACTCTCCACGCCGCCTTTTTCCTCTCCAAACAAACTATCAGTGTTGGGCTTTTCGGCCCAGGAAATATTGGGGGGACCCTCTTAGATCAAATCTCAGAAGAGGCTCAGCGCCTCAATGAGGAGTTTGGTGTCGATATCCGTATCAGGGCTATTGCCAACCAATTTGGGATGATTCTCGACGATCAAGGGGTCGATTTGAAGAATTGGCGAGATCGTTTTGAAAAAGAGGCTGTCGAGCTCTCAGTTGAAAAGATGGTCAAACATGTGGGTGCCTCCTATTTCCCCCATGCCGTCCTAATCGATTGTACCGGAAGCGGTGATTTGCCCCCCCACTACGTTGAGTGGATGGAGCGGGGAATACACATTATTACCCCCAATAAACGGGCCGGGACTAGCCCCTATGACTACTATTCGCGCCTGATGGAGGTGGGACGCCGCAATGGGAAACACTTCCTCTACGAGACAACGGTAGGGGCCGGCCTTCCCATAATAGGGACCCTCAAAGATCTGATTCAAACTGGCGACCGTGTTATAAGTATCGAAGGGATTGTCTCGGGAACTTTAGCCTACCTTTTCAGCAGCTACGATGGGACTACCCCCTTTAGTGACCTTGTGAAGGGAGCCCTTGAGATGGGGTACACCGAGCCCGATCCACGCGACGACCTTTCGGGGATGGATGTGGCACGAAAGACCATTATCTTAGCACGTGAGTTGGGGTACAAAGTTGAAATTGAAGATATCGATATCGTCTCTTTAGTCCCCAAAGAGTTGGAAAATGTTCCACTCCAAGAGTTCTTAGAGCGTCTTGAATTAATCGATAAGCCGATTGAGGAGCTCTACCAAAAAGCCTTTAGCGAGGGGAAGCGGTTGCGCTATGTGGGGCGGGTGACCAAAGAGGGGCAATGTGTTGTTGAGTTGGCCCCCTACGATGTGAACCACCCCTTTGCCCAATCTAAAGGGACCGATAACGTGGTCGCCTTTACAACTAAGCGTTACCTGACTCAACCCCTCGTTATCCAAGGCCCTGGCGCCGGTCCCGAAGTGACCGCCGGTGGGGTATTTGCCGACCTATTACGCCTCAGCGCCTATCTAGGTGCCCGCCTCTAGGAGGGAGAGATGAAGTTTGTTAGTACCCGGGGAAATGCCCCAGCCGTCAGCGCCTCTGAAGCGATTCTCCAGGGGTTGGCCCCCGATGGGGGACTCTATGTTCCAACCTACTTCCCCCAGCTTGAGATGAGAATCCTCGCCAACACCTCCTCCTATGGAGAATTGGCCTACGAAGTTTTAGCCCCCTTCTTTGAAGGTGATGTGTTAGAGGGGGAGTTGGCTGAAATCTGTATGGAGGCTTTCGACTTTCCCCTCCCGATCCACTGGCACAACGCCAAAGAGGCTGTTCTAGAGCTCTATTGGGGACCAACTGCCGCCTTTAAAGATTTTGGAGCCCGTTTTTTAGCGATAGCAATGCAACGTCTTCTCCAAAAGAGGGACCAAAAGTTGACAATTCTGGTTGCCACTAGTGGAGATACTGGCGGGGCAGTAGCTGCCGCCTTCCACCAGCGGGCAGGAATAGGTGTTAAGGTGCTCTACCCCCAAGGGAAGGTCTCCCAGCGCCAAGAGAAACAGCTCACCTGTTGGGGCGATAATATTGAAGCCTATAGTGTTGATGGGGTCTTTGATGACTGTCAAAAGATGGTGAAAGAGGCCTTTATGGATAGCTCTCTAGTAGAGGAGTGGGGTCTCTCTTCGGCCAATAGTATCAACTTAGGGCGCCTTTTGCCCCAAGTTGTCTACGCCTTCTACACCGCTTTAGAGGTATTTCACCAAACTGGTGCAGTGCCCACTCTCATCGTCCCCAGTGGGAATGTTGGTAACAGTTGTGGTACCTACTGGGCCAAAGAGATGGGAGCCCCTATAAAACAGATTGTTTTGGCCCTCAATGCCAACCGTTCCGTTTTGGACTATATAGAAAATGGGCAATTTGAGAAGCGCAATAGTATTGCCACCCTAGCCAATGCGATGGATGTGGGGAACCCTAGTAACATGGAGCGGCTGATGCACCTCTATAACGGCTGGGAAGCTTTCAAGAGTGAGGTCTCGGCCTATAGTGTCTCAGATGAGTTGATTTTAGAGACGATAGCCAAAGTATGGCATGAGAAAAATTATGTAATATGTCCCCATACCGCCACCGGCGAGTATGTTAGAGGACAGCTTACAGAAGAGGGGCCTACTGTAGTCTATGCCACTGCCCATCCTGCCAAGTTTGAGACTATCGTGGAGCCAATAGTGGGGCACAGCATCCCAATTCCTCCCCAACTAGCCCTCCTTCTCGACAAAGAGAGCTATGTGAAAAATATAGGGGTCAACTACAAAGAACTCTTTTAACTCTATTGACACTCTGGCAACGATATTATACCTTACCAATACCCCCCCCCTAGGGGGGGAGGGGTGTGTGAGGTAAAAGATGAAACAAGAGTACGATATTACAGGAATGACCTGTTCAGCCTGTGCCATCCATATTGAGAAGAGTGTCTCAAAGGTGCCTGGGGTGGGTGAGATTAAGGTCAATCTTCTTAACAACACTTTAACAGTAGAGGGGGAGGCGGTTCTCGACGACTCCATAATAGTTAAAGCGGTCGATTCTGCCGGCTATGGAGCTAAACCTAAAAATAAGGCGGTAGAACAAAAACCGAGCCAAATGATCAACACCGAGTTGAAAGATATGGGGAGGCGACTCATCTTGTCAGCCATCTTTTCTCTCCCCCTTATTTATATTGCTATGGGGCCGATGCTCAACCTCCCCATTTTTTCCTTCTTTAAAGGGGCTGCCAATGCGGGGACTTTAGCTCTAACCCAATTTATCTTGGCGTTAATAGTCTGTTATATAAACCGACAAACTTTTATTAATGGCTTTAAAACCCTCTTTAAGGGGGCGCCAACCATGGACTCCCTCATAGCCATCGGCTCTTCAGCGGCTGTCGTTTATGGGGTTTATGCCCTCTATAAAATTACAATTGGTCTCTCCCATGGTGACTTAGAGGTGGCTCACCACTTCGCAATGGACCTCTACTTTGAGTCAGCTGCGATGATTTTAACATTAGTCCTCTTTGGAAAGTACTTGGAGACAAGGGCTAAAGGGAGAACGAGTGAAGCTGTCTCTAAGTTGATTGATCTCTCAGCCGATGTCGCCACTGTTATTCGCGGAGGTGAAGAGATTCAAATCCCCGTTGAAGAGGTGGTGGTTGGCGATAGCGTCGTTGTCCGTCCCGGTGGACGCTTCCCCGTTGATGGGGTGGTCATCTCAGGCTTCTCGGCCGTTGATGAGTCGGCTTTGACAGGTGAGAGTTTACCAGTCGATAAGGGAGAAGGGGATAGTGTGATGAGTGCCAGTGTTAACACCACCGGCCGATTGGTCTACAGAGCCGAGCGGGTAGGGGAAGATACCACCCTGGCTCAAATCATAACACTGGTTGAGGAGGCAAGTGCCTCTAAGGCCCCTATCTCTAAGTTGGCCGACCGGGTGAGTGGGGTGTTTGTCCCAGTTGTAATTATAATTGCCATTTTAACGATGGTAATCTGGCTCATTGCTGGTCAACCTGTAGAGTCAGCCCTAGCTTTTGGAATTGCAGTTTTAGTTATTAGCTGCCCCTGTGCCCTAGGCTTGGCAACCCCCACTGCCATAATGGTGGGGACCGGTAAGGGAGCCCAGTCGGGGATTTTAATCCGCTCAGCCGAAGCGCTTGAGGCGGTTCAAGGGGCTACGACAGTGGTGCTTGATAAGACGGGGACAGTCACCGAAGGGCGACCCAAAGTTACCGATATTATCACAGCAGGAGATCTCTCAGCCCAAGAATTTATCCAACTGGCGGCCTCCCTAGAGAGTGGCAGTGAACACCCCTTAGCCCACGCCTTGCTGGAGAGGGCCAAAGAGATGGAGGTTCCCCTCCTCGAGGTGAGCAACTTTAATGCCGTTGTGGGTAAAGGTCTTAAAGGGGAGGTTGATGGCGCCCTCCTTCTCGGAGGAAACGAAGCCTTTATGCGGGAGGAGGGGGTTCTAACCGACCAACTCAGTGCGAAGGGTGAGGCGTTGGCCAATGGGGGAAAAACTCCCCTCTACTTTGCCCGTAATGGTGAGTTGTTGGGGATCGTGGCGGTAGCTGATACTGTCAAAGAGAGTAGTTTAACAGCCATTAAAGAGTTGCAAAGGATGGGGCTCAAGGTGGTTATGCTCACTGGTGATAACTCACGCACCGCTGAAGCGATTGCTAAAGAGGTGGGGATTACCAAAGTCTATGCTGAAGTTCTCCCCGATGGGAAAGAGGCTGCTATAAGGGAGCTCCAGAGTGAAGGGGCTAAAGTAGTGATGGTGGGAGATGGCATCAACGATGCTCCAGCCCTAGTGAGAGCCGATGTGGGGATGGCGATTGGAGCCGGTACCGATATCGCTATCGAAGCAGCCGACATCATCTTAATGCGTAACGACCTCAATTCGGTCTCAACGGCCATTAAATTGAGTAAAGCTACTTTAGCTACAATTAAACAGAACCTCTTTTGGGCCCTCTTCTACAACAGTTTAGGGATTCCTTTGGCTGCCGGCGTTTTCTTTACCGCTTTTGGGTTGCGGTTGAATCCGATGTTTGCCGCCTTGGCAATGAGCTTTTCATCGGTCTTTGTTGTCACTAATGCCCTTAGGTTGAAGAGATTTAAAGATGATAAACCACATAAGAGTGGAAGGAGAGTAATTACTATGGAGAAAGTTTTAGAAATTGACGGGATGAGTTGTATGCACTGTGTAGGACGCGTCGATAAAGCCCTCAAAGGGCTTGGAGAGGTTGAGGTAAAAGTCGATCTTGAGAGTAACAGCGCTACCGTTAAATCTTCAACTCCCATCAGCGATGAGGTGTTGAAAGGGGTTGTCGAAGAGGCTGGCTACACCGTCACTGCAGTCAAAGAGGTGAAATAGATGAAGGCTGACCACCCCACCGTCACGCGGATGTTAAAAACCGCCCGAGGACAGCTCGATGGGGTCTTGAAGATGGTAGAGGAGGATCGCTACTGTGTCGATATCTCAACCCAGCTATTAGCTATTGAGGCCCTTTTAAAGAAGACCAATAAGATTGTCCTTCATGCCCATCTCAAGAGTTGTGTTAGCGACTCATTTAGAACCGGTGTTGATGTCAATGAGAAGATTGACGAAGTTTTAAAGCTACTCGACAAATTTGTCTAAACGGAGGGTTGGTGCCCCCCTCACGGCGAGGGGGGTAACAGCCCCTCTCCCAAAGAAGCTCTCCATAAAGGTTATAAAATGTCCACTCTTAGCAATCGGTATGTAGGCTTGGATAGTCCCTCCAAAGCCGCCCCCATGGACGCGCCATGCCCCCTCATCCCCCAAGAAGTGTTCACTAAGGGCCAACGCTAAAGCGAGCCCCTGCTCCTCAACATCTTTAGTGCTGTAGATATTCTGGAGGTAGTTAAAAGAGCTCGCTCCCGATTGGCGCACTAAGCTTAAATAGGTCTCAATTTGCCCCTCTCTTAGTGCATTTACCATCCCTTCAACCCGCTGGTTCTCTAAAATAAAGTGGTGGGCTCTAAGGAGGGCCCGATCATTCTTTAGAGTCTCCCTTAAGGGTGCAAGGTGTTGAAGGAACTGGTCGTAGGTGATTCCACTTAAAACTTTTTGGCCAAAATAGGCAGCCACTTTGCCCATCTCTTTAGGAATTGAGGCGTAATCGTCGGTTAAATCGGCGTGGGTAGAGCCGGTGTCGACAACCACTAAGTCGTAGCCGTAATCGCGAAAGTCGACCGAGAGGGGGGTAATCTCAGTATTGGAGAAGTCAATCTTAACGACACCCCCATGGCCACACGCAATTTGATCCATCAGTCCTGAGGGTTTGCCGAAGTATTTATTCTCAGCAAATTGGGAAATTTTAGCCATCTCGACCACTCTAACGTGGTTGTCGTTGTAAAGGGCATTGAAGATGGTGGCCACTAACATCTCAATGGCAGCTGATGAGCTGAGCCCCGACCCCTTTAATACCAGTGTCGATGTGTTAGCTACAAAACCACCAATGTTGAGCCCCCTTTCTACAAAGCCAGCGGCAATTCCTCGCACTAGAGCGTGGGTACTTCCCATCTCCTCTTCAACCACCTCTAAGTGGCCCAAGTCTACTTCTACAGGGGGAAATCCCTCAGAGATGAGAATTACCTTCCCCTCTTTTTGAGGGGTGACAGCGGCAATCGTGTCGAGATTGATGGTGGTTGCAAAGACTTTGCCTAAGTTGTGGTCGGTATGATTGCCCCCCAACTCACTGCGTCCCGCAGTAGAGAAGAGGCCACTCTTTTCTGAGTAGAGCTCGCCAAAGAGCTCTTTGTGGGTCGCTATAAGTTGAAGATAGCGCAGTCTTTGAAACTCAGTATCATAGGCTGAGCCATAGAGGGAGGGGAGGAGTTTCTCAAACTCACCACTTTGTACAAACTTTACTAAACGACTCTCTTGATCCATGCTGCTCTCCTCTAGGTACCTTTTATCCACAAGTTACGATTATTGCGGTATTGGGTGGGGCTAACGCCGACCACCCTTCTAAATTGGCGACTGAAGTAGTTGGCATCTTCAAAGCCGGTCGCCTCGGCAATCTCACTAATGGTTAAGGTGCTGTAGCGCAATAGTCGACTAGCATACTCTATCCTCCGCTGGATATGGAACTCAATAGGAGAGAGGCCGGTCGCTTCGTTAAAATGACGGTTCAAGGTGCTACTCGACATATTGGTCATCTCCATCAGCTCTTGAGAGGTGACTGGACGATCCAAATTTGATTCTAAGTAGCTCAAAACATCGGCTAAGCGGAGGAGGGTTGGATTGTGGTGGCGGGGATGTTCCCCTTCAATTCTGAAAAGGCGCACCATAAAGTGGATAAAATAGGCAAAAGCTAAAGTTTTAGCCCCTATGTCGTACTCAATAGAGTCGGCCTCTTTGAGCATTTGCTCCATAAGGGGGAGGAGTTCAGCTAACTCTGCAGGGGAGAGTTGAAAGGGGGTAATCTCTAAACTCTCTTCTCCTGGCTTAGCTTCCAACTTCATTAGGGAGTGGAATCCCGGCATATTGCGGAGATCAAAGAAGGGGCTTTCAAAGATTTGATTGTCAAACATGAGGTTGTAGAGGTGTAAATTCTCTACGTCACGGTAGCCGTGGAGAGCATCGGGGGGGACGATAAAGAGGTGACCAGGGAGGAGTGAGAAGGAACTTTTGGGTGTGAAATGGACCCCTTTGCCCGAAACAATGAGGACTAACTCGGAGAAATCGTGGCTATGAAGTGGGTAAGGGAGCTCAGGGTCACGCTCAATTACTTTGAGCTGAAAAGAGGGGTCGTAGAAATAATCACTCGAGAGGAGCTTTAGTTCCATATGGGAAAATAATGCTAAAAGATGGCCAGATTGTCAAGGCGCTGTCGCCAAGGTCACAGTAGAATAGAGTTGGAATATAAAAAATGGAGGCGATTATGAAAGATAATCGATATGATGTAGCTCGTCAGACGTATGCCATGCTAGGTGTCGATACTGAAGCTGTGATTGAACAACTCTCTACAATTCCAATCTCTATCCACTGTTGGCAGGGGGATGATGTAGGGGGATTTGAGCGTCCAGATGCCACCCTCGGGGGTGGAGGAATCCAAGTCACTGGAAACTACCCTGGTAAGGCGCGTACAATTGAGGAACTTCGCCAAGATATAGATAAAGTTCTAGAACTGGTTCCCGGTCCCCACCGGATCAATATCCACGCCTCTTATGGCGAGTTCGGAGGGGAGTTTGTCGATCGCGACAAGATTGAAGAGAAACACTTTGCCGGTTGGGTTAAATGGGCTAAAGAGCGGGGTCTTGGAATAGATTTCAACGGCACTTACTTTAGTCACCCCCTCGCAGACGATGGGTACACTTTGGCCAGCAAAGATTGCAAAGTGCGCCAATTTTGGATTGAACACGCCAAAAGGTGTCGCCGTATAGCAGCTTGGATTGGGAAAGAGATGGGCTCCCCCTGTATTCTAGACACTTGGGTCCCCGATGGAGCGAAAGATTTCACTGTCGATAAGATTGGGTATCGTCGCCTCCTTAAAGAGTCGCTAGATGAGATTTTTGCTATCCCCTATTCTAGAGAGCATATGAGAGATGCCATTGAGACCAAGTTGTTTGGGATTGGCAGTGAAGCCTTTGTAGTAGGGAGTCACGAGTTCTATATGAACTATGCTGCCTACAACGATAAGATGCTCTGCATCGATATGGGGCACTTCCACACTGCAGAAGATGTCTCTGACAAACTCTCCTCAATTCTCCTCTTCCAAGATGAGGTGTTACTCCACGTTAGTCGCCCCATGCGGTGGGATAGCGACCATGTCGTCCTCTTCAATGACGACGTTTTACACGTTGCCCAAGAGGTGGTGCGTAGTGGGAAGTTGGAGAATGTCCACATTGGGCTCGACTTTTTCGATGCCTCCATCAACCGCATAGGGGCTTGGGCTACCGGTATTCGATCTATGCGTAAAGCGCTTCTCTTTGCCCTCCTTGAGCCCCACGCTAAGTTAGTTGAGTATGAGGAGAATGGAAATGGGTATGCCAAAATGGCACTCTTAGAGGCGCAAAAAACCCTCCCCTTCAGCGAGGTATGGAGAGAGTTTTGCGATAAATATAATGCACCAGATGACCTCAAACTTATTGATGAGGTCTTATCATATGAAGAAAAAACTTTAAAAGGGCGTAACAAATGAAAAAACTAGACATTACTGAACTAATTGAAGCATCTCGTAGGTATGGCACAGATGCCCGCTTTGTCCTATTAGGGGGGGGGAACACCTCCGTTAAAAATGATGAGGTTATGTATGTAAAGGCCTCAGGACACGCTTTAGGGACAATTGATGAGAAGGGATTTGTGGCGATGAATCTTGCTCGGCTAAATGCGATTTGGCAGAGAGAATATCCGAGCAAACCTGAAGAGCGTGAGAGTGAAGTATTAGCCGATATGATGGCGGCTCGCTGCGAAGGGGAGGGAGGAAGACCCAGTGTTGAGGCTCTGCTTCATGCAACTATCCCCTACAAATATGTGATTCACATGCACCCTGCAATTATTAACGGTCTCACCTGTGGTCAAAGTGGGAAAGAGGCTGCCTCTGAGTTGTTTAAAGACTCTATTTGGATTCCCCTTGTCAATCCTGGTTATATCTTGGCTAAGACGGTACGTGAAGCTCAAGAGCGCTACAATGCCACCCATAATGAAAAAGCCTCACTAATTTTCCTCCAGAACCATGGAGTTTTTGTAGCTGGAGAGACAATTGAGGCAATCGATACAATCTACAACCATCTTTTAGAGGTTTTGGAAAAATATGTTGTTCGTAAGCCCAATTTTAA
>DUOJ01000114.1 GCA_012838895.1 Spirochaetales bacterium
CGCGATACAGTGGCCTCTGTCTGTAATCGGACCCAAAAGAGTGTCATTGTCTACCCTCAGGAGCACTTCTCTCCCAAAGATGAGAAGTTGGTTCTCCCCTCTGTTTTAGCGGCTATCGCGGCTTTGGCTACTAAGAAGTTTAACCAACCGGTTGAGCTTATAACCACCTTCCCCACCTTTAAAAGTGGGGTGACTGTGAGGCGCAAGACCCGCCTTAGTAGTAAGGGGAAACCTCTCAGCGAAGAGGTTAAAGCTACAATTGACCAGGGGGCCTTCCCCCTCTTCTCCCAAGAGTTGATGGTGCAGGCGATGGCGGGCTTAATCCCCCTCTACCAATTAGAGGCTTTCTCTGGTGAGGTAGAGATTGTCACAAGCCCCTCTTACCCAGCCCACTTCTTTGGTGACTTGGGCTATAGCTCAACCCTCTTCTCCACGGAAGCCCACACCTCAGCTCTCGCTTCAGCTACCCAGATGGTGAGTACCAACTGGCGCACTAAATACTACGAAGAGAGTAAAGAGAGGGAGAAGTTTATCGAGACCCTCCCAATTGCTAAACTACGTGACCTAATTGGAGAGACAGGAACAGCGACCGACTTTTCTCGCCACAGTGCTGTCTACAGCCTGCAAAAGAGGAGTAAGCAGCACCTCTCCCCATTTTTCAACTACAGCCGAGGCATTGGGATGGCCTGCGCAGGGGGGGTGAGTGGATTAAGCTTCTCCAGTGACCTTCATAGCGCTTCAAAGCTTGGTGTCACCCTTGATGCCAACAACGAAGTTACGATTAACACGAGCTACTACCCGAGTCAAAAAATCTTCTCCCTTTGGCGTTCAGTTGTTGTAAAGGAGCTCTCCCTAGAGAAAGAGACGATTATCTTTGTTGAGAACGACACCTCACAGATGGTCGATACAGGTCCCGAGGTGCTCTCTTTAGATGTTGGACGCTCGGTGGCAATGCTGACCCACTGCTGTCAAGCAATTAAAAGGAAACAGTTCCAGGAGCCCCTCCCTATCAGCGAAGCCGTGAGTGCCAAGATGATTAATACCGGGAGTGCCCCCCCCTTTAGTAGCAAAAACTGGGGATGTATAGTGATCCAGTTAGAGGTCAACACAATGACCCTAGAGGTGGAGGCCCGTCAACTTTGGGGACACTTCGTCTTCTGCAACGCCTACGACAAGGAGATGCTCAAAACTAAGTTTAAACACATTATTAACGCAACTCTCTATGAGAACAATATTATCCCCCGCTACCGTAAGGGGGCCCCTCCCCTCATTGAGATTGAGATTGAGAATTTGAACCAAGAGACGTTCCCCTCTTCTGCCTCCTCAGCCATCAGGGCGATGGTGATGGCAGCGGCCTCAGCGGCCCTCTCGCAAGCCCTCCAATTTGACGTGAATGCTATGCCGGTTACCGCAACCGATATTATGAGGTACATTAGGGGGAGCGATGAAGATTAAGTGTTCAATCGATAATAAGAGCCAACTCCTCGATGTTAACTCCAATAAACCCCTCAACCTAATCTTGATTGAGGAGAGTGGAGGGACGATTAAGCTCTCATCGTGTAACAGCCACCTCTGTGGCAATTGTATTGTCCTCCTCAACGACGAGGCGGTACTCTCGTGCTTAATCCCCGCTTTCCAACTAAAGGGGGCCAGAATTGTCACCTTTGAGGGGTACCAAAAGAGTCGCTTTTTCCACGACCTAGAGCGGGCCTACGCCGACACGGGTAGTCAGCCCTGCCCCCACTGTTTTAACTCTAAAACCCTCATCTTCGAATCTCTTCTCCAGCGAATAATTAAAGAAGAGGGGACCACCTCGCGTGATGAGGAGATTGATGAGTACGCTATTGTCAAAGAGCTCTCCTTGAACACCTGTCCCTGCCTCGACGCACAAGAGGTTATAGCGATCTACAACGCGGCAGCGGTTTATAGGAGGCGGCGACGTGTACGAAGGAGTTAGATCCCCCGCTGTCCATATGCCCAAAACATTGGGCGACCTCTATTTTGCCTCCAACCGGTTCCCCAAAGCCCTCTTTTGGGCTGGTGGCACCCACATAATGAGTCGGCCCAACTACTACCCCGACAAAGAGAGTCCCGATGTAATCTCCCTCCAAGGAATTCCCGAACTGCGTCGTATTAGCCGCACCGAGAAATACCTTGAAATTGGGAGTATGGTCACCTTTGAGATGCTCTTGCGGGTGGGACGACAAGTGTTATCACCCCTCTTACAAAAAACATTGGAAAACACAGCGACTAAGATTATAAGGCGCCAAATAACCTTTGGTGGTTCACTAGCAACCGTCGGAGTGCGCTACGCTTTGGCAGGGACACTAGCCGCCCTCCAAGGGGAGGTTGAAGTTAAGGGCAACCTGGGTCCCCGTACCGAGACCCAATGGCTCGCGGTGGAGCGCCTCTACGACAAACAGGGGAGACTCCTTTTAAAAGGGGACGAGCTGATTACCCGTATTAGACTCTCTTTTGAGAGGGAGACCTTCTCCACCTTCCGCGTAGGCGGTTCGGTTATGCAACACCCTGAAGAGTGTGTCTATCTCTCACTTAGTTGTACCTACAGCCAATCGGTAATCAACAACTTTAAGATGGTAATCACCTTCCCCACCTCCCTCTTCCTCGTCCCCTACGAGGTTGGGATGATGATGAGTGGGACGATGCTCCCCCTCTCTTCTCAACATATTGGGCGAGCTGTGAAGAGCATCAGTGATGAGATAATGGTTAATGCTACCGAGACGCCCCACCCCATTCAGCTCGAAAGGGCCAAACGCTTTATAGAGGCGAGTCTCCACGAGTTAAATGCTCAGAGTCTCTCTTCTCGCTAGTTAGTTCAATATGGTACAATACCCCCCAGCGAGGAGAGGTAAATGATAGAATTTGTCCACTTACATAATCACACCGACTTTTCATTGCTCGACGGAGCAGCCCCCATTGACCGTTATATTGCCAAAGCCAAAGAGTTTGGGATGCAACATCTGGCCATAACCGACCATGGCAATATGTTTGGAGCCCTTGAATTTTACTTCAAGTGTCGTAAAAATGGGATTAATCCCATCGTGGGGTGTGAATTCTACACCAATCCCACCAGCCATACCGACCGCGTTCCACTTGCCAACGGGAAGGGGTACTACCACTTAATCCTCCTTGCTATGAATGAACAAGGGTACAAGAACCTGATGATCTTGAACTCAATCTCCTATATAGAGGGGTACTACTACCGTCCACGTATCAGTGACGACCTTTTAAAGAGATACAACGAAGGGCTCATTTGTCTCTCCTCCTGTTTAGCAGGAGAAATTCCTCAACTAATTTTAGACAACGACTACGAGGGGGCTAAAGAGCGAGCCCTCTTCTACCACACCCTCTTTGACGATGGGCGCTACTACCTTGAGATTCAAGACCACGGTTTACCAGAGCAGAAAGAGAGCAACCCCCAGATTGTCAAACTAGCTAGAGAGCTCGGCCTTCCGCTGGTAGCGACCAACGATATCCACTACATCGAGGCGAGCGACGCCAATGCCCAAGACATTGTCCTCTGTATTGGGACCAATAAGAAGAAGAGCGACATTGATAGGATGCGCTTCCCCTCCCAAGAGTTCTATATGAAGAGCCCCCAAGAGATGGCCAACCTCTTCGCTTGGGTCCCCGAATCTGTGACCAACACCGTTAAAATTGCCGAGAGGTGTAATCTTGAGATCTCTCAGCCAGGACCGATGCTCCCTGAATATGAGATTCCAGAGGGTTTCAGCTCCCCCGATGAGTACCTGACCCATATCGCCCAAACGGGATTAGAGAAGCGCTACCCCGTTATAACCGAAGAGCTCCAAAAACGACTCAACTACGAATTGGGGGTCATTACCGGAATGAAGTACACCGGCTACTTCCTAATCGTTTGGGACTTCATCTATTGGGCTAAACAGCAGAAAATCCCGGTAGGACCGGGGAGGGGTTCGGGGGCCGGTTCCCTCGTCGCCTACTCGATGGCTATCACCGATATAGACCCTCTTAAATACAACCTCCTCTTTGAGAGGTTCCTCAATCCCGACCGCATCTCAATGCCCGACTTCGATATCGACTTCTGTTATGAGCGTCGCCAAGAGGTGATCGACTATGTGACCCAAAAGTATGGCGCTGATAAAGTGGCCCAAATTGCCACCTTTGGGACCCTTAAGGTTAAGGCAGTTATAAAGGATGTCGCCCGTGTCTTAGATATCCCCTTCAATGAGGCGACCAACATTGTCAACTTAATCCCCGAAGTTCTCCCCCCAGGTAAGGATGGGGAGCCCCCCAAACTAACGGTCCAACGGGCAATTGACCACACCCCTGAACTACAGGAGTTAGAGGCACGTGGCGGGGTCTATGGCGAACTTTTTGATGTTGCTAAGCGCCTTGAGGGGCTCAACCGCCACACCTCAACCCACGCCGCAGGAGTGGTCATTGGACAAGAGAGCCTAACCAACTACGTCCCCCTCTACCGCGACCCTAAAACAGGGGCCGTCACGACCCAATACTCGATGGGGCTCTTAGAGGGGTGTGGATTGGTAAAGATGGACTTCTTAGGTCTTAAAACTTTAACCCTCCTTAAACACACCGAAGAGTTGGTACGTAAACGCAATCCTCAATTCTCACTCGAAGATATTAGTGAAGAAGACCCCGACACCTTTGCCATGTTGGCGAAGGGGGAGAGTGCCTGTGTCTTCCAGTTTGAGAGTGCCGGGATGCAACGGGTTTTAAAGGATGCCAAGCCCAACTCTATTGAGGACTTGGTCGCCCTTAACGCCCTCTATCGCCCCGGTCCAATGGCCAATATCCCCAAATATGTCGATTCGAAGAATGGGAAGATCGCGATAGAGTACTACCACAAAGACCTTCAAGAGATATTAAGACCCACCTACGGAGTAATCGTCTACCAAGAGCAGGTTATGCAAATTGCCCAGACAATTGCCGGCTACACAATGGCCCAAGCCGATATCTTAAGGCGAGCGATGGGGAAGAAAGACCCGGCCACGATGGCCAAAGAGAAGGAGAAGTTTATCTCGGGGGCTATTAAGAAGGGGTATAAAAAAGAGCTAGCTGATGAAATCTTTGAAATCCTCCTCCCCTTTGCCCACTACGGATTCAATAAATCACACGCTGCTGCCTATTCGGTAATTGCCTATAAAACAGCCTACTTGAGGGCCAACTACCCTGCTGAATTTATGGCAGCCAACTTGACCAACGAGATGAACTCCCCCGATAAATTTGCCCACTACCTCGATGAGACTAGGATGATGGGAATTGAGATTGCCCCCCCCTCAATCAACAACTCCGATATGAAGTTCACTGTGGTCGACAACAAGATTGTCTACGGTCTGCAGGGGATTAAGAACGTTGGCGAGGGGGCCGTGGAGTCGATTCTCAAAGAGCGCCAAAAGGGGGGTCCCTACACCAGCTTCCTCGACTTCCTCTTAAGAAGCGAAGTGCGCGCTGTCAACTCGAAGCTGTTAGAGTCGCTCATTTTAGCGGGGGCATTTGATGGTTTGGGGGACAATCGCCCCACCCTCTTAGCCAATATGGAGCAGGCGCTCAAATATGTGCAACGCCGTCGCGAAGATATTGAGCAGGGGCAAGGCTCCCTCTTTGACGACACCGATGAGGTTCTCATGGAGACCTTTGAGATGGAGAAGCACCCCGATGCCACCCTCCTGGAGAAATTGGAAAAAGAGAAAGCTCTCCTTGGTTTCTACGTCTCGGGCCACCCGATGGATATCTACCGTGAAGCGTGGGAGAGGGCTGTCACCGTTAACCTAGGGCAAGCCGATCGCCTCCCCCTTAAGCGCCAAGTTAACTTGATTGCCATGGTGACCGGAATTAGGGAGATTGTGACCAAAGGGGGCGCAGGCGATAGGATGGCATTCCTCCAACTCTCCGACTTTAACGGTAGCATTGAGGCGGTCGCCTTCCCCTCAATCTGGAAAGAGAGTAGTGAAATGGTCCAAGCTGACACCATTTTGGGGTTCAAAGGGAAGTTTGAAGAGCGCCAAGGAAAAATCTCCCTCCTAATCGATACCATCACCGAGCCTCAAACCCTCGAAAGTGAGGCGCTTCGCGAGGCCCATTTAGTCTTGATAAAACCCCTTTGCACTTCCGCGACCCTACGTGATATCATGGATACGTGTATCACCTTCCGAGGGAATTGCTCCCTCTTCATCCACATGGTGGAAGAAGATGAGGAGGGGAAACGGGAGAGCATAGTGCGTGCCGGTAGGGAGTTTGCCGTTGGTCACAACGATGAGTTCGTCGAAGCGATTAAGCAACACCAAGCTGTTTCTGACATCTGGTTCAATTAAGGGAGGTTTGTGATGAGAGAATTTGCCCGTCTATTAGCTACCCTTCTCTCCATCTACAGTTTTTTAGTAGTAATTAGAATTATTTTGAGCTGGTTCACCTCCCTCCAGAGGAACCAAAGCCAGGGGGGGATATCCTCTTTTGTGCAGCGCTTGGTTGACCCCTATTTGAATTTTTTCAAGAGGATTAAATTTCTACAACGCGGACCCCTCGACTTTACCCCGCTGGTGGCCCTCTTAGTAATTAATCTCGCTGAGAGGATTGCCCAAACTTACGCCTATACCGGTATCATCTCAGTTGGTTATATTTTAGCGATGATTGTCCAATCGCTCTGGTGGTCGGTCGCCTCCCTCGTTGTAGCAATCTTTGGAATTGGGGTAATAATACGCCTCTACCTCTCTTATAAACCGCGACCCAATGCAATCAACATAATTGCCTCCCTCGATAATTGGCTCAGAAGACCTGTCGATTTTATCCACTCCAAAATTTTAAGGGGGAGAGAGATTTCAGAGAGGAACCTCCTTTGGATAACCCTAATAGCGACCGTTGTCACCTATATTGCCCTCTCACTGCTGTTTAACCTCTTTATAAGACTCCTGATGCAACTCCCCTTTTAAGGAATCAACGTGTTTGTTAGAGAATGGAATAAGCCGGTTGCCTCCCTCAAGGGGGTGGGCAAGCAGTTAACGACGAGCTACGCCAACTTAGGGGTCTTCTCCTACAGCGACCTCCTCCTCTTAGCTCCCCGCACCTACGAAGACCGCACCCAGATTCTCCCCTTGGGGGAGTTAAATAAGGGTGGGATGGCCAACACAATGGTAGAGGTGATCTCCCACACCTACTTTGGCCAGGGGCGTAAGCGCACCTTGAAAGTGACTGTTGCCGATATCTCCAACGAGGGGGATGGGCGAGCCGCGCTCCTCTGCTTTGGGAGGAACTTCCTAGAAAAAGTCTTAAAAGTTGGTGACCATTTCTACCTCTACGGCCCCTTTCAGCTTAACCGCTACGAGTGGCAAAGCTCCCAATTTGAGATGCTCCCCCTCCAAGCGGATGGCTCAATGCCCAACACCTTTGGGCGCCTCATACCCATCTACCCCCTCTCTGGGTCCCTCTCCCAGAGGATAGTGCGGCGCGATGTGGCGGCTGTTTTTGCCGAGGGAGAGCAGTTTCAGGAGGAGCTCCCCCCTGAGGTGATTGCCCACCACAACCTACTACCAATTAATGCAGCTTTAAGGGCCCTCCACCAACCTAAAAGCTCCCAAGAGGCTGAGCAAGGGCACCGCACCTTAGCTTTTATTGAGCTCTTCTACCTCTTCCTCCTCAACCGCAAAGGGAAGGTGGGGGAAAGGAGGGACCACAGTGCCCCCTACCCCCTCTCTCCCCTTCAAAAGAGGTTTATAGAGTCGCTCCCCTTTAAGCTCACCTTAGACCAAGAGCGGGTCTTATCTGAAATATGCTACGACCTTAAAGAGAAGGAGGCGATGAACCGCCTTCTCCAAGGCGATGTTGGTTCGGGAAAGACCTTAATGGCTTGGGTGAGTGCCCTGCAGGTGATTGGTGAGGGGAAGCAAGTCGCCTTTATGGCCCCCACCGAACTGCTGGCCCGCCAACACGCTGAGAAGGCGGGCGAGTGGCTAGCCCCATTAGGGGTGCGCCTCGCCTTCTTAACTGGCTCAGTTAAAGGGAAAGGACGGAAGCTCCTCTTGGAGGCCCTTAAAGAGGGTGAGATCGATATCTTAATTGGAACGCATGCCCTCTTCTCAAAAGAGGTGGAGTTTAAGAGCCTCAGCTACATAATCATCGATGAACAACAACGCTTCGGGGTCGTGCAACGCCTCTCCCTCCTTGAGAAGGGGAGAGTTCCCGATGTATTGATGATGAGTGCCACCCCTATTCCTCGCACCTTAGCCCACACCGTTTATGGCGATTTAAATATCTCAACGATTAAGATGATGCCCGAGGGGAGGAAGCCGGTCACCACCTACTTAGTTGCCAATGAGAGCCGCCAACGGATGTACCAATCGATTGGGGTTGAGTTCTCGCGTGGCCATCAAGCCTATTTCGTCTACCCCAGAATTGATGACCAAGGGGAGTCTAACCTTCGTGACACCGAGAGTATGTTCAAATATTTGACTAGTGAAGTTTATCCAGGGATTCCGGCTGCCCTGATTCACTCACGCCTCCCTGAGGAGGAGAAGGTCTCGATCTTGAGCGCTTTTAGGGAGAAGAAGATCACCTACCTTGTCTCTACTAGTGTTGTCGAGGTGGGCATCGACATCCCCAATGCCACCTGTATGGTGGTGGAACACGCCGACCGCTTTGGCCTCTCAGCCCTCCACCAACTAAGAGGGAGGGTGGGACGTAGTTCAATCCAGTCGTACTGTTTCTTAGGTTACGACAGCAACTTGAGTGAAGATGGGCGAAAAAGGTTGATGGTGATGAAAGAGTCAAATGACGGTTTCTACATCGCTGAACAAGACCTTCTAATAAGGGGACCAGGCGAGGTGGCCGGCACTCGTCAGTCAGGATTCCTAAAACTGCGTTTTGCCAGCCTTGTTGATAACTTCCCCCTTATTGAAGAGGTGAAGCGGAGAGTCGACTCAATTTTACTAATTGATAAAGAGCTTTTACGTAAAGAACACCAAGTCTTAAGGGAGGTTTTAATCACCG
>DUOJ01000115.1 GCA_012838895.1 Spirochaetales bacterium
CTGCATAGAGCTCCCAGCGACGCCGATAGGGACCGCGACGACTCTTTTGAGCGAGGCACTCTATTTGAACTGGGTAGTCGTAGAGGACCAGTGGTTTTTCTTGGGGGAGGTTAGGTTCCACTACGTTTAGAAAGATTCGATTAAAGAGGGCCTCCCAACGCTCCCCCTCGGGGGGAGTATAGAGCTCTAGGTTAACAGCAACTTGGCGAAGTTTGCCCACTGACTGGCTCTTCTCTAAATCAAAGCCCCCATAGGTGTGGCATGCTTCAGCCATACTCATTTTATTAAAGGGGGGGAGGAGATGTTCAGGAGTCCCTTTGAGGGCTGTCTTAGCGATTAACTCCTCGGTGATGTCGATTGAGTCAATCTCATCGGCTCCCACGGTGTAGTACTCCAACATAGTGAATTCGGGGTTGTGGTGACTCCCAATTTGCTCTCGGTTCCGAAAGCATTTTGTAATTTGGTAGATGCTCCTCTTTAGCTCCCTTATAAGAGGTTTCATGTGGACCTCGGGTGAGGGGATTAGGTAGAGCTCCCTAGAGCCCCCAAATTCACTAATGTAGTGGGTTGCAAAGTTGGCAATCGTCGCTTCGGGGATTAGATGGGTTGAGATGGTGGGGGTGGAGACCTCCAAATAGTTGGTCTCCTTGAACCAGGCACGCATCGCTGAAAGGAGCTCACTGCGCTCCTCAATAGCCTTGATCTTCATAGGGAGACTATAACAAGGGAGGGGCAATTTTGTAAAGAATGGTGATATGGACACTGTTGTAACCCTTAAAGTATACTCACCCTTGATGGACCAAAATAGATACAATCAAGACGATATAATCTTTGCCTTAGCAACACCTTGGGGGAGCAGTGCTATTGCGGTAGTTAGAGTTTCAGGCAAGGGGAGTATAGCAAAGACAGCTCAAATCTTCTCTCGCCCAGATGCCCTTTTAAAGGGGGAGTCCCACACCCTCGTGCACGGCTCCCTTATGGACCCCACCACTAACCAAGCGATCGATGAGGTAGTGGTGGCCCTCTTTAAGGGGGGACGCGGCTATACGGGGGAAGAGAGTTTAGAAATTTCGTGTCATGGAAGCATGGCAGCGGTAGAGACAATTTTCGACCTCTTTAAAGATTTGGGAATGCGTGCCGCCTCCCCCGGAGAGTTCACTTTCCGCGCCTTCATGCACGGCAAGATTGATCTAACCCAAGCCGAAGCGGTGATGGAAGTGGTCTCTGCCCAATCGCAAAAAGGGCACTCTTTAGCCTTGAGGCGGTTAGAAGGGGAGCTCTTCAACCGGATTGAGGAGTATAAAGGGGAGCTCTTAAAATTGATGAGTATCTTAGCCCTCCAACTCGACTATGGGGAGGATGAGATAGAAGAGCCTATAGAGTTCCCCATCGATAGAATTGAAACCATTAAAGATTCTATTGAAGAGTTGTTAGCAACTTACAATATTGGTCGCCTCTACAGTGAAGGGGCCAAGATTGTCTTAGCTGGAGCCACCAATGTGGGCAAGTCGACCCTCTTTAACCTCTTCTTAAAAGAGGAGCGTTCAATTGTCTCCTCAATACACGGCACGACGCGCGACTTTATAGAGTCGAGGATAAATCTTGAAGGGATTCCCATTAGACTCTTCGATACGGCCGGTTTGAGGGAGACAGGGGACACTATAGAGGAGGAGGGGATTAAAAGGACCCATCGCCTCTTAGAGGAGGGGGACCTAATTCTCCTCATCTTTGATGGAACTGAGCACGATGAAGAGTCACTCTCCCTCTATGAAAAGTTAGTGGAGGACCCCCGTTGTATCGTGGTTTGGAATAAGAGTGATATCGCCCCCAATCAAAAATATAGCAACGGTTTTACCATCAGCGCTAAGAGGGGAGTGGGGTTTAGAGAGTTGAGCCAAGAGATGCTCTTTCGTCTCCGCAAAGGGGCCACCGCCTTGGATGACCAGCAACTTGTCATTGAATCTTCTAGGCAACATGGGGAGTTAATGCGCACCCGTGACGCTTTAGAGCGGGTGATTGAGTTGGCCCAAGGGGGACTTCCGTTAGATATTATCGCCTCTGAGTTGAATGAAGCGCTTAATGGGCTCGGCTCAATTACCGGAGAGGTCACCTCGAGCGATATCTTAGAGTCAGTTTTTAGCAACTTCTGTGTTGGGAAATAGAGTATGGATTACGATGCAATTATTGTAGGAGCTGGTCACGCCGGGATTGAAGCCTCTTTAGCTCTCGCCCGCCTAGGCTATAGCTCAATTTTAATAACTCAAAACTTAGACGCCATTGGTCGCCTTTCCTGCAACCCCGCTATAGGGGGGATGGCTAAAGGGAACATTGTACGCGAGATTGACGCTTTAGGGGGTGAGATGGCCCACCTAATCGACAACTCGATGATTCAATACCGCATTCTAAACCGGCGCCGGGGACCCGCTGTCCAAGCTCCACGAGCCCAAAGTGATAAATTTACCTACCACCAAAAAGCCAAATGGACTATTGAGCGCCAAAAGGGGTTGGCCCTGTTCCAAGATACAGTTGTTGACCTCATCTTAAGCGCCGACAAAAAGAGTGTAGTGGGAGTGGTGACAGATAGGGGACATAAAATAGGGGCCAAAGTGGTGGTTTTAACTACTGGAACCTTTATGGACGGGAAGATTTTCATTGGCGAGTGGGAAGAGGTAGCCGGTAGACTAGGGGAGCCGGCCGCTATCGGGTTAGGAGGTGCCCTGCGAGAGAAGGGGTTTAAGGTGGGGCGCCTAAAGACAGGAACTCCCGCCAGAGTTAGACGCTCTTCCCTCAACTTTGATCTCCTTACTGAACAACCAGGTGATGAGGTGATGCTCCCCTTCTCGTTTGATACCAAGAGTGTTGAGCGCCCTTCCCTCAACTGCTACGTCACCTACACCAACGAGTCAACTCATAAAGTTATTGGCGATAATATTAAGCGCTCTCCCCTCTATGGAGGGAAGATTGTGGGACTGGGACCCCGCTATTGCCCCTCCATTGAAGATAAGATTGTCCGCTTCCCTTCACGGGAGCGCCACCAAATCTTTATTGAGCCTGAGGGGGTGGGGACTGAAGAGATGTACCTCAATGGGGTTAGCTCTTCCCTCCCTGAGGAGGTCCAAACTGCCTTCATCCACACTATCGTAGGGCTAGAAGGGGCTGAGATTATGAGGCCAGGGTATGCCGTTGAGTACGACTACCTCGACCCCCTCCAACTCTACCCCTCCCTAGAGAGCAAGCTCTACAGCAACCTCTTTGTGGCGGGGCAAACCAATGGGACAAGTGGCTACGAGGAGGCCGCCTCGCAAGGGCTTTTGGCGGGTATCAACGCTGCCCAGAAGATGGCTGGAGAGCCCCCCTTAATCCTCGACCGCACCGAAGCCTACATTGGAGTTTTAATTGATGACTTGGTCACCAAGGGGACCGAAGAGCCCTACCGGATGTTCACTAGTCGTGCTGAATACCGTCTCAACTTGCGCCACGATAGTGCCGACCAACGTCTCACCCCCAAGGGGTATAAAGTGGGGCTTAAGAGCCAAGAGGATATGGAGCGACTACGCCACAAGATGGGGCAAATCGAGGTGGTTAAAGAGCTCTTGAGCCAAGGTAAAGGGGAGGGGAAACGGGCGATTGAGTTGCTGAGACAACCCGAGTACTCAATTGAAGAGCTCTTTGAGTTTGTCCCCGAAATCGCCACCTATGACGAAGCAATCCTCTACCAAGTTGAGCTCGATGTGAAGTATGAAGGGTATGTAAAACGCCAAGAGCGCCAAATCGAGCGGTTCCAGAAGATGGAGAGGATCTCTATTCCCCAAGATTTTAACTGGGATGAGATCTTAGGGCTCTCCACTGAGTCGCGTCAAAAGTTTAAGAAGGTGCGCCCCCTTTCGGTGGGGCAAGCAAGCCGTATCTCGGGGGTTCGCAGTAGCGACCTCGCCATCTTGATGGTCGCCTTGAGTCGCAAGGAGAGGTCATGAAGGGGAACCTTACCACCTTTTTAGAGGGGGTGGGGCAGTTAGGAATTGAGCTCTCCCCAACCCAAATAGGACAATTTAAGAGCTACTACGACGAAGTAGCCCTCTTTAACCGACGCTTAAAGTTGGTGGGAGCCGAAGGGGGCGACTTTGTGGTGAAACACCTCCTCGACGCATTAACTCCCTTAAACTTCTTCAAAGAGATAATTGACAACAATACTACCTTTTGTGATGCTGGTTCGGGGGCCGGCCTTCCCGGTATCCCTTTAGCAATAGCTCTCAATGCGAACCCCTTCTTTCTACTAGAACGCTCGGGGAGGCGGGCCGGATTCTTGCGTAACGCGGTAGCGATGACCCAATTGACTCACCATGTTGAGGTGCTAGAACAGGACATTGAAGATGTAACCCAACAGTTTGATATCGTCACCTTCAGAGCCTTTCTACCCCTCGAGAAGGTAATTGGCAATCTCGACCAAATTTTAAAGCCGGGGGGAGTTATTGGGGCCTATAAGGGGAAGCGAGAAGTTTTAGAGGAGGAGCTAGCTCCTTTGAGTACCTTTTGGGAGAGTGAAATTTACCAACTGAAGGTCCCCTTTCTAGAGTCTGAGCGCACCTTTTGTCTCCTAAGACGGAGGGGAGAGTGACTGTAGGTGAAGCCCTTCTACTGGGGGCGACACAGGGGGTGACGGAGTTTCTCCCCATCTCAAGCTCAGGACACCTCTTATTGATTCGCCGCATCTTTAACCTCTCACCCCCTTCACTTCAAAGCGACCTTTTTCTCCATTTGGCAACTTTACTAGTGGTAATTATCTACTACCGTAAAAAGATTCTCCTCCTCTTAAGGGGGAGAGAGAACAGCCTCCTCTTCTCTCTTTTAATAGCGACATTAACCACCGTTATCGTGGCTCTCCCTCTAACTCTAGTTGAATTGCCTGAAAATTTTATCTTTCCAGCTTTTTTGTTGACCTCCCTTATTTTACTCCTCCCAAAGTGGGTGGAAAAACCTCCTGTTTTAGGCTATCCTTGGTGGCAAGGTGTGGTGATTGGGGCAGCTCAAGGGATTGCCTCTTTAGCTGGACTTAGTCGTCTGGCTTTTACCCTTGTGGCGGCTCTCTCGTGTGGAATGGGTCGTGAAGAGGGGGTTGAGTATTCGTTTCTCCTCTCAATCCCGACTGTAGTGGGAGCTCTCCTCTTCTCCCTGTGGAGAGAGGGTGGGGTTGCTCCGCTACCAACCTTGGTTGGAGGCGTTACCGCCTTTGTTGTGGGGTTGTTGACCCTCCCCACCCTTATCAAGGTGGTTAAGGGGGGGCGACTTTGGTATTTTAGCACCTATCTGGTAACCGTTGGCTTGTTCGGTTGGTTGTTAAAGGTGTAATGTGTTGCGGTAGGGGGTAAGATTTGAAAGTTAAACGTTTCTCGCTGGTTATGGCCATTGTGTGGTTTCTCCTTGCCCTCATTGCGGCTCTGCCAGCCCTCCTTCCCCCCCACCTTTTTGCCCATATCCCGTTTAACCAGGTTCTTGTAGAGGGGGTTAACCTCCTCTATGATAATGGGGTTCCCCCCCTCTTTTCTCCTCAGGTAGCCCCTTTAGTATTACCAGCTATTTTCCTAATTTGGTCTCTAATCCATCTGTTTACTCAAAAGCGCCCCTTCTCTTGGTGGGTTGTCCCCTACAGTGCCCTCTTTATCTACACTCTTTTTGTCTTTACCCAAGTGAGAGTGGGAGGTTCCAATCCCCCCTTCTTAATGGAGCGTCTCAAAAAAGACCCCCTAATTGGCTCTATATTGGTGATTCTAGCCCTTCTTTTAGAGGCAACCCTCTTTCTCCTCTTTGCGATGATCTCTCGAAAGCTCAACCGACGCTATCGTGAGAGGCTCGATAAACGCTCTAAGCAAAATAGGCGGGTTGTTAAGCAACCAGAATCTCCCAAACCAATTGAGGTAACAGAGCCTCAAGAGGAGGAGCCAGCTTTGGTGTTCCCCCCCATTAGGGAGATTGGAAACCTGAAGAGTATTGAGCCTATTGTCTATAGTGGCAGAGTTAAAGTTGAAGATGATGAATCAATCTTGGAGAGTGAAGAGGAGGAGCCTCTAGAGCGCTACCCCGCCCTAAAAAAGCGCTTGGAACAAGACAAAGAGGTAGATCCGATTAAGATTCCAACCAAGATCCCTAAGAGGCGAGTTGCTGTTCCCCCCGTTGTGACAGAGACCGAGATCCCCCAACAGATTGAGGTGGCGGAAGAGCCCCACGTAATAGAAGAGGTAATTGAAGAGGAAGAGAGGGATATGGAGGTGCTCAGTGGGGTGGGGGGGCTGGCCTCCTCTGAGATGGGGGTGGATGCCCTCTTAACGCGCCAAAAGATTCGCTACAACTACCCGAGTGAAGATTTATTAGATACCTACCCCGAGGTTGTCACTGCGGTCGATGAAGAGACCCGTGAAGCGGGCGAAAGTTTGATTGCAACGCTCAAAGAGTTTAAAATAGATGCTAAGTTGGTCAATATTGTAAAAGGGCCCACCGTGACGATGTTTGAGGTCTCGCCGGCACCCGGAGTGCGGGTGAGTTCAATCATCTCCCTCTCTGATAACATTGCCCTCCAGTTAGCAGCCCAACAGGTGCGGATTGTCGCCCCTATCCCGGGCAAACAGGCGGTGGGGATTGAGGTCCCCAACCGACGGCGCAATATTATTGGGTTTAAAGACCTCCTCCCCTCAATTGATGAGCACGATTTTCAAGTTCCCATGGTACTGGGGCGTAAAATTACTGGTGAGCCGGTGGTAATTGAGATTACCCAAACACCCCACCTCCTCATTGCCGGGGCAACCGGGTCGGGTAAGTCGGTGTGTGTCAACTCTTTTATTGGGTCGATTCTTTATCGTCGTTCTCCCAAAGAGGTGCGCCTCATTTTAGTCGACCCCAAAATTGTTGAACTGAGGGTCTACAACGGAATCCCCCACCTCCTAACGCCTGTTATTACCGAACCCAAGAAGACAATTAAGGCCCTCGAGTATTGTCTCTACGAGATGGAGCGGCGCTATAAACTGCTCAACGCTTTAGCGGTACGTAATATTGCTGCCTACAACCGCAAAATTGTAGAAAAGAAGTTGGCCAATGAGCGTCTCCCCTATATCGTGGTAATAATCGATGAGTTTGCCGACTTGATGAATACCGTTGGAAAAGAGCTTGAGACGATGTTGGCCCGCTTAGCAGCGATGGCTCGAGCAATTGGGATTCACCTTGTGTTGGCGACGCAGCGCCCCTCAGCCAATGTAATCACTGGAATAATCAAATCGAATATCCCCACTAGGATTGCCTTCATGGTGGCGAGCCAAATTGATAGCCGAATTATTATCGACGAGACGGGAGCCGAAAAGCTCCTTGGACGAGGTGATATGCTCTTTGCTCCAGGGTGGGACCCCAACTCAATTAGAATTCAGGGAGCCTTCTTGAGCGATGAAGAGGTTGAACGGATTGTCGCCTACGCTAAGACCCAAGGGGCTCCCGATTACCTTGATGAGTCGTTCTTTGAAGAGGAGGAGGTGGAGGAGTCTACCTACGACGATGCAGACGATGACAACAGCGATGAAGCCCTCTTTGAGAAGGCTTTGAGGATTGTAGTGGAGCGTCAGGGGGCTTCAGCCAGTTACCTTCAGCGCCGCCTGAAAATTGGGTACAACCGGGCCGCACGCCTCGTTGAACAGATGGAGGAGGAGGGGTATGTTGGTCCTCCTCAAGGGAGTAAACCTCGTGAACTTTTAAAGTTTCCCGAGTAGTGTGACTAGGAGTTTTTGTGGAGAGCTTGGGAAAACACGCCATCCTTAATGGAGAATTAATCGCTGCGACAGAGGCCCTCTTGCCGGTTTGGGAGAAGGAGTTCCTTTACGGCTTTGGTGTCTACGAATCACTAAAGGTTATAGCTTCTAAAGCTATTTACCTCAATGAGCATATAGAGCGCCTCTTCTTCTCTGCCGCTGGCCTTGCTCTACGCCACCCCTTCAAAGTGGAGGAGATTTGTGAATGGCTCTCTGCCTTGATAGAGAGAGATTCAATTGAGGAGGCGACCGTTAGGATCCTCTTAATGGGAGGGATTGAGAGTCGCCTCTTTATAACAGCTGAACCCCTATTAACCTATCCTGAAAGCTTTTACAGCAGTGGGGTTAAAGGGGCTATCTACCATGGAGAGCGCTTCCTCCCCCGCTATAAGAGTTGCTCCCTCCTCTTGAACTATATTGCCCTGCGCCACGCCAGCTCGCAAGGGGCCTTTGAAGCCCTTCTTGTCGACCGCCACGGTTTGGTCTTAGAGGGGACGCGTACCAATATCTTTGCTTGTGAGGGGGAGAAGATCTTTACCGCCCCCAAAACAGTGGTCCTTGAGGGGGTAACCCGCCACAAGATTATTAGGGGTATTGAAGAGCTGGGGTACGAGTTAATCTACGAAGCTCCCCTCCTTGATGAGCTGTTGGCAGGGCGCTTCAGTGAACTCTTCATTAGCTCAACCAGTATGGGGGCGATGCCAATTTCACAAGTTGAAGGGTATAAATTTGAGGCCCCCTTTAGAGTTACCCACTCCCTCCACTCACTTGTGAGGGAGTGGGAGAGGCTTACTCTACCCTAAGGGCTCTAAAACAGTTATAATTGCCCCATGAAATTTATAGAATTACCACTACATGCAGATGTTATGAGGGGGATTAATGCTGCCGGTTTTACCGAATGCACCCCCGTACAAGCCAAAGTCCTTCCAGGAGCACTGGAGGGGCGAGATATTATGGCCCAATCGAAGACCGGGTCGGGTAAGACCGCAGTCTTTGTTATAGCTATTTTACAAAAGTTTGTTTTAGCCCGTGAAGAGTTGAAGAAGATGGAGAGTGAAGAGGCTTTCAAGGCCAAACTCCCCGTTGCCTTAATTATTGCCCCTACCCGCGAATTGGCGGTTCAAATTGAAGAAGATACTAAAGTCCTCGCCTCTGGAATCAAAGATTTTAGAATTGGGTGTTTCTACGGAGGGGTCGGTTATGTGAAACAGAACCAACTCGTAGAGGAGGGGCTCGATTTAATCATAGGGACTCCAGGACGCCTCTTAGATTACCAACAGATGGGGAGAATTAACTTTAAGGGAATCGACACCTTTGTTATCGATGAGGCTGATCGCCTCTTCGATATGGGGTTCTATGTCGATATCCAGAAGATGTTTCGGATGATGGTCGACAAAGAGAGGCGCCAAACAATGCTCTTCAGTGCTACACTGGGGACAAGGGTGAGAAACTTAGCTTGGTCGTTCATGAATAATCCCCTAGAGATTGCAGTCGAGCCGGAAGAGATCACCGTTAAAGAGATAACCCAAGAGCTCTACCACATCTCCAGAGATGAGAAGTTTGCCCTCTTCTTGGCTTTGTTAGCTAAAGAGAACCCCTCTAATGCCCTTATCTTTACCAACACTAAAAGCAGGGCTGTTGAAATTAGTAAACGACTCAACCTCAACGGGTACAAAGCACAGTTTCTAATGGGGGACCTCCCTCAAAGTAAACGACTTCAAATTATTAACCGGATGAAGCGGGGAGAGTTGAGGTTCTTGGTGGCAACTGATGTGGCTGCTAGAGGACTCCAAATTGACGACCTTGAGTTGGTGGTCAACTACGATATCCCCGAAGATTTTGAGAACTATGTCCACCGCATTGGACGCACAGCGCGTGCTGGAAAAAGTGGTAAATCAATCACCTTGGCTTGTGAACAGTTTGTCTATTCTCTAGAGGCGATTGAAGAGTATATCCAGATGAAAATCCCCGTAATTTGGCCCGAAGAGGGCTCCTTACCCAAAGTTGAAGATAAGAGTGCCCATCTCAGTTTCCGTGACCTTGACGGGGGAAGGCGTCCTAAGGGGACAGCCCAACGGCGAGGGACACCGCCACCACGGAGGGGGCAATCCCAGCAACGCCGGAGTGGTCCCCCCCAACAACGGAAGAGTGCATCTCCTCCCCCCAAGGCGAAGAGTAGTACCCCACCAGCAAAGCCAAAGAGTTCTTCACAAGGGAAGAAGAGTTACAACGAGATTGGGAAAATGGGCTTCGATGAACGTATCGCCTATTACAAGAAAGTCTATAGTGGAGAAGAGGAGAAGAGCCCACCGGTAAAGCCGGTTAAAGAAGAGGTCAAAGTTGAGCCGGTTGCTAAGAAGAAGCGCTTTCCTCGTCTTTTTAAAGGGCGTAAAAAGGATGTTTAAACGGTTTTTTTCTTACTACAAGCCCTACAAAGGGCTCTTTATCCTCGATATTTCAGCTGCTGTGATTGGCTCCCTCCTCTCAATTTTATTTCCACTCTTAACTAGGGAGCTGCTACGCACCTATATCCCCAACCAAAACTGGAGTGCCATGATCTTCAGCTTTGCCCTTATGTTGGGAATCTACTTTATTCAAACCTTCTGTACCTATATCCAGGTGCGCTGGGGACACCAGCTGGGGGTCTTAATGGAGGGGGATATGCGGCAAGACCTTTTTGAGCACTTGCAACGCCTCTCCTTTAGCTACTTTGATGCCACTAAGACGGGTCACCTGATGTCCCGTATAACTAACGACCTCTTTATGATTACTGAGGTGGCCCACCATGGACCCGAAGACCTATTGATCTCTCTCATCGTTATAATCGGCGCCTATACAGTGATGTTTTTGACAAGCCTCCCCTTAGCCCTAATCTCCCTCATCCCACTCCCCTTTATGCTATACTTTGGAATACACTTTGGAAGGAAACTGAAGAGTGGCTTTAGGGCGGTACGCTCAACTGTGGCTGATGTTAATGCGATGGTTGAGAACTCGATTCAAGGGGTGCGCGAGGTGCAATCTTTTACCAGCGAGACTTATGAGAATGAGAAGTTTAGGGCTGTTAACAAGGTTTTCAAGCGGGCACGCAACAACCAATATAAGGTGATGGCGAGTTACGAATCGACTATGCTCTTCTTTAGGGAGCTCTACTACTTCACCACGGTAGCTGGGGGAGCCATCCTCATCTACTTCGGAAAAGTTCCCGTTTACGACCTTATTACTTTTATCCTCTATGTGGGAATTGTCCTCCCTCCCATCGACCGATTAATTAGCTTTACGGAACAACTTCAACAGGGGATGACCGCTTTTGAGCGCTTTGTGGAGGTGATGGATATTTCGAGTGATATCCAAGACCTTCCCAATGCCGTTGACCTTGATGTTAGCGAAGGGACTATCAGTTTTGACCACGTCTCTTTCCGTTACACCTCTGATGGAGAAGAGGTTCTGGGGGGGATCAACCTCACTATTAAAGGGGGGAGCACCGTCGCCATCGTGGGCGAGTCGGGGGCTGGAAAGAGCACCTTAGCCTCCCTCATTCCCCGTTTTTACGAACCTGAAGAGGGGGAAATCTTGATTGATGGTCAAGATATCGCAAAAGTTAAGAAGGACTCCTTGCGTCAACAGATTGGGTTTGTCCAACAAGATGTTTTCCTCTTTGATGGGACGATACGCGAGAATCTCCGCTACGGTAACAAAGATGCGACCGATGAGATGATGTATGATGCGTTAGAGAAGGCCAACTTAGGCTCCCTAATACGCTCTCTTCCCCAAGGACTCGACACCGAAGTGGGAGAGCGGGGGACCCGCCTTAGTGGGGGGCAAAAGCAGCGCATCTCAATTGCTAGGGTCTTCCTTAAGAATCCTAAAATTTTGATCTTTGACGAAGCAACTAGTAGCCTCGATACCGAGTCTGAGTTTCAGATTCAAGATGCCTTTAAGAGGTTATCTGAAGGGCGCACCGCTATTGTAATAGCCCACCGACTCACTACCGTCCGTGATGCCGATATAATCTTTACCTTAGCTGAAGGGGCAATTGTTGAACAGGGTAAACACCAAGAGTTGATTGCAGCTGGGGGGCACTATGCCCGTCTCTATAAAAATCAGGAGGTTGAGTGATGACCTATATCCACCTCTTTTTTGCAATTTTAGTGGTAGTCTTAACGTTCATCGTCACATTCTTTGTCGGCATTATCCCAGCAGCTATTTTAAAGCTCTTTAAACAACGGGAGGCGGGCGAGAAGTGGATGCGACTCAATGGCACCTTTATCGCCAAGACGGTTATCTGGGTCCTCAACATGAAGATTGTCACCTCTGGAGAGGAGAAAATTCCCCCTCCTGAAGTTCCGGTCTGTTTTGTAGCTAACCACCAAAGTATGCTCGATATCCCGGCAGTCTTAGCTGGATTGCACCTCTGGCCAGGTTTTGTAACGAAGAAAGAGCTGAAAAAGGTCCCCATTTTGCGCTATTGGATTAGGGCAATGCAGTGTGTCTATATCGATCGCGAAAGTGTCCGCTCATCAGTCGAGGCCATAATTAAGAGTGTAGAGAATATTAAGAGGGGGGTAAGGATGTTTATCTTCCCCGAGGGGACCCGTAGCAAAACGGGCGAACTTGGCCAATTTAAGAGTGGTTCTTTAAAATTGGCAACACGCGCTAAGGCGACAATTGTCCCCATTACCATCGACGGAACGCGCCTTGGTGTTGAGCAGAAGCGGGGGGTTAAACGGATTATAATTCACCTTATTGTGTCAGACCCCATCGATACCGCCTCTTTAGATGCCGATCAAATTAAAGAGCTTCCCGACCAAGTCTATAGAGTAATAGAGGAGCAGTTTAAATCGATACAGGGTCCTAGATGAGTGATTATTTTAAAATAGAGGGGCTAACCTTCGCCTACCAAGGGTATGGCCAAGATGAAGAGCCCCCTGCAGTTTTTAGAAACCTCTCCTTAACTCTCCAAGAGGGGGGCAAAGTTCTCATCTTAGGCCCCCCCGATAGTGGTAAAACAACTTTAGCTAGGATTATGAGTGGGCTCCTTCCTCGTTACATTGAAGGGGAGTTGAAGGGTGAAGTTTTACTTAACGGGAGGTCAGTTCCCAATCTTGCCCCATGGGAGCTTTTAGAAGAGTGCACCTTAGTGGCACAAAACCCCCAAGAGCAACTCTTGATGACCACCTGTGGTGATGAGGTTGCTTTTCCCCTAGAGTCGCTGGCAATTCAGCACCCCGAGTTAGAGGCGCGAGCTGATGCAGCTTTAGAGAGTTGGGGATTGCTGGAGTATAAAGAGGTGAATCCCCAAGAGCTCTCGGGTGGAGAGCGTAAGCGCCTCCTCTTAGCCGTGACTGAGGCGATTGGGGCCCCCCTTTGGATTATGGATGAGCCTTTTGATGACCTCGATGAGGGGTGGCGGCAAGTATTAAAAGAGAAAATTAAAACTAGAGAGGGGGCCGTAATCCTCTTTGCATCACGCTACCTTGATGAGTTTGACCCCCTTTTTGGGAGCCACTATCTCCTTGAGGGTGGGGCCTTAAGTGGCGGTGATGTTAAAGCGAAGCTGGCTAAAGTGGAGGGGGGGGAGCCTTTTAAAGTGGAACAAGACCTCCTCCATGGAGAGCATACCCTTAAGTGTAATGAGGTGGTAATCGGCCACTCACGACGCTCCACCGATACCGTTGTCCCCTTCACCCTCAAGGTCGATAACTTTGAGATAACGACAGGCGAAGTGGTGGCGTTAGTGGGACCCAATGGCTCGGGTAAGAGTACCTTCTCTCGGGTGTTATGTGGCCTCAGTTCAACTCTGGAAGGATCTGTCACATTGGATGGCACCCCACTGAATAATCAGGAGCGCCTTTTTAGGGTCGCCTATCTCTTCCAAAACCCCGACTACGGAATCTTTCTCCCTTCAGTTAGGGAGGAGTTGGGGTGGTCTCAACGCCACACTGCACCTCAAACGAGGGAAGCTCTCGTGGGAGAGGGAGCGAGTCTCTTTGATCTCTCTCTAGAAGAGAACCCCTCAATGATGAGCTATGGAAAGCGCAAAAAACTCCAAGCGGCCGTCTACTACATCTTAGACCGCCCCTTTGTAATCATCGATGAGATTGACAGTGGGTTAACCTACAGCGATGCCTACAAGATTGTCGCCCTCCTTAAGAAGAGGGGCGCGGGGGTTATTGTAATCACTCACGACCGCTCTTTTACCCTCAATTTGGCTAGTCGCCAATATAAAATTGAGGAGGGAGAGGTGGTTGAAAGTGGGGTGGGAGAGTGAATACTAACACCTATATCGTAGGGCGGGGATTTCTCTATTGGTTGGACGCTAGGGCTAAACTGCTCCTTATTGTCCTCCTCTCGGTGATGGTCTTCTTCCCTTCTCACTACCTAGCTCTTTCACTCCTCTTTCTCTTAATTTTTATAATCGTCTGGTATAGTGTCGGCTTTAAGCAAAGTTTGAGACCTCTACGCTCCCTTCTGTTTATCATAGTGGTGATGGCCCTCTTTATCCCTTTGACTCAAAGAGGGGGAGAGCCCCTCTGGGCAGTTAAGGGGACTGTCTTGGTTACCCGTGAGGGGGTGGCCCATTTCGCCACCCTCGCTCTGCGCCTTTTAATTGTCACCTACAGTTGTACCCTCTATATCTGGAGTACCCCCATGGCGGCTATAAACTTGGCCCTTAGGTGGTATGGTCTCAGCTATAAAGGGGCTTTGACAGTGACCCTCGCCTTCAGGTTTATCCCCTTCATAGGGGAGACCTTTGTGATGATTCGCGATTCTCACAGCCTTAGAAGCGCCTCTGATAGTTCTCAAAAAGAGCGCCTGCGATTGGGGGATTTAGTCCCCACCGTCACCAGTGCCCTCGTCTTTGCCCTCAAGGCAATTCCCCATCTGGCCACTACTTTAGAGCATAGGGGGTTTGGGAGTACCCTTAAGAGGAGTAGCTATAAAAGGTTGGAGGCTAAAGGGGGACTCTTTATTCATTTTTTACTTTCCGTTATAATTTTACTAGCTACTTTTGTTCTGCTTAATTCAATCTAAAGGGGGGGGGTCATGAACGAAAAAGAGAGACCTAAGAGTGCTGCTCTTAGTATAGCGTTAATGTCTGTATTGACAGCTGTAGTAGTGGTTTTTACTATATTCCCACGTATTCCTACACCTATTCACGGTTATATTAACCTCAGTGATGTGATAATTACCTTCTCAGCCTATCTGTTTGGTCCTTGGGTGGCAGCCGTCGCCGGAGGTCTAGGTACCGGCTTAGCCGATATAATTGGGGGCTTTCCCCAGTGGGCCCCTTTCTCCTTTCTTATCCATGGACTCCAAGGGATTATGATAGCCCTTATTGCCCGCATTGGTCTTAAAAAGGGGGTTCCCGGAGATGCCAAAATCTACATGCAAATTTTGGGTGGTGTTGTGGGGATGGTCATCATGGCGGGAGGGTACTACGTTGTAGGGGGATTCCTCTATGGATTCAGGGCTGCTTTGGTTGAAATTCCCCTCAACCTTATCCAATCGGGAGTGGGCGTCATTTTGGGGATTGTGGTTTCAAAGAGTGTCTTAAAGGCCTACCCGGCCGTCCGCTCTTTAGCCCTATAGTTACAGATGATAAGAAATAATTACGACACAATCTTAATCCTTGACTTTAATTCCCACTATTCGCAGCGTATAGCCCGGCGCATCAGGGCTCTCAATGTCTATAGCAAGATAGTTGACCCCAATATTAGTGTGGCAGAGATTAAAAAAGAGGCCCCCCAAGGGATAATCTTAGTAGGTGGCAGCCACTCAATCAGGGACATTGGTGCTGAGCGCCCCAAAGGGGGAATCTATAAAATGGGGATCCCTATTTTCGGTATTGGCTACGGCCTTCAGCTAATTGCCGATGCACAGGGAGGCGAGGTAGCTCCCTCCTTCGAAAAAACAGGGGGACAAAGTACCCTAACAATTGAGGACCCCCATAGCTCTCTCCTTAAGGGGGTCAATTCCCACAGCAAGGTGTGGCTTCCTGAGGGCGATTTAATCCACTCTCTCGGTGATAATTTTAAGAGGGTAGGTTCAACTCCCGCTTGTCCTTATGCGGTTGTTGAGAATTCTAAAGAGGGGCTCTATGGGACCCAGTTTAGTATTGGTTCCTCCCAAACTGAAGAGGGTGATAAGATCCTCTCAAACTTCCTTTTCAATATTTGCCACTGTGAAGCTAACTGGAATATGGAGGCTTTTATCGACGATAAGATTGAGGAGATTAAGGCTATCGTGGGGCGCAAGCAGGTTCTCTGTGGTCTCTCGGGTGGAGTTGACTCCTCTGTTGTTGCCACCCTTATCCATCGGGCAATAGGGGACCAACTGGTTTGTGTTTTTGTCAACAATGGGCTTCTAAGAAAAGGGGAACCTGATCTAGTGCTCGAGGTCTTTAGAGATAACTTCAATATTAGGTTACAGTACGCCGATGCTGAAAATCTCTTTCTCTCCCACCTTAAAGGGGTGAGTGACCCTGAAGAGAAGCGCAAGATTATAGGGCGCCTATTTATTGAGGTCTTTGAGAAAGAGGCTAGAGCTGTAGGTGATATAGCCTTCTTAGCCCAAGGGACCCTTTACACCGATGTTTTAGAAAGTCTCTCTTCAGATAAATCGGTTAGGATAAAGAGTCACCACAATACTGGAGGGCTACCTGAAGACCTCAAGTTTACCCTCTTAGAACCCCTTAAAGAGCTCTTCAAAGATGAGGTTAGAATCTTAGGAAAGACCTTGGGTCTCCCTGATGAGATTGTCTACCGTCACCCCTTCCCGGGCCCCGGTTTAGCCGTCCGCTGTGTAGGCGAGGTGACCAAAGAACGCCTTGATACCCTCCGTGAAATCGATGCAATCTATATTGAAGAGTTAAGAGAGGGGGGTCTCTACGGTGAGATCTGGCAAGCCTTAGCCTGCCTTCTCCCCGTTAAATCGGTTGGCGTGCGGGATGGGAAGCGGAGCTACGAAGAGGTGTGTTCTCTCCGCGCTGTCCTCTCTGAAGATGCTGTCACCGCCGATTGGTACCACTTCCCCCCTGAGATACTCCAAAGAATCTCCTCTAGAATCTGTAAAGAGGTCCCCAGAGTCAACCGTGTCCTCTACGATATAACTGGCAAACCTCCCGGGACAATTGAGTGGGAGTGATATGTGAGGTGGTGTAAACCCTTGTAAATAGCGGGTTGTGAGGCCCCAAACGGCTTAGTGGCAGCGTTTTGGCGACATTTTGTGGTATCACTATAAATCACAGTTCCTGATTACAGCGAAATATTTAATGTTTTGTTTCAAAGCAATTGATCTGATATGCTGAATGGAGGGCGTGCAGTTATGGCAGATAATATTGATTTTCAAAATAAGTTTTCTAGACTCAACCAACAAGTCGAGACTCAAAATTCCCTGCTTCAGCTATCTTTTACCGGACTGAAGCTAAATTATAAATTCTTGATGCAAAAGTGTTTTAGAGGGGGGATTATATCATGAATGCAAAACCTGAGGTGTTTATATCATATTCTTGGGATAGCCAAGAACATACAGAATGGGTGCACAAGCTATATAGTATATTGCGTGACAATGGCGTAGAAGTCTTAATAGACAGATACGAGGTTTTTTTAGGTAGTAACCTTGAAGATTATATGCAACGGGGTTTAAACGACTGCAGGTATGTATTGTGTATTTGTACAGAAGGATATCTGAACAAAACAAACGATCCAACGACAGGCGTGGGAAAAGAAACTGAAATTATTAGGGCAAACGATAAAACGGATTTTATTATTCCTATTATAAAAGATAATCAGGATAAAACGCTTCCAGATTTTTTAGAAGGGGTATATTACACCGACTTTAGTGACGTGGTTTTTGATGCTAAAAGTGTGAATGATGTGGAGAAAATTAAAGAAATGTTAGTCCATATTTACAATATTGACGATACATTGAAGCCACAAAAAGGATTTAATCCTTTTGAGGTGCGACTTGGACATGACGTGATAATTAATACAAAAATACGCC
>DUOJ01000116.1 GCA_012838895.1 Spirochaetales bacterium
TCCATGCTTAATATTATAGCATGTTACAACCTATATTACAAGCATAAAATTCCTTTACTTGAAAAGATTTAACACCAATTTTTGTTAGGGATGCTTAAGGTTGTGCGAAATTTTGGGTTTCAACATCTATTTAGAGGGTTAAACAATGGAGAACGGTTCCACTTTTTTAATATATTGCGTTCGTCTTATACAAATGGTAGAATTGACTATCAAAAACTAAGGGGGTCCTCATGAAAAAGAAAGGTGTTGTGCTGTTAACAGTACTACTAGTTCTCATCCTCGGCTCATCAGTGTTATTTGCCGCCGGGGTAAAAGAGGAGAATAAAGTTGTGGCTTACTCTGCACACGATGAGCCTATCCTTGAGGCTATGGCAGGAATGTGGGAGAAAGATCATCCCGACATTAAACTAGAAATTATTCGCTTAGGCTCAGGTGAAGTTATTAGCCGTGTCAGAGCAGAGAAAGATCGCCCACAAGGGGACGTTATCTGGAGTATTGGTGGAGAGGCTTTAGAGCAAAACTCCGACCTACTCGAGATGTACTATCCCAAAGATTGGGACAAGATTGATGATGTATTTAAGGTTGGAACCAACTGGCTCCCCTATACAGCTATTGTTATGGTCTTTATCGTAAATACCGACCTTCTCTCACCGGCAGAGATTCCTCAGACTTGGGTCGATCTCGCCAAAGTTAAGAAGGGGTTGGTGATGGCTAACCCCATTGCCTCAGGCTCAGCTTACATGCAATTAGCTAACGTGCTAACAATTTATGGCGAGCAGAAGGGGTGGGAGCACATCGAAAACTTCCTCAAGGTCGTTGAAATCAGTGCCAGCTCTGGGGCAGTTCCCCGCTTTGTGGCCGACGGCGAAGCAGCTGTCTCAATCACCCTTGAAGACAACGCCCAGCGTTACGTCTTGGGTGGAGCACCTGTTAAGATTGTCTATCCCAAAGATGGGGTTGTAGCTGCTCCCGATGGAATCGCCAAAATTAAGGGTGGTCCTAACAGCAAGAACGCTGAGATCTTCCTCGATTGGGCAACTTCAACACCCGTTCAGAACTTCCTCGTAGAGAGGATGGGGCGTCGCCCAGTTCACACCGGTGCTAAGAGCCCTGAAGGGTTGCCACCACTGTCAACAATTAACGTTGTTGATTACGACTTCGGCTGGTCTGCTGCAAACCGCGACCGCTTCTTAGGAGTCTACACCGAGCTGATGATGAAACTCGGACTATAAAGTTAAACCAAAAACTGTGAACCACACAATCGCTCTGGTTGTGTGGTTCACCCCTTATATGGAGTGAGTCTGTATGTATGTAGAGATAGAAAATCTGAGTAAAGAGTTTCCCGGAGTCAAGGCACTGCAAGATGTAAATATCACCATCGAAGAGGGTGAGTTTTTCACCTTGTTGGGGCCTAGTGGATGTGGAAAAACAACCTTATTGAGGATTATTGCCGGTTTCTACCGACAAAATGATGGTCACATCAAAGTCGCTGGAGAGGTTATAGACAATGTCCCTCCCCATATGCGTGATATCGGGATGGTGTTTCAAAACTACGCAGTCTTTCCCCATATGACTGTTGAGAAAAACGTCGCTTTCGGACTTGAAAACCGCAAAGTCCCCAAACACGAGATCAATACGCGGGTCGCTGAGGTGTTGGATATGGTTCAGATGTCAGGGTATGAGAAGCGTACCCCCGACAAGCTCTCAGGTGGACAGCAACAGAGGGTCGGTTTAGCTCGTGCTCTCGTTATTGCCCCCCGCCTTTTGTTGATGGATGAACCCCTCTCTAACTTGGATGCCAAGTTGCGCCTCAACATGCGTGAAGAGATTTTAGATATCCAGCGGAGGCTAGGGACAACCGCCATCTACGTCACCCACGACCAAGAGGAGGCGCTTGTCATCTCTGACAGGATAGCTGTTATGAACCTTGGCGTGGTGCAGCAAGTTGGTACCCCTTGGGAGATCTTCCGCGACCCAGTTAATGAATTTGTCTCCTCCTTTGTGGGGAGTATGAATAAAATGGGAGGAGAGGAGGCGATGCGCTCCAGTAAGAGTGTCAAAGAGCTCGCTTCAACTTTCCCACCGGGAGTTAAGCCCGAAGAGTGTACAGTCTGCTTCCGCCCCACCGATACCGAAATCTGGACAGGAAGCGGGGTGAGGCGGGACGACTCGGTCTACTTTGTGGGTAAAGTGAATAAAGCCCTCTTCATCGGGACAGGGGTCACCTACAAGATTATAGTTGATGACGATTTGATTCTCACCCTCCAAAGTGAGATAGCCGACCCCGAAGATATTATCGACGAAGGTGAAACGATTGAGTTCTTTGTTGAGAAGAAGCGCATCCTCTTCTTTGATAAAACAACTGGTGGACGCCTGCGTCAGAGTAAGGGGGTGTAGGTATGAAAAACTGGCTACGCCGGGATGGGTTTTGGAACCTTATCACCCTTATGGGTTTTGTCATAATTGGCCTTTTAGTAATCTATCCTCTTTTCAACATCTTGATGCAGAGTTTTATCAGCTTGGAGACGGACAAGATAGGACTAGGGAACTACGTCACCTTCTTCACCACCCCCTACTATTTGAAATCACTTTTAAATAGCTTGGTAGTCTCGCTAGGGGGGACGTTGGGGGCAGTTATTCTAGGAGTTCCGTTAGCTTTCTTTACCACCCGTTACAAAATTTTTGGTACTCCACTTCTCAGTAGCTTAGCCACATTAGCCCTCCTCACCCCCCCCTTCTTAGGGGCCTATTCTTGGATAGTGATGTTGGGGAGAAATGGCTTTTTGACCAATGCCTTTGCTAAGATTGGGGTAAATCTTCCCACCATCTATGGGGCTTTTGGGATTATCTTGGTCTATGCACTCCAGTACTACCCGTTTGTCTTCCTCCTCACCTCCAACGGATTGCAGACCATTGACCGCTCTTTGGAAGAGGCAGCCAGTAATATGGGAGCCACCCCCTTTAAGAGGTTCTATAAGGTGACGATGCCCTTAGTGACCCCCTCGATTACCTCGGGGGCGCTGATGGTTTTTATGCTCTCTTTAGCTAACTTTGGGACGCCCCAGATTATTGGTGGGCGCTACCGCGTTCTCCCCACAATGGCCTACAACATGTACACTAGTGAGATCTCTAAGAGACCCGCGATGGCCTCCACCATCTCTATTATTTTAGTGTTGGTGGCAGCGATAGGAATCTTTCTTCAGAAGTTTGCCGCTAGACGGAGAAAATATTCGAGTGTCCTCCTCTACCGGTCTCAAACGGTGAAGCTTACAGGGGCCTCCAACTTCTTTGCCCACTTTATCTCCTATCTAATTGTTGCCCTTAGTACCCTTCCGATGGGGGTTGTGGTCGTCTTTGCCTTTAAGAAGACTAAGGGGCCTGTCTTCGTTGATGGCTATGGGTTGGATAGTTTTAGACAAGTGAGTCGGGAGGTGCCCACAGCGATTGCTAACAGCTTCATCTACTCGATAGTGGCCCTCGTCTTCATTGTTGTAATAGGGACCCTTTTAGGGTTCATTGTGACGCGTCGACAAACCGTGGTTAACAAGATACTCGATACCCTCTTAATGACCCCCTATATTGTACCGGGGACCGTCATGGGTATTGGATTGATTATCGCCTTTAACAAACCACCTATTATCCTCTATGGAACTGCTCTAATTGTGATCATCTCCTACTTTATTCGGCGTTTACCCTACTCGGTCCGTTCCGCCTCATCGATTCTGCAACAAATTGACCCCGACCTGGAGGATGCCGGGATTAGCTTAGGGGCTTCCCCAGCGCGTGCTTTTAGAAAGGTAGCTATGCCTCTAATGATTCCAGGGATTGTCTCGGGAGCTGTAATGAGCTGGATCACCTCGATTAACGAGTTGTCAGCCTCGATTCTCCTCTACGTGGGCAATACAACAACCATGCCGATTCGAATCTACGCCTGGATTTTAGGAGGTTACTTTGGACCTGCCGCAGCGCTAGCTACCATCTTGTTGGTTACCACTGGCGTAGCCCTCTTCCTCTTAAATGTCTTTGGACGTGGGAAGGTCGATATCGTTTAAACCTTGACGGGGGAGGGTGGGGTAGTTGGCCTCCAACTCCGCGAAGAGGGCATCAGTATCACTGAAAAGGTGAGCTCTGATGCCCATCTTTTTTGCCCCCTCTATGTTTCTCTCAACATCATCGAGGAAAAGGATTTGGGAGGGCTCTACGCCAGCTTTCCTAATAGCCGCTTCGTAGATTCTAGGATCTGGCTTATTAATCTTGATGAGACCTGAGATGATAGCCTCGTCGAAGCTATCGAGCCAAGGTTGCTCTTTGACCAATTCTTGGTAGGTCTCGGGGCTCATGTTGCTGATAATAATGGTTCTGTAAGAGTTCTCTTGGAGGTTCTTGACCCAGTTGAGCATCTTCTGGTTCATCCTTGAGAAACCGGTCACATCGAGGTGGGTCAACTCCTTCTCAATCTTCTCAAGGGGGACAGGTGAAGAACACCCCCTCAGGACATTGCCCCAATACTGGTGGTAGGGGTGCTCCCCCAAATCGAGTTCATAGCGGTGGGCCCAAACAGAACGGTTAAACTCTTCATAGGGGACTTGGGCTAATTTAGCCATCTTCTCTACAGTTTCTCTTGTAATAAAGTAGGCTAAGACCCCACCAAAATCGAAAGCAACACACCGAATCTCTTTTCCCATAAGCTCCGCCATTTTCTCTCATCTCTGTATTTGTTTACCGCATATTACCATAAACACGAGAAGAGTCAAATACTAATAAGTTGCTTCTCTTACTCTCTGTAATAGGTTATAGTAGCAATTATGAAAATTAAAAAGGGAGCACAATTTACTCTAATTGTTCTACTCTTAGGGCTACTCCTGAGTAGTTGCTCCACCACAGCACGCCTCGAGAAGATGGAGCGTGACGGGTGGAGTCTCCTCCCCTTTTTAGAGCAACACCATATTCCTGCCTATGAGAGTTCATACCCCACCTACTACAACACCGGGGCTGAATGGAATGAGCGCACTTTAGAGTTGATTGAGGGGGCTCAAGACTACATCTTGATTTGTACATTCTTGGGAGTGGCGCACGCCTCGACCGAACCGGTCTGGAGTGCCCTTGCCCAAAAGATGGCTGAAGGGGTGCGGGTCTATATCCTAATCGACTCCTCTTCCAACTTTCAGATGATTCCCAATAGTAGTGAATTAATTCAAGCTGCCTATATGCGCCTCGGTGAACTGGGACTCGAGGTGGCTGAATACAACTCCCTCTCCCTCAGTAATCTCTTCTTCCCCCTCTCTCTCTTCCATCGTAACCACCAAAAGTATTGGGTTGTTGATGGGGAACTCCTAGCCATTGGGGGGGTCAACATCAACCACACCTCAATTGCTTGGCCTCTGGGGGTGGGAAATATTGATTCAATGGCTGAAGTCTACTCGCCTGGGGCTCTTCAAGCAGTGGTTGACCTCTTTGTAGAGACTTGGAACGACTACTCCCCCAAACAACTTAAAAGTAGCGCCTTTGCCGTCAAAGAGGGCTTAGAGGAGGAGTCAACAACCCTCTACCTAGTTGACCACAATTGGCCTAAGAAGAGGGAAGTTTCCCCCCTCTTTGATGCCTTCAGCCTCTATGCTCAAGAGGAGCTCTGGTTAATCCAAGGGTACACTTTTATAACGCCGGCCCTCTTAGATCGCCTCAAAGTGGCTATTAGTCGAGGAGTGAAGGTCAGCGTAGTCCTCTCCGAGTACTCAACCCAAGATAAGTACGAGCTCGCCTCCTTTTACGGAATTCTCGATTTAATAGAAGCGGGGATTAATGTCTATATGTACAACTCGCCTGATGGGGCCTTTCTCCACCTCAAGTTGATGGTGGCAGATGGCAAGTTAGTCACCATGGGGAGTGCCAACTACAATTTCCGCTCTCAAGTGCTCTCAAGGGAGCTCAATTTCCTCTTTGAAGATGAGCGGATTGGAGGGGAGGCTCTCACCTATATAGAGGAGTTGATGGAGCACACACGTAAAGTCACCCTAGAAGAGGCGCAGAATTATAGAACATTTAAGGGGTGGTTTAACAACCTCTTGATGCAGGTGTGGGGGTAGGTGATGAAGCGCTTAGTTGTAACCTTAACCCTCCTGCTACTAACTCTCACCCTCTTTGCCGCTTGGTGGGGGGGCTACCGAGTTGCCTTTGATGGGCTGGTGGGGGACTCTTTTGTCGACAACGAATACCTCTCCCTCGAGGTGACACTGCGCCCCTTTAAGAGGGGGCCCTCTCTTCAAACAGGAGTTCTAGTCAACTTAGCCGGACCGCCCCAGTGGAGTGTGGGGCTCTTCCAACACCTCTTCGTGTGGACCGACCATCCCCTGGCCCCCCTCTTTAGGCGCGCTAGTGGCTACTCGATAGGGATAGGGAGCGATCTCCTCTTCAACTTCTCTCTCCCCCTTTTAAGTGGGGTGAGGCTGACAGTGGAGCCTCTCCTTTTCGATTTTAGTGATAAAAGGATAGCTCTTCTGGGAGTCCACATCCTCTGGGACGTTACAAGTGCCCAGTGGGGTTGGGGCTTGAGACTCTTTGAGATAACCCACTACCTATTTTAGGGAGAATAAGAGTGAAAAGAGTTAGAGCAACTATTTTAATCCTCCTCCTCTTTACCACCCCCTTAATGGCGGGCTCGTTAGCCCTCTCCCTTGGGACGTGGAACCTTCCTCCCTCTTCGGAGGTGGTGAGTGAGGGGACCTTTGTCCAAGTAGGAGGAGTGTGGTCTTTCGCTCCGCGCTGGGAAGTAGAGCTCTTCTTGATAAGTGAAGCAACGCCCCACCCTGGGGGGCAGCTTTTAGGGGGGTCAGCCTTCACCTTGGCCCTCATAGGCGACCATAACCCCACCTCTGAGGTTGTCCCTTCCTACCTCAACCTCTTTTTGAGTCTCGGCTTTTTAGGTAAATTTGAGACCCTCTCCCCCTCCTATGGGCCCTTTATTAGACTCTCTCCCTTGGCTGTAGGTGGCCCCCATTTTAAAGTGCGTGAGCGCTCTCTCAACTTCAGTCTCTTTTACAATATCCCCCAAAATAAAGTGACCTTCTTTTGGAATATCTTCCTAATTGACCTCTTTTTTTAAGAATAATTTCTAGCAGAGTAGGGGACTATGGTGTATGATTGGGGACAAGGGGGCATTATGTTGCAGATAACGACCCTCATCGACAACACCTCTAAAAGGGGAAGTGATCTATTAGCAGAGCACGGCTTCTCCTGTTTAATTGAAAGAAATGGAGAAAAAATACTCTTTGATACGGGCGCTTCAAGGGCTTTTATTGAGAATGCCCACCGTCTAGGGAGAGATTTGAGTCGACTCGACCACTTGGTCCTTAGCCACCGCCACTGGGACCACGGAGGGGGGGTAATTCCTCTCCTAGAGGAGTACACCTACCCCTCTTTACGTCTGTGGAGTGGTCAAGGGTATGAAGATGAGAAATTTAGTTTAGAGGGGGAGAGTCTACGCCCCAATGGGGTCACCTTTAACCGCGAGATAATTAACCGCCACAAGGTGATGTGGCACACTGTCTGCTCCAACACGGTGATGATTAGTCGTGGCGTGTGGCTCATAACCGCTTTTGAGCGACGTAACCCCATTGAGGAGAACAATCCCCGCTTCCGCCTTAAGGATGGATCAATTGATCCCTTTGATGATGAGGTGGCTTTAATTGTCAACTCTTCCCAAGGTCTTGTTCTGATTGTTGGGTGCTCCCACCCGGGAATTCTCAATATTATCGATGCGACTCTAGAGCGCTTTGGACGCCCTATTTATGCCCTCTTAGGGGGAATTCACCTCTCTGACACAAATCAAGAGCGACGCAATACGGTGCTAGAGTGCCTCTTGACCTATCCGATTGAGAAGATCGGGGTGTGCCACTGTACAGGGGGGGAGGCCATAGAGATGATCAAGAAGAGAGTTGAGGGGTCCTTCGATAACTGTAGTGGAGCCACTCTTACAATCGTTTGATATTTCACCCCATATAATTTAAAATGGTTACAATTATTAGGGGGTGACCTATGTTTATTGGACACGTTGACCAGGTTGAGAAGGTTTTGATGGGTGGCGTTGAGAAGCAGATCTTAATTGGCCCCGAAGAGGGGTGGAGTGACTATGTGATGCGTCTTTTTACCCTCAAAGAGGGGGAGAGTACCCCGCGCCACAGCCACCCTTGGCCCCACATAATCTATGTCATCGAGGGGGAAGGGAGCCTCTTTTTTGCGGGAGAAGGGAACCCCGTAAAGGGAGGAAGTCTCCTCTACGTTGACCCCGATAGCCTCCACCAACTCTCCAATCAAGGGGAGGGAGTATTTAAGTTTATCTGCATTGTCCCCAAAGAGGGGGAGGGGTGAGATGCGCCTAATTGAAAAGATTGATCAAGAGCGCTACTCAATTTTGCTCTCCTTTGCCTTAGGTTTAGACAATCCCCTCACCAACGTTGAGAATTTAGAGCGGGCTAAAGTGCTTTTTGACCAAGTAACCCCCCTAGAGACCTTTGTCTTGGTTGACGAAGTGGTTAAAACTGTGGGCGATATTGATAGTGCCAAGTTAATAATCCAACGCCTCCTCAACGCCTTTTCTGCCAGCCTCAACCGCGACAAGCGCCCCTTTAGGCGCGACCTCCCCTTTATTGAGGAGTTGTTGAGAGCCAACACTGAAGTTATCTCTGTTTTAGATAATCTTAAGCCCACTATAACTAAGATTAATGGAGCAGGTTCAATTAATAGCCAATCGCGCCAAGAGCTCCTGCAAGCGGTGAAACAACTCACTAAACTGATTAAGTACTACGAGTATAAGGAGAATATCCTCTTTCCTGAGGTTGAAAAGGCGATTGAAGATAGTCGCTGTCTAACTATCTTGTGGGCTATCCACGACGATGTACGACGTGCTCTACGCCTCTTAGAGGGGATTCTGGATGAGGAGAACTACCCCCTATCTAGCTTTAACCGCCTTATTGGTAAACTCTTCTTTGACCTTAATACAGTAATCTTTAGAGAGGAGCAAATCTTAATCCCCACGATTATAACGACACTGGGGGATGAAATACTCCTCAAGCTTGGCGAAGGGCAACTAATAGAGGGGCAAGTTAAGCCTAGTACCCTAGAAGGGGGAGAGCAGCGGGTCAACTTAATTAGTGGGGAGCCCACTGTGGCCCAGCTAGTGGAGATCTTCAACCACCTCCCGGTCGATATAACCTTAGTTGATAGTGAAGACCGGGTTGTCTACTTCAATACCCCCGAGGGGAGAATCTTTCCGAGAGCCAAAGCGGTGGTGGGGCGCACTGTCCAAAACTGCCACCCCCCAACATCACTCCATTTGGTGGAGGAGATTTTAGAAGCTTTTAAAACTAAAAAACAAGAGATTGCTGAGTTTAGAATAGAAAAGGGGGGGCGCCTTATCTTAATAACCTACCGGGCTATCTATGGCGAAGATGGCTCCTACCGTGGAACCTTGGAGGTTTCACAAGATATTAGTGACTTGAAAGCGATGGAAGGTGAGCACAGATTATTAGATTGGAGGAGTTAGCGATGAAATCGTACCGAAAAGAGCTTTTTTTTGATGTTAAGCAGCGTCGTGAGTTTATAAATATAACGTCAGAAGTGAGGGAGTGTCTGCGAGAGAGTGGCATTCGCGAAGGGTTAGTCTTAGTCAATGCGATGCATATAAGTGCTAGTGTCTTTATCAACGATGATGAGAGTGGACTCCACCACGACTTTGAGGTGTGGTTGGAGAAGTTGGCCCCCGAGAAGCCCTACAGCCAGTACCGCCATAACGGCTACGAAGATAACGCCGATGCCCACCTTAAGCGCACCATAATGGGGCGTGAGGTGGTGGTCGCTGTCACCAACGGTGAGTTGGATTTTGGCCCTTGGGAGCAGATCTTCTACGGCGAGTTTGATGGGAAACGGAAAAAGCGGGTTCTCGTTAAGATTATAGGAGAGTAGATTATGAAGTATGTGTGGACCACGATTAACACCGACGATTTAGAGACCTCAATTCTCTTTTATAAAGAGATTGTAGGTCTGCCTGTTGTACGTCGCTTTAAAACTCCCGATGGCGAGATTGCTTTCCTCGGGGAGGGGGAGACCCTAATCGAGTTGATTAAGAGCGCAAATCCCGCCCCTAAAGTGGGACCAGGGATCTCTTTAGGGTTTGCGGTCGACTCTCTCGAAGAGACGCTGAGCTTTTTAAAGAGGTGGGGTGTAGCGATAGAGAGTGGTCCTTTCCAACCCAACGACCACATTAGGTTTTTCTATGTCTTAGACCCTAACGGGGTGCGCGTTCAGTTCTCCCACTCCTTTTAACGATTAAGACCAACACCCCTGCCACAAATAACATGATACTACTCACCATCAAGGCGTAGCCGAGTGAAGTTGACTCGGCTAGGCGGGTGGTGAGGTAGGGGAAGATCATCCTCCCCACCGTCCCGGCTATGATATAGACCATGGCAATAAAGGCACTATTCTTGGGAAACCAAGAGGAGGTCTCTACAATGTAGAGGGGGATAGCTGGTCCTGCTGCAAAGCCACAGAGGGCTATTAGGATGAGGGCTAAGACAATATTGGAGGCGAATGGGAGGAGGGCTAAGGCCCCACCTGCCACTAAAAACCCCCACAGGGTTAAGGGGAGGGGTTTAAAGCCCCTTTGTAAAATAAGACCCGATAGGAGGCGTGAGATAGCTATTCCTACCCAGAAGAAGGTGAGGCTAGTGCCCACAATCGCGGGGGATTGCAAGAGTTCTAATTCAGTATAGACCGGAATCCAGGTGGCACAGATTTGCTGACTCCCCATGTAGAGCATTAGGGCTAAGGTGTATAAAATAAAGTTCCTACTCTTCAAAACAGGGCGGTTGCTCTCAGTTTGAATTGGTGTTTCCGCCTTGGCTATAGCCCCTTCTTTGGGCTTTATAATCTGCGATAGAACTAAGAGGAGCGCTAAAATAATCCCCGCCACAACATAAGCGGTGCGCCAGGCAGCCCCCCTAAAGGGGAGGATAAAATAGCCGGTCACAATGGCTCCGGCACTGTAGCTAAAGTGGAGAAGGGGGATATAGAGCTCCTTCTTTTCAAAGTAGTCACCGGAGAGGGCCCCATTGGAGCCGCTATCAATCATGAAGGCGCCAAACCCAATAGCTACATAGAGGAAGAAAAGAAGGGCATTACCACTGGTAAGGCCAATTAAGATGAGGGCCACCATCAAAACGGTATACCCTATTTTTAGTAGTGTTGTTTGCCTCAGCTTCTTGATGAGGTAGAGCGACAGGAGAAGTGAGATAAGGGCTCCAACTTGAAGGAGACTCACTAAGAGCCCCGACTGGGAGAGGGTGAGGTTGTTCGTCTCCATAATCGAAGTGACAAGGGGACCTAGGAGGTTGTAGGCAATTGCAAAAAAGAAGAAAAGGGCAAATATGAAGAATGGTTGCATCTATCGTTTCCTTTACTGTTTCAGCTACTCTACCACCCCTCTAATGCAATAGCAATCAATAGCAATCATTAAATATGTAAAAGGGCACGGGCAATTGTTAAGTAGAGTAAGAGGCTAAAGGCATCGACGATGGTGGTGATTAAGGGGGCTGCCATAATCGCTGGGTCCATACGGGTCAACTTGGCTAACATCGGCAAGAGGCTTCCAATCGCTTTGGCCATAATTACTGTGGCGTAGAGGGCTATTCCTACCGTCAAAGCTACCATAATCCCATACCCGGTTAAGTAGACCCGTAACCCGGTGATAAAGGAGAGGA
>DUOJ01000117.1 GCA_012838895.1 Spirochaetales bacterium
GCAGCTTCGAGGAGCACTTCGAAGGTGTAAAGTGGGGTGGCACTTAGAGAGCCCACTATTACCAAAAAGAGGAGTAGACTTAACAGTAGACGTGTAACACTATTTCTCATCGATATACCCTACCCTACGGTATATTTCCAGCAACAACTTCTTTCAACTCGTGATTCATTCGAAGCGTGCCTAGATCTAAAGAAACTTGGTCACTACGGATAGAAAACTCGTAATAGTAATCTCCTACGGAAAGCTCACCATTTTTATCTTTATCAACAATTAAGACCACTTTTCTTTGAGCAGAAGTGCCATCATATGTATCTTCTTCCCATCTCATATTGGTCCCTAGGTTAGTAAAAGTACCGTGTCTAATAATGCCACCATTGGCTCCGGTTCCCTCTGATCTAGTTGTTGTTTGGGCTCCCGCTTTTTCAAATAGCACAATCTCGTCCCCATTAAGCTCACCAAGCCATATGGTGAGGCCATTATCGACAGAGGCTTTCTCACTCCCATCGCGATCTTCAGAATCTATTTCACCGCTGATTAGGGGGTAGGCGTGGCGACTCTGCTTCAAGTAGAGTTCAATTACGCTATTATTCCCCGAGATTGTAAAGGAGTCTTCATCGATTAATGTCCCCTCTTCGTCACACTGCATCCAGGTTGAATTTTGCAAAGTTGCAGTGGCAGAAACATTAGGCTTTTCCAATGCTACAGGATAGGTGACAGCTATTGTACCGCTACTTCTAATTGTTGACCGGACTACTTTTTTAGGAACTTCTGCCCCTTGGTCTACCTCAAGGCGTACATCAAAACTTTCGTTAATCAAGTTGCGCGTTGCAGCATCATACAGGTCAACTCTGATATTGGTAGTTTGATTAATCTTAGTAAATTTCTCATCAACCATGGAGACATTGGTGCTGTCACTGGTGATCCAGACTGGGTCCTTATTTATTTTTAACCCATAATCTTCATGGTAGAAGAGGAGAGCAATCTCTTTGTAATCAGCTGTCTTACCAAATTCAGGAAATGTAGATTCCCAAATAATTTTGTTGATTACAAATGAGCCATCGGTATCACTATTGGTTCGCGCAATATAGCCGGCGGCATTACTAGGATTAAAGATACCTTCAGTGTAATTATCAAAATCACTGTCCCGTTGAGTTATGTTGGTGTAGGCATAGATTGCCATGTTTGCAATCCCTTCATCACTCTCATCATCGCGGACTTTGCCGCCTAAATTGGCTTTAAAGACAGCTGAACAAGATGCGAGGAGAACGAGCATGGAGATGAGTAGAAGTAAAAGTAGTAGGCTCTTTTTCAAATGAGGTTTATGCATGATGTGCCTCCTGTAAACTATTTCTTTTATAAATTCTGCGCCGCTCTGTTAGTCGATAGAGTATTGGAACCAGATACAATGTGATAATAGTTGAGGAGATCAATCCTCCGGCAATAGCTTGGCCGAGCGGGGCATAAATTTCGGAACCTAAGCCAGTGGCGAATGCCATAGGGACTACACCAAAAATCGTAGTTAAAGTAGTCATGAAAATTGGGCGAATTCGACTCGAAGCACCATCGATAATCGAAGAGTCTAAAATTTCAAGCTGTTGCTCGCGTGTCACCATTGTTGAGTCGAGTTCTTTTTCGCGTCGTTCGCGTAGCAAATTGGTGTAGTCAATTAAGATAATCGCATTATTAACAACCACTCCCCCGAGAGCAATAACTCCAATCACCGCTATGAGGGAGATAGTAGAACCAAAGGCTAACAACCCTCCGACGACACCAATTAAGCAGAAAGGAATGGAAACCATAATAATAAACGGTTGGCGAAACCTCTCAAATTGAATCACCATTACAGAGTAGACAAGGAAGATACCGATACCCAATGCAATAGCGACGGGGCCAAGGGAATCTTCGATGAGTTCAAGAATCCCTCCACTCTGGGAAGAGACCCCCACTGGCAGTGGATTCTCTTTGAGGTACTCCCCCATCCGTTTGTTTATTCCAGAGGTATCTTCACTAACCAGTGTCGCCGAAATGGTGACAGATTTGGCTCGGTCAATCTTGTTAATTTGAGAAATGGTCAGTTCCCGGTGGAGGCTGGAGATATCGGCAAAAGAGACGTTCTCTCCGGCCCCTCCGGGGACGAATATTGTCGCTAAGGTGTTTTCACTGATTGGCATATTTTTCAGATCTGAGTCTAGCTGAATATCGTAGCGCTTCCCATCGGTATGGGTAAAAACTCCAGCGTCTAGCCCACGGAACAAAATTGCACTAGTGACCGCTGCCTCATAACTTGAGATACCAACAGAGCCCATCAATTCGTGTGACACATCGAGGACAAGCGTCTCGCTGTCGTAAGTGGAATTGGTATTCACTGAGACAACATCGGGGTCTCGATTCAATACTCCCTTAATCTCATCCGCAGTGGCCACCAGAGTCTCTAGGTTTTCACCTGTCAGGGTTAACCCATACCCACCTCCCCCTGAGATGAAACCAATTAATTTGTCGTAGCCTCCGTTGGTGGTCTTTATTGTTGCCCCAGGTAGCTCAGCAACCAAACTATCTTGGATACTGAGCATAATTTCGTGCACCGAGCGGTTGCGCAATTTGCGATCGACTAAGAGGACGCGTGCATAGGCATTACGTGCAGAACCGGTGAAGGCAAAGCCCGACTCTTGTCCGGAGAAGATGGTAACACTCTCTAATTCATCTATTTCTCGCCTTATAATCTCTTCAGCTAGTTGTGCCTTTTCCCGTGTTTTTCCCAATGGTGTACCTACGGCAAACTCCATGTCGATATAAAAATCTCCGTTATCGGTTGAGGGGATGAATGAGTATCCCAAAAACTGGGCAACCACGAAAGTTAAAACTAATATCCCAGTGGCAGCCGTGATAATAAAGCGTGGACGGCGGAAGCTTCTCTTGATGACTCGACCATAAAAACGCTCAATGGCAGCAACGGGACGAGCACTAAAAGCATCTCTCTTTACCAATAAATCTTGGGGTTTTAGCAAAACGCGCATTAGAAAGGGGACAACCGCTAAAGCTACTACCAAGGAAGCGAGGAGGGCAAAAATCAGCGAGACGGCTAAATCTCGTACGATGTTACCCACCAAGCCCTTCATTAGAGCAATTGGAATGAAGACCACTACCGTGGTTAAAGTTGAGGCCATGATTGATGATCCCACTTCACTGGCACCGGTCTTAATCGTCTCGACAACTCCCATTTCTCCCGATTTATAGTGGCGATAAACCTGTTCCAACATCACAATTGAGGCATCCACAACCATTCCCAGAGCGACTACAAGACCCGAGAGACTAATCAAGTTAATAGTAAGGCCTGCCACGCGCATTCCGGTTAGGGTAAAAAGGATACTAAGTGGAATTGAGACTGAGATAATAATAGTAGCTCGAATATCAGATAGGAAGATTATAATAACGATTACCGCCATAACAACTCCGAGCAAGCCGGAGGTTGTAACTGTGCTCAAGGAGGCGCCAACATCGCGACTATCATCGGCTAAAATTGTTGTTGTTATCGCCCCTTCGGTTCGCTCTTGGACTGATTCGAGAACTTTTTTTATCGCGCGGTTAATAGAGAGAACGTTACCATCCAGTCGCTTGGTGACTGAAACCATTAACAGCGACTTTCCGCCGGAGTCAACATAGACATCTCGCTCAGCTGGCTCAAACCGCATATCAGCGACATCAGCAAGGCGCACGATTGCACCACTAGCGTCAGCTCCAACGGGGAGTAAAGCTATATCCTCAGAAGTAGAGAAGGCTCCGTCAAAACGGATATCAGAAGAGCGACCACGGTAAAGGGCCTCACCAATTGGTAAACGTGCGTTAGAAGCAGAGAGGACTTGGTAGACTTGCAAAGCCGAAATCCCTGTAGCTTGCAATTTCTCGGTTGAGAGGGTAATTCGCAACTCTAATTGGTCGTCTCCAATAATAGAGACATTGGCCACTCCCGGAATTTTGGTAATTTGGGGAATCATCTCATCTTTAACATAGCGGCTAAGACTTACGCGGTCCTCTCCCCCCTCAACTGAAAACATGAAGACGGGAATCATTGTAGCACCGCCGACAATAGCCTGAGGCTCTCCTAGTAGATCTTCGGGGAGCTGTGCTTCAAGTCGGCGAATCCTGTCTCGCACTTCAGGGAGCATATCATAAGGGTCAATAGAGTCTCTAAAGTTAATGGTAATCCAGCAGTAAGAATCAAAACTTTTGGAGACAATCCCTTTAAAATCTGGCAAAGTTACAAACTCTTCCTCTAAAATAGCTGTAACATCATGCTCTACGTCCGTAGCACCTGCTCCAGGATAAAAGGCAAGAACTTCAACCGAAGGGAGTGAGATATCGCCCATGAACTCCATATTGAGTCCTAGAAAACTGTAGATACCGAAGACGCAGAGAGCGATAACCAACATGGCAATAACGACAGGGTGATCAACTGAGAAATGGGAAATCTTCATCAGTGCGTTCCTTGGTCATCAACAACAGTAATTCGCTGTCCATCAAAGAGACGGTGTTGCCCATCTACAATAAAACTAGCGTCAGCTAATTCGGGGGGGAGAACCAAATAGAGGTTGTTTTCTGCAACTGGATTCAGTTCAATCCATTTGGCCCGCTCTTGCTCTGCGTCATAAAGGTAGGCATTGCCATCAATGGTTCTCACCGTTTGGCTAACTAGCGGCACATCGCATAAACGTTCATAAATAAGATTGACCTGAACGTGCATACCTGGACGGAAATCGGTGTGTCCTTCAGTTAAGAGACAGGTCACTAAAAAGGTTTTCGACTGGGGTTGAATATAACTGGAAATACCTTCAACTTCAGCTAAGGCACGTTTAGGGGCACTGTTGTCCTCTTGGGGTCCCGACTGTCGAGGTCTTTCAATTGAGGCTGTCAAATGTTCTCCATTTTCGCTGATAATATCAAAATAGCGCTCAGGCACATTTAATTTAACGACAAGCTGACTTAAGTCGGCCATAATTGCTACCGGCTGACTAGAAGAGGCAATATTTCCAGCAGCTGATGGGATACTCAAAATAGTGCCCGAAACAGGAGCTTTGACTGTTGCCCAATCAAGTTGTAGAGTTGCCAGCTCTAATTGTGCTTTAGTTGCGTCGCGTTGGGCTAACGCCTGTTCTCTACTCTGCAGTGTAGTCGCTTTGGCTTCATAGAGCCGATTAACCCGCTGATAGGTGCTTTCAGCGACACTGTAGGCGGCCTGAGCTTGCGCTAACTGTTGTTGATAGGCTTGGCGGTCAATAATAGCAATTGTCGCATCCTGCTCAACATAGTCTCCCTCTTTCACCAAGTACTCTTGGATAGTCCCTGAGACAAAGGGGATAACGGGAATAAAGGCTTTAGCTTCGACAGTTCCTGATAGTGTGATACTACGCTCTAATGAACCAATTGTGGGCTGTGTGACCACAACAGGTGGTGGGGGATCAACATAGGAGGTTTTCTCTCGTTGACCAAGAAAGGTGTATGAAATATACCCGATGCCAGCCAAAACTAAGACTAAAACAAGGTAGCTAAAAAAGGTCCCAAGTTTTTGCCAGAAACTACTTTTTTTTGCCATACAGACACTCTATACGGAATTAGATAATTTTCAAAGGCTTTAGGTTAAATAAGTTAGATATAATCGCCTATTTTAAACGAAGTTTTCAAAAGATTTAAAACAGTAATGGATATCACCTTACCGTAATTTTGAGAAATCTTCCTTACGGTTAATTAGAGATATTTACACTACAACTGTTCCCACTAAGGGAGACAGCCGGACAGTTTTGATGAGGCGCCAATGGCGCCTTTATTTAAGAGAGGTCCAATTCACGATTAACCAATTCGATATCAGCTAGAACCATCAAGAGGGACTGCTTGAGGCGTGACAGGCGTTCACAGTGGGCTCTTTTTCCTATTAGCTTAGTTGTCCTTTGTAGAAGCTCTTCAATACCAAGGCGGTACTTCTCTCTACCCTTGGCATCGAAGTGTTGCACCAGGTAGGTTGGAAAGCCGGGGCCTACACCAAAGAGACGCTCCAAGAAGAGTTCACCGGGAATTGCCTTTTCAGGACTCTCGAGGGACCAAAGGAACACATCTTCCAATCCATCAGCATACTTCTCTTCTATAGTTCGATTCCTAACTGAGGTGTACGAGTCGAAGAAGAGCCTCTCTCCCTCTACAAAGAGGTGGGCAATCTCTTTTGCCTCTGCCTCATCTTGGGGATTGTAGAGCCTCTCAACAGCTTCTCTGACGATTGAGTCGAGAGGGCGGCTTGGGTCTTGGAGAAAGAGACCGTTACATAGGAAGGTGAACTCAACACCGGGATTTGTGAGGGGAGAGAGGTAGAGTTCACAACTGCGCCCTCCATGCTGGTAAAGGCGCCCAAGGTGCTCAATATTTTGTTGGAAGTGGGGGATAAACCAGCGGAGGCGGTCCCACCTTTGGGGAGGATAGATCCAAAACCCATTGGCTGTCCCAAACGATGCACCAAACTTTTTGATAAACTCGGGGCGGTCCTCTTCAGCTACAAAGATTCCATGGCTCCCAACGTCGATGAAGACATCAATTACCTCTCCTAGAGGGCGCAGGGCTTCAAGTTGCCCTTGGTCAAAGACATCACCCCATCTTAGGTAACCCGAGGTGTTCACCAACAAAGTCTTCTCCGGGTATTTCTCCCTAATGTAGGTAGCGACCAACATATTAATCCGATTGTAGTACTCGATATCACTATATTTTTGACATTGGTCACAGTGGCAACGCCCTTGGTCGGCCGCTTCGAGGTGGTATCCATCAATTTCAAAGGTGGTGTCGACAAAATCGACCACCCTTTGCATTATCTTTTCCGCTTCCGCAGAAGATGCACACATCACCTGACGGCTTGTTCCCCTCACAGCAGCGTTGGTCGCCACTATATCTTCAAAACCCCAACTGTAGACACCAAGTCCATAGATTAGTTTCAAACCGTGCTTATGGATAATGTCGATAGCTTGGCGTACTAGAGCTTTACGTTCTTCGTTGACGGTTGAGACAATGTCGTTTGTCCAGCGGTTGTTCGTGATTAACCCAAAGACATCGAAGTACTCATACCCCGCCTCTTTGATAAATTTCATTGTCTTATCGAGTGAGGAGAGGGTCTCCTCATCAATCCTGATTGAGGGCCATTCTTCACAAACAATTGGCTCAGTTCGTGAATCGTTTAACCAGCACCCATAAGCAATCCGATAGGTAAATTCTCCTCTCTTCTCCATTTTAACCCTCCAGTCTCGATTGCATGACACGATCTAAGAGGACTGCACCTACGAGAACTATCCCTTTGACGACATCTTGATAGAATGAGTGGACTCCCATCAGGTTTAATCCGTTTCCGATAAACCCAACTATAAGGGCCCCTATAACCATTCCAAAGATTGAACCTTCTCCCCCGTCGAGACTGGCTCCACCGAGGACTACAGCGACCACTACATCAAACTCAAACCCCTGCCCTATGTTGGCATTCCCTACTCCGAGGCGCGAGGCCATCATTGTCCCAGAGAAGCCCGCCATAGTCCCCACTAGGATATAGAGGATGATCCCAACCCGGTAGATATTTATCCCACTCAAGAGAGCTGTACGTTGGTTTCCCCCAATAGCATAGGAGTACTTTCCTAGCAGGGTCTTGTGTTGAATAAAGAAGAAGATAAGAAAGACCACCGCTGTAATAAAAATGCTGAGCGGAATTGGCCCAATAAAGCCCCGCCCTAGGTAGGTGAAGTTCTTTCCCAATCCAAGGTGGATACTAGCACCCTCGGTGATTACCCAAGCGACTCCTCTAACCGAGTACATTGTCCCCAATGTAGCTATGATTGAGGGGACCTTCATCACCACAACGAGAAATCCGTTTAACAAGCCAATCAAAGAGCCCACCAAGATTGAGGCAACAATTGAGAGGGGTAACGGCATCCCTTTAGTGACAAATATTGCCGAGAGGGTTCCTGAAATAGCCATAATTGACCCAATTGAGAGGTCAAAATTACCCGAAATCATCAAGAGTGTGACGGCACACCCTGCCAATATAACGGCCGAAGTTTGGCGCAATACGTTGGTGATATTGTTGTATGTTAAAAACTCAGGAGTGAGGATGGTTAAAACAATTAAGAGTACCAACAACACTCCGACAATCATATATTTTTGCAATTTGGTCTTATCTTTTACACGTTGAACCTTCATAATCCTACACTCCCATCGTTATAATATGGACTTTTTGTGGGTCTAACTCTTCCTGTTTCAAACAGGTGGCCATGCGCCCTTTAACCATCAACACCACGCGATCACAAATTGAGGCAATCTCTTCGTATTCGGAAGAGAAGACAAGAACCGACGAACCGGCTGATGCCAACTCCCTAATGATTGAATAAATCTCCTCTTTGGCCCCTACATCGATTCCGCGACTAGGTTCATCGAGCATCAAAACCTTAGTCTCAGAGTGGAGACACTTGGCAATTACAACCTTTTGTTGGTTTCCACCACTGAGGGTACGTACCACCTGGCGGTGACTATGAGCCCTAATTTGCAACTCATTTATATAGTGCTGAGCAGTCTTAACTTTCTCTTTTTCACTCAATCCAAATTTTTTAACAAACTTTTTAAGGTTAGTTATTGTAATATTGTCGGCTACATCGAGCTTCATCAAGAGCCCTTCGGAGAGCCGCTCCTCGGGGACCATTGCTATCCCGTGAGTGTGGATTGCTTGTCCAGGGCTATCTATTTTAGCTCTCTCTCCATCTATAAATAGTTCACCTGAAGTCCATTTATCGAGCCCATACAAGGCTCGGGCAACTTCACTTTTACCAGCTCCTCTAAGGCCGTAAAACCCAAGAATCTCCCCTTTGTGGAGGGTAAAAGAGACATCTTGTACAGCAGGTGTGCTCATATTTTTAACTTCTAAAACTGGCTTATCCCACTCTACATCACGTCCTTGGTAGGTGCTGTGGACAACTTTACCAATCATCATTTTCACCAGCTCTTCACGACTTGTTTCGCTAATTTGCTTGGTGCCAACTACATTACCATCTCGCAAGACGGTTACCTCATCCCCTACTGTAAATATGTCGTCGAGGACGTGGGAGATATAGATTACTGAAATCCCCCTCTCTTTTAGTTTTTCTACTACTCCATAAAGGCGTAAAGACTCTTGTTTGGAGAGAGCTGCTGTTGGTTCATCCATAATGACCAACTTGGCTTGAAAGCCGATAGACCGGACAATTTCAACAATCTGTTTCTGTGCAAAACTTAGATTAGCGACACGGGTATCTAAGGAGATATCTTCGGCAAACTCCTCCATCATCTGAAAGACAGGATACTCATGCCTACCCCTAATAACCCCCAACTTGTGGTTCTCTCGCCCTAGAGTTAGGTTCTCGGCAACAGTCAATTCGTTGACAATATTCAACTCCTGAAAAACCGTACTAATGCCGATATTCATCGCATCTCTGATACTCTTTGCATGGTAGGGTTCTCCATCAAAAAAGATGGCCCCTTCCGTCATTCTTTCGGCACAAGTCAATATTTTAATCAGAGTCGATTTGCCAGCGCCATTTTCTCCAATTATACAATGGACGCTACCCTTTTTAACGGTAAAATCGACCCCCTTTAGAGCTCGCACCCCGGGGTACTGCTTAACAATCCCCCGCATCTCGAGAATATTATGTTGCTCCATTGGTGTCTCCATGCATCTCAACAGGAGTTGCCCGCAGGCAACTCCTATTAATTGATTAAAACAGTAAGATTAAAGTCCAATCTCTTTGCGGATATCAATTGTGATATCCCACTCATCTTTCATGAACTTCTCGGTTTCAGCAATACTCATGTTCCCATCAATTACAAATGAGACAACCTGAACGTTCTTGCCGGTTTCGTACATGCTAGTCTTTCCGTTGATTACGTCTAATAGAAGGTCGACACATGCGCGGGCGTTCTCGCGAGGACGAAGAGCTAAAGTGGCCATATAAGAGGTTCTTGGGTCGGCAACTTTTAAGATCTCAGGGGTTGATCCATCAACTGAAGCTACAATTTCGGTTAAAGGTTTACCATCAATAGCTACCCCACGACCGGCTGCTTCAAGGGCTGCATACCCCCCTAAACCGTTCTCAGCATCATAACCAAAGACAACGTTGACATTTCTGTCACGCTGCATGACGTCTTCCATCACCCTGTAGGCCTCTTCACGGTTACTCTTTCCACCGTTGAAGATGTGGTCCATGGTGGGGACAACTTCTTTTAGCCCTCTAAGGAAAGCTAAGGTACGCTGGTTGTGAGCCCACTCAACTGAAGCATCACTAATAGTGGCGACCTTGAGTTGTTTACCAGGGAAGTTTTCGAGGAATATTTTACCAATGGTTTTACCCATTGCAACTGCTCCTGGCTCTTCCGAAATCTCTACTGTTGGGTATTTAACATCCCCAGATGAGATATTAACGAAAGATACAACAGGAATACCAGCTTCTTGGGCTGCTTTAATAGAAATTTCCATTGAAGCTTGGTCGTAAGCTTGGCAAATAATTCCATCAACACCACGTGCAATCAGGTCCTCCATAGCGGCAGTTTGAGCCTCTGGCTTCATTTGTCCATCCATGGGAAGATAGTTGATCCCAAGCTCTTTCAAATAGGCAGCAGTTGCTTTTTGGTGAGCTTGTTGGTAGGAGTCATGCAATCCCCAAAACACTTGACCAATCACTAGCTTTTTTTCCCCTGTCTCTCGAGCTCCAGCTGCAAAAACAACTGAACTTACAAGGACCAAGATAGAGATAAAAACGATAAACTTTTTCATGATTCCTCCTCATAAATGAATCATATTTGACAACGATAGTCAACGTTGTCATTACGCCTTGATTCTATTATTGATTTTTATTGTTGTCAAGTTTTTTTTAATTAGAGAAAGAGGTGAGCCCAGCTCACCTCCTAATTTAATGTGGTATATAAACTATTCGTTAAAGACGATAACAGTCTTATGATTGTAGGTTTCCCCCGGCTTCAATAGTGAGTTGGGGAAGTGGGGAAAGTTAACTGCATCGGGGAGGTGTTGAGTCTCTAAACAGAAGCCACTGTGTTTGTGATAGGGCTTCCCGTCCCTGCCCACATCGTTCCCATTAAGAAAGTTTCCACTGTAGAGCTGGACTCCTGGCATGGTGGTGTAAAGTCGCATAGTACGTCCACTAACTGGCTCCTTGACGTAGGCAAACTCTTTTAATCCCCCATCTTTATCGGTGAGGACGAAACAGTGGTCGTAGCCACCAGCAACCTCTATATCTCTCCCGATTGCTTTAGCCTCTCTAAAATCGAAGGGGGTCCCCTCTACACCTAGAATCTCGCCGGTGACAATCAAGTTATCATCGACCGGCAGGTAACCGTCACACTCAAGTTGGAGGGTATGGTCTAAGATTGTCCCCTTCCCGGCTAAGTTGAAATAGGTGTGGTTGGTGAGGTTAACGGGGGTTGTTTTGTCACTTGTTGCTTTGTAATCGATCTCAAGTGTTCCAGTCTTATAGAGCACATAGGTGACATTGACATTGAGGTTCCCAGGAAAGCCCATCTCCCCATCTGCGCTAAAGAGGTGGAGCTTAAGGGTTGCTTTCTCCTCGTCTTCTTCGCTTTCAGCGCTCCAGACTTTTGAGTTGAATCCAACTGACCCTCCATGGAGGGCATTTAGCCCATTATCGTTGAGGGGGACTTGGTACTTAACCCCATCAATTGAAAACTTCCCCTCTTTAATGCGGTTGGCATAGCGCCCCACAAGGGTGCCAAAATAGGGGATGTTAGCTTCATACTCCTTCAAAGTAGCATAGCCTAAGGTTACCTCTCCTTTTTTGCCCTTTTTATCGGGGACGATGAGGCTAGTGATGGTTCCCCCCCACGTAATAACACTTAAACTATACTCCCCCATCTCTAGGGTATATTTATCGACAACTTCATTGGTTTGGCTGGTTATGCCGTAGTACTCTTTTTTTATCATACTGCCCTCCTGCTATGCGATATTATAATTGATAAAAGGGAAGCTGACCAGTAATGGCAGTGTTACTTTAATCCATTCTCCGCTATACTATTGCCAATATTTGACATTAGAGGTTTTGATTATGACATTACGACGCAAAGTAGGATTGGTTATCAGCCTGGTTGTTTACGCCATCTCTGTCCACACCCTACCCCCTTTGGTTACCTGGTTCTCAACCCAATTTTCGCTAGCTCCACAACTCTTTGGGATTGTTTTCCTCCTCCAATCGGGCATCTTCACCCTCTTTGCAATGGGGATTGGCAACCTCCATAAGCGGCGGAGTTTGCCTCTAATTAGAATTGCTTTAATAGCCCTCTTTTTAGCCTCAACCACCCTCTTCTTCGTTGGCTTTACCCCCTCCTTCTCCCTTCTAATCGTCATGATGATGGTTATAGGAGGCTGTGGTGGATTGGTTGAGTCAGTTGGAACTACCCTCCTCTCAGAGGGCTCTAATAGTCAAAAACTGCTCCACCTCTCCCAAACTTTCTTTGCCATAGGGGCTTTTAGTGCCCCCTTAATAGTGGGCCTCTTTATGAAAGCGGGGCTTGGGGTGCCTCAAATAGGGATGGCAGTGGGTGGTTTTGCCTTGGCTATTGCAATAATGGTCCTTATCCTTGTCACCGATAGATCAAAAACTAAAGCAGTGGTAACAGAAGAGCCGATTGTCAACAGTAAAACAGGCAATAACAGGGGTTTCTTTTGGTTCTTCTTAACGATGGTGACCTATGTTCTAATGGAGAATTCGCTAGCCAACTGGCTCCCTGTCTTCTTAGAGAAGAGCTTCAACTTTGAAGCTGCCAATGCCAGTCTTACCCTCACCTGCTTCTGGGCTGGACTGGCTGTTACCCGACTATTCTTTGTCTTAATGAAGAGCTACTCCACTAAAAAGTCTATTCTGGGGTATACGTTCTTCATCTTAGTCGCCACAATCCTTTTTGTCTTTTTGCGCCCCACCTCCCCCACCTGGTTGGTGATGGGCGTCGTTACCCTGATAGGCTTGGGGTGTGGCCCTGTTTGGGTCCTAATAATTGAGAACTGTCGCGAGGTCTTCTCTGATAGCCACTTGGTGATGTACCTAGTAGGAGGAGGAGCTTTGGGAGGGCTAATAGGCCCTATCCTCACCTCCTCCATCTTCACTATAGTTTCAATCAATGTCTTGGGTTATATCCAAATCGTCTACGTTGTAATTTTAACCCTCTTAACGATTGTTGCCCTCAGCGCTACCAAGAGGTCCACCCCCCATCTACAGAGAGGGTAGTGGCGTTAACCATTGCTGCCTCTTCACTAGCTAAGTAGAGGGCCGCATAGGCGACATCGTCGGGAACTGATAACTTACGACTCGGTATCTTGCTTAGGACAAACTCTTTAAACTCAGGCTTCTTGAGACGTTCGCGCGTTAGGTTTGTCTCTATGAAGGTGGGGGCAACCGAGTTGACGGTTATCCCGTAGGAGGCCCACTCAACCCCTAAGGTACGTACCAGGTTTATAATGGCCCCTTTGGCAGCACAATAGACGGGCTGACCGGGAATCCCAATGAGACCTGATTGGCTCGAGATAAAGATTATGCGTCCATACCCCTGTTCAATCATGAAGGGAGCCACAGCTTGTGCACAGAAGAAGCCTCCCCTAACATTGGTTGTAAAGTGATCTTCCCAATTAGCCTCATCGACCTCGAGGGCTTTGGTGGGGCGGTTTATACCAGCATTGTTGACTAGGATATCAAATCCACCCCCCTCCCTCTCCAATTTAGGCACCACCTCTTTAATCATTGCACATTGGCGCACATCGAGAGCCTCTTGGACAACTCCGTTGCCGTAAGGGGCACACAGGGCGGCAGTCTCTTCGAGAGAGACCCCTACTCTATCGGTGATAGCAACTTGAGCCCCACTTTGGGCAAGACGGTGGGCGATTGCTTGGCCGATACCGGTAGCAGCCCCTGTTATAAGGGCTCTTTTTCCTTTTAAGGAGAACATAACTACTCCTCCTCTCCTCTAAATTTTTCAACACGATAGTCGGCTGTTAGTGCATGGGCAATCATATGTTCTGCACGACACTGGCGGGCCGTCACCTCTCCAATCTCGATACTCGCCTTTTTGTTCATCCTCTGGTAGGTAACTGTCTTAAGGAATTTACCTACCCAAACTCCCCCGGTGTAGCGGGCAGCTCGCCCTGTGGGGAGGATGTGGTTGGTTCCAATTGCCTTATCGCCATAGGCGACAGTAGTCTCCTCCCCTATAAAAAGGGAGCCGTAGTTCTTGAGGCGGTTGAAGTAGTAGTCTCTGTCTTCAACTAAGAGCTCTAGGTGCTCAGGGGCCCAGTCGTCCATAAGGGCAATTGCCTCGTCTTTAGAGGAGGCGACTAAGACCTGCCCATAGTCCCTAAAAGATTGTTGGGCAATTTCACGAGTGGGTAACACTGCCATCTGCTTCTCAATCTCTGCCATAACAGCTTTGGCGTGCCACTCACTTAAACAGATCAATATTTGACCACTGTTGGGGTCGTGCTCAGCTTGTCCTAAGAGGTCACAAGCCACGAGAGCTGGGTCTGATTTATCATCAGCAATGATGCCAATCTCGGTCGGTCCAGCTAGAAGGTCGATTCCGCAACGCCCAAAGAGCTGCCTTTTAGCTTCAGCGACATACTTGTTGCCTGCGCCACACAGAATCGAGACGGGCTCGACAATCCCCATCCCAAAAGCCATCAGGGCAAAAGCTTGGACTCCTCCTAAAACGAAGATTCGATCGGCCCCAGCCTCTTTTATGGCGTGGATTGTTGCCGGGTAGTAGCTCCCATCCCTTGTCGGAGGGGTACAGGCTATTACACTCTCAACTCCAGCCACTTTTGCCGGTATTATCGACATCTGCGCTGAACCAAACATGGGATAGACGCCTCCAGGAATATAACTACCAACGGAATGGACTGGTATATGTTTGTGCCCCAAGAAAACTCCAGGGTAGGTCTCTACCTCTAAGTTGTGCATCGTCGCGAGTTGTGCTTTTGCGAAGTTTCTAACATTGTTTTGACAAAACAGGGTATCTCTCCTCAGTTGTTCATCACACTTGGCTGAAGCCTCTGCTATCTGTTTAGGTGTCAGCTCAAATGAGGGGGGGCTCCAGTTGTCAAACTTTTTACTATAAGAGCGCACTGCATCGATTCCATTTTTCTCTAGATCGAGTAGCAAAGCAGAGACAACTTTTGAGGTCTCCTCATCGTGCTCAAATACGCGGTGTCCACCCTCTTTAATTACTATCATATTTCCACCTCCTAATCGTGGGTTAACCTGTTAGCCATTTTCAAAACAGCCTCTAACTCATCCTCATTTTCAGTCTCTAACACTAAATAGAGCCCTTTAGAGGAGAGGTTCGTTAAAAGGGGTTCAACTTCACGATTGTCGTAGATTGAGATTAAAAGTGACTTCCCCCCCGCTTGAATTCTTTTAAGGACATCTAAATAAGCTGATGGGGGTTTCTGTCCCGAAACACTCATCCATTGAATTGCTTTAAGATTTTCGATTGCCAATAAATCGTCTAAATGGCGCTCCTGTTCGGCTCCGTCAAAGTGGTAGATTGGGAACTCCAAGAAGTTTGATTGTGCCACTAACTCTGGTAGGATAAATTTCTTAAAGTGGTCGTTAGAGATCATCACCGAGAGGTCAGCTTGGAGCTGGGAGTGGAGACCGGGAGCCCAACTCTTTAGCCAGTAGATAACACTCCCACCATCGTTGTTCTCCCTCACAATCTCGTAAACCTCACCAATTATCGCCTCCCAGCCTCTCTCAATTTCAATTAGAGCTTTTTCCAACTCTTCACTCTCAAGGGCTAAGTCTATAAGCAAGTTTCCACTCCCCCTAAGATGGGCCATTGCATCGATGTTGCCACTGGTATCGGGCATCGAAATGAAGTAGTCTCCGCCACTGTCTGCGACGTAGTAGTTGGCCAACTCAAGGGTCAGCTGGTAGAGTTCACTCTCTTTGTCTAAGATGAGGTTGGTGTACTCGTCATCTAGTGTGGGGTTGTACCAGACAGTTTGCTCATCACGCTGGGGCTCGGCCCCTTTAAAATAACCGGCATGTCCTGAGGGTCCTAAGTTTAGCCAGATGCCGGGGAAAGACTCCCCACCAAAACGGCTCACCTCAAACTGGGAGCGCGACTTTTGGACAATCCTCTCACCATCACCCCACCCATAGAGGCGGGGGAGGCCTTTGAGGCGCCAATACTCCTCTTCTCGCCCCCGTTTGGGGGAAATTACCGATATACAACAGCGATCGATTATCTCCTGTTCCCAGAAGGCACATAGCCGCGCTCTACTCTTTTCCCAATCATCTTTATACCGCATATTACACCACTTTGAAGCCAACACTAAGTAGCTCTTCTTGACGTGATGAGGGGCCAACTAGCACCTCGTAACTCCCTTTCTCAACTACAAACTTTTCGTCCCAATAGGCAAGGTCACTAATTGGCAATTCAAAAGTTACTCGTCGCTTCTCGCCCCTCTTTAAAGGCACCTTTTGCCACTCTTTGAGATCTTTCTTGTGGCGCACTACTTTCGAGTTTAGATAGCCAATATAGAGCTGAACAACCTCTTCCCCATCGACTGTCCCAAGGTTTTCAACATCAAGAGAGACTTTTAACGTCCCCTCTACGGCAACCTCTTCGCTATCGACAACTAAATTTGAGTAGCCATAAGTTGTATAGCTGAGGCCAAACCCAAAGGGGTAAGAGACCTCAAACCTGCGACTATCGGTTAAGAAGTAGCCGTGGTAGTAGTCGTAAGTCACCTCTTGGGCATCTTTGTTAAAATAGGGGAGCTGAGAGGGCTCTTTTACTATCGTGAGGGGGAGTTTGGCTGAGGGGTTAATTTTCCCTAAAAGGAGGTCGCAAAGGGCATTGCCACCCTCCATCCCCCCATACCACTGCATGAGGAGTGAAGTCACTTTCTCATCCCACGGGTGGGTTAGAATCATCCCTCCACCCTGCATAACTACGACTGTTTTTGAGGTGAGGCTAGTAACTGTATCGATCAATTCTAAATCTTTTTTATTGAGCCCTAAATAGGGGCGATCTCCTCCAGGGCCATCGCTCCAGTGGGGAATATACTCCCCCTCATCGTTTGAAGTGAGACCCACCACCATGATGACAGCATCGGCCTCTTTAATAAGGTGACGGTCACTCTCTCGATTAAGCGCCTCTTTGTAGGTCACTTCGACCCCCTCCCCTAACCCTGTGGTCAACCCCATTAATGGAGTGACAATGTAGGGGGGGTGAACCCGACTGGAGCCCTTCATCTCCCCTATGTTGGGGGTGGCTGCCAAGAGGCCAGCGACAACCACTTTCTTAAGCTCTTCTTTTTTAAGGGGGAGAAAATTGTTGTTATTCTTAAGGAGAACAGTCGATTTTTGGGAGACCTCACGGGCTAGGCGGGTGTGTTCTTTAGATCCCACAACAGTTTCAGGGTACTCTTCTCCATTGCGTCCCAGTCTACTAAAGAAGATTTTGGTGCTGATAATTCGAATAGCAGCAGCATCGATATATTTCTCATCCACCTCTCCCTTCTCAGCTAAGGCAATGAGGTTCTCTCCGTAGTTACCCCCTATAGGCATCTCAATATCGAGACCAGCTTCAGCGCCCCTCTTGCCGTCGTAGAGGCCGTGGATAAAGTCGGAGACAACAAACCCCTTAAAGCCCCACTCATCTCTTAAGATCTGGGTGAGGAGGAGGGGATTCTCTCCGCAATAGGCGCCTCTAAACTGGTTATAAGCCGACATAACGGCCGCTGCACCACTATCAATAGCTGCTTTAAATTGGGCGAGATAGAGTTCACGCAGGGAGCGCTCATCAATTTCGACGTTGACTTTGTAGCGCATATTCTCCATTGAGTTGAGGGCGAAGTGTTTAACGCACGCCATCACATGTTTCTGGAGTCCCTCAATGAAGGCTACCCCCATCTTACTTAAGAGGCGTGGGTCTTCTCCATAGGTCTCTTGGGAGCGCCCCCAGGCGGGGTGACGCAACATATTAACACACACTCCCCCAAAGAGGTTGGCCCCTAAAGCCCGCGCCTCCCTCCCCATAACCTCACCAACCCTGGTCTCTAATTGGGGGTCCCAAGTTGCCCCACGGGCCATCGAAACGGGAAAAGCCGTCGATTTATAACCCATAACAATCCCTGCAGGGCCATCGGTAAATTTACTCCCTGGAATGTTGAGCTCAACATTTTCTCCGGCAATATAGGGGAAGTCGTTGTACTTGAGGCAGGCTGGAATGTATTGTTCAACAGTTGTGTTAGGGGTCATTTGCCCAACCTTGTCGCGTAGGGTCATCTGGGAGACAATTTTCTTAGCCTCTTCGATGGCCTCTGGATAGGTTAAGTCGGGGAGGTTATCAAAACGTCCCCACCCCTCAACTTTAGCGACGTTGGGGACTACCCCCCCCTTCTCTAAAATCTGGTTGGCTAACTCTCTACGAGTCTCTATTGGCATTACCAGTAGCTCTTTAAAAGTCACCTTACTGGTATCAATTGGGGACACTCTCTCTTTCTCCATCTAACTATCCTTTAATGGCACCAGCCGTTAGTCCTTCGATAATTTTCTTCTGTCCGAAAAAATATACTATTAACAGTGGAACACTGGCCGACGTCAAAGCAGCAAAAATGTAGCCATAATCGGTCTCAAATTGCCCTACAAAGTCCATAATGCCCACTGGAATGGTGCGCACTTGCTGTTTGTTGGTAAAAGTGAGGGCAAAAATCAACTCATTCCAGACGGTAAAGAAATTGAAAATCACTAAGGTGCTTAAAGCAGGGAGGGAGAGGGGCATCATAATATTCCCATAGATCCTCCGCATTGAGCACCCATCGATATAACCGGCATCTTCTAACTCTTTGGGGATCTGTTGAAAGAACCCTCGCATGATAAAGACCGAAACAGGCACATTGAAAGCTATGTAGGGTAAAATCATAGCAAAATAGGTGTCAAAGAGATTAAGGTCTCGTAAAAAGACAAAGTTGGGGATAAGGGTGACTTGCACCGGAATCATCATCCCAACTATAAGGATAGTGTAGAGTAGCTCACTCCCTCTAAATTTAACCCGTCCAAAGATAAAGCCGGTGAGGCTTGAGAATAAGACAATTCCAAACACCGAACTAATCGAAACTATAAGGCTGTTCAAGTAGTAGCGGGGGAAGTGGCTAGAGCCCCAGATGTGGCGGAAGTTAGAGAGGTCGATTTTTTTAGGGAGGGCAAAAACACTGTCGTAGATCTCTTGCACCGATTTAACCGAGCTATAAAAGAGCCAAATCAAAGGATAAGCCATGAGGACAAAGAAGATTGCCAACACAAGGTATTTTAAGAAACGTTGTAGATTATATCCATGGTCAATTTTTTTCTTACTCATTCACTCACATCCCGGTTAATTTTTGAGAGGCCCATAAATAACAACGACAATCCAACCGCTATGACAAAGAGGCAAAAAGCCAGGGCTGAGCCGTACCCCATCTGCCAGCTAAGGAAGGTCTTTTTATACATATAGGTGGCAATCAGTTCCGTTGACCGAGCTGGGCCACCAGTGGTCATTACCCAAATCAGATCAAAGTATTTGATTGACCCTACAATCGAAAGGACACAGGCGGTCTTTAGCGTGGGAGACAATAGGGGTAAAGTAATTTTCCGTACCGTTTGCCAACTGGTACACCCATCGATACGGGCCGCTTCGTAGAGCTCTTGAGGGATTCCCTCAATTGAGGCCATAAAGAGGACCATGTAGAAACCAATGTACTTCCAACAGATGACGAACAGTACCGAGTAGAGGGCAATTGAGGGGTCACCTAACCACCCCCTAGTCGCCCACCCCATCCCCAGTGAACGTAACAACTGGTTGAGTAGACCAAACGTCGGTTCGTAGACGTAGTAGAAGAGGTAACCGGTTGCCACAGTTGAGATAATTTGGGGGGCAAAATAGACGGTGCGTAAAAAGCTCTTCCCCTTAATTTTCCCTGTGAGGATAATGGCTAGGAAGATTGCGGGAGGCATCTGCCCTAAAAGGGAGACAAAAACCACAATCAGATTGTTTTTAAGGGCTTTCCAGAAGACTTGGTCGTGCAAAATCTCCTTATAATTGGCTAGCCCTATAAAACGGGTGGGTGGCCCCAACCCATCCCAGCGGTAGAAACTAAACCTAACCGACTGAAAAATTGGGACCACCACTAATACCACGTAGAACACAAACGTTGGAATGAGAAATAGTGCAATCGTCAGTCTAGTATCTTTGTTCATAGCCAAACGTTTATGCTTCATCTTTTACTCCAGTTCTTGTACTGCAGCCTTCTCCCACTCGGCAGCTTTCTGCGCTGGGGTGATTAAACCTGCATATAGGGCTGAAATCGACTCTAGGTGGACCTGTGCCAAGTTGGGTGTTGACGACTGGTCGTAGTAGAGTTGGATATTGGTCGCTTTACCTGCAGCTTCAATGACCCTAATTGTTAAATCATCAAGTGAAACTTTGTCATATGAGAAGTTGGTGGCTGGTAACCTTTTCGCAATCTGTAAAACGTCGATGGCAGTCGCTTCAGAGGAGAACTCTTTGGCGAGAGCTTTCGCTGCTTCAGGGTATTTAGTAGCACTGGAGACGGCAAAAGCGGCGTTAGTTCCACCAACGATGTCGGTAATCTGTCCCTTGCCTCCCTTAATAGCGGGGAAATTGAAGAAGTCAACTTTGTCGTACATGTGGGCAGCTTCGCTAGCAATTTGCCCGGGGAGCCAAGAGCCCATCAACATCATGGCAGCTTTCTCTTGGGTGAAAATTTGGCGCATTGAGGCGTATTCAGCACCTAAGAAGCCCTCTTGGAAACACCCTTCAGCTACCATCTGCTGGAGAAGTTTTCCTGCTTCAACAAAGACAGGGTCGTTAAAGCTCCCACCGGGTTCACGGGCGATTGCTTTCTTAAAGGGCTCTAAACCACCGAGGCGGGTCACGAGGTATTGGTAGTATAGGTCACCGACCCACTCTGCTTTGTTAAGGGCTAAGACCATTGGGATAACACCGTTGTTCTTTAAGACCCGACAAACCTTTAGTAGGTCATCAAATGTTGTAGGAACTGCTAGGTTGTACTTAGCAAAAATTTCGGTGTTGTAGTAAATTAGGACGTTGGCCAACTCTACAGGGACACCCCACACTTTGTCGTTGGAAGAGACAAATGTGAGAGCTGCTGGAGAGAAGCGATTAATTCACCCTTCACTCTTCATTGAAGGGGTCAAATCCATCACCAATCCTTTGTCGGCATACATTGCCAATTGCCCACCGCCCCAAGTTTGGAAGACGTCGGCATCTTTGGCACCAGCGGCCATCATCGTGGCAAACTTAGTTTTGTAATTGCTCATGTCTCCATAGCTAATTATCTCAACTTCGTAATCGGGATAGTTGGCCTTAAATCTCCCAATTGCCCCATCGAGGACACCTCTAAAAGGGGTCCCTTCGGGGTAGATATCCCACACCCGAAGCACCTTTGTCTCTTCGGCTTTGGCCTCTTTTGCTCCAGCTGCAAAGAAGACCCCACCCACAAGGGTGATTACTGCAACAATCAGTAGAAACCTTTTCATAAAAAATCCTCCTATTTTTTGACCTTACTTAGCTCAGCACAAGAATCTCGTACTATAAGTTCGGTTTTTAAAACAATACATTTTTTGGCTACACTCTTCCCATTAATAAGGTCTACCACTAAGTTGGCAGCACTCTCCCCCATCTGATAGAGGGGTTGGCGAATAGTAGTCAAACGGGGAAACGCGAGTGAAGCTCGGGGGCTATCGTCAAACCCTATAATTGAGACATCTCCGGGGATCCTCTTGCCCATCTCTTCTAGGGCCTGCATTGCTCCAATAGCCATATCATCATTTGAGCAAAAGAGAGCTGTTGGAGGGGTGGGTAAAAGCATCAGCTCTTTAGCCCCCCTATAACCGCTCGCTTCGGTAAAGTCTCCCTCCACCACATACTCTTCACAAAATGGGAGGTTGTACTTCTCAAGCCCCTTCTTGTATCCATCGAGGCGTTCAACACTACACCCAAAAGCGAGAAGTCCCGCTATAAACCCAATTTTAGTGTGACCTAAAGAAATTAGGTATTCAGTGGCATCAAAGCCCCCTTTCTCGTTGGTAACAGCAATGGAGGGGAGATCGGCATTGATGCTCCGGTGGTCAATCAAGACCAGTGGTAGATCACTAGAGAAGAGTTCACTCTCAAAATTGGTCGACTCTCTAGGGAGGAGGACTATTAAGCCATCTACAGCATTTTTAGAGAGGCGTTCCAAGAATTTTTTCTGATTTTTCTCCGACAAACCAGTTGTGTAGAGCATAAGGTCTAAGTTCTTGCCGGCAACCTTCTCCGCTACCCCCTGAATAACAGTCAAGCTGTAGGGGTTGGCTAGTGAAGGGACTAAAAGACCTAAGATATTGGTCTTACCCCCTGCTAAACTGGTAGCAGAGTGGTGGGGGACAAACCCTGTCTCTTCAATTATTGCTAAAACTTTATTGCGTGTCGCTTTTTCGACATAGGGTCTATTATTTAAGACCCTCGAAACAGTGGCTTTGGAGACTCCCCCTTTTCTAGCAATGTCGGCAATAGTAAGTTTAGTTTGTTTCATAACCCCCACTTGCATAAGAAACCGGTTTCTGAACCTTCTGTAACCGGTTTCATACTAACCGGGGATAGCTGTACCTGTCAAGAAATATTTTTACTAATTTCGTTACGTGAGAATTAATATAAAAGATATCCTTATGGGAAGGGGGGGAAAATTATTTAAAACAGCAAAAGAGGTGGTTAAAAGCCCCTTTAGTAGCTCTCAACCACCTCTATTATTCGGAGAACTGGGTCTAACTAATTGTTATGCCACCATCAGCAACAATGATAGCTCCATTTAAATAGGCACTCTCATCGCTGGCTAAAAAGAGGGCAATATTTGCAATCTCTTCGGGCAAACCCCATCGTCTTAGAGGGGTCCCAGCAGTAAGAAAATGTTCTTCGTCAAATTCGGGGTCATTTAAGTTGCTCTCAGCCACCATCGGTGTCCTTATAGCGGCAGGAGCAATACAGTTTACCCGGATGTTATAAGGGCCATATTCGACCGCCATTGAGCGGGTCAAAGAGACGGTTGCCCCTTTAGAGGCGGTGTAGGCATCACATTTAGGAATCCCAATCACCCCAGCACTCGAAGAGGTGTTAATAATAGAGCCTCCCCCTCTCTTCATTAGAGGAATGGCATATTTTGAACAATAAGCGAGACCAAAAAGGTTAATTTTAACTATCCTCTCAAAGACTGTCATATCAAGTTGGTCGATAGGACCATCTTTTTTTCCCCAAAAGACTGAGGCATTATTGTAGAGGACATCAATCTTTTTATATTGCTCCTCAATCTCTTTGAATGTTTTAGCAACAGCAACTTCGTCGGAGATATCGAGGTGATAAAGTTGAGCTTCCCCCCCCTTCTCCTTAATCTCTTCAACAACTGCTTCTCCCGATTTTTGGTCATTTTCCAATATTAAAAGGGTTGCCCCCTCTTTTGCAAAAAGGAGAGCCGCTTCTCGTCCTATCCCTCCGCCACCACCAGTGATGGCTGCTATTTTTCCTTCTAGTCGCATAAACGCTCCTTCCTTCTACCCTTTAAGGGCTCCTGCAGTAAGTCCCTGAACTAATTGCTTCGATCCGATAGCATAAAATACTAAGCTAACCAGAGTGGCAAAAGTCAAAGCTGAAAAAACAAGGTTCCAATCGGTCTGATACTGACCGAAGAACATAGTAACATGTTGCATAAAGGTCTTTTTAGAGGGGTCAAAGATTAAGATAAGGGGAAAGTAGACATCGTTCCAGATTGGGATAAAGTTGTAGATAGCAACTGTAGCAATAGCTGGTTTCAAGAGAGGGACAACCATTCGACCAACCACCTGTAGATTGGAACATCCGTCAATAAAAGCGGCCTCATCCATCTCTGCCGGAATCATCCTTATGTAACCCGTTAGGATGTACATAGAGAAGGGGATTGTCATTGCAGTATAGATTAAGATAAGGGAGAAGAGAGAGTCTAACATCCCCAACTTATTGAACATCAAGTTGAGAAAAAGTACTCCCAATCTAATTGGGATAATCATCCCAGCCAGAAAAAGGAAGTAGAGACGGTTAACTGTTTTCCCCTTGTACCTTGCCAAGGCATAGGAGAGGAAGATAGAGACCGTTAAGCTAGCAAAGAGTGCAACTAGGGTAACAAAGACACTGTTCTTTAAGTAGAGTAAAAAGTTGGCATCTCTAAATATCTTAACAAACCCTGTAAAAATTGGTTTTTTGGGGAAGCTTAAAGGGTTCTTCATTATATCCATCGTCGACTTCATCGATGTCATAAACATCAAAATAAGTGGATAGATCACATAGAGAGCATGCAGTACGAGGAAGGTTGTAATTAAAATTTTTGATACACTTATCTTTTTTTTGGCCACTTTATTTCCCTTCAGAGCTATCTTCTTTCACGTAGAGCCTCAACCAGAAGAGAACCCCTACTCCAATCAATACACTCATCACCGTCGCAATAGTTGCACCGAGTCCCATGTCGGGAGGCGAACCGGTACGAGCACCAAAGGTTGTGCGGTAGAAGAGGGTACCTAAAACATCTGTTGCATAGTTGGGACCGGCTAAGGTCCCTTCCATCGCATAGATTATTTCAAAAGAACTGAAGTTCCCCACAAAGGTCATCGTTGCAACAATCAGGAGGACCGACTTCAAACTAGGGATGGTAACATAGCGGAACTTATGCCATTCACTACCACCATCAACACTACACGCTTCGTACAATTCGTTGGGAATTGAGTTCAATCCGGCAACAAAGAGCATCATTGGAATCCCTGTATATTGCCAAGCATTAGCTACCGCAATTGCTGTCAAAGCCGTTGTCTTGCTCCCCAGCCAAGCCATTTGAAGTTTATCTAACCCTATGGCCCCTAAAATATTGTTGAGAGGACCCCAGATTGGATTGTAGATAAGAGTCCACAAAAACCCAACAATGATGACAGAAACAGTACTCGGTGCGAAGAATATAGTCCTTAGGGCTTTAAACCCACGAAAACCTCTCTGGAGAAAAATTGCCAACATTAGCGCCAAGAGGTTTTGAATAACCATCGTGATTATAAAGAAGTAGAGGTTATTCTTTAGAGCATTTCCCAACCGTACATTATTGGGAGCTTCGGTGAAAAGCTTCACATAGTTACGAAACCAGACAAACTTTTTGGCCCCATACCCACTCCATTCGAAGAAACTTAGCCCTAGTGACGCCACCAGCGGGAGTAGCATAAACAGGACATAGATGATTAAACTTGGTAACACAAAGAGCCAAAATGCCCTTTTAGATCTTTTCACTGCTCCACCTTTCCTTAAGTCTTGTTAAACACCGCAAATAGCGTAAATCTCCTTTTCGATTCCAGCCGCATCAAGATTATACAACGACCTTAACCACTCTTGGGAACCAACTTCACCTACATAGATGTCAGGGAAAGCCATTCGCTTAAACTTAACGTCTAAAGCACCTTCATCAGCTAGCACTTCTGCCACTGCACTTCCCAACCCTCCTGAAAGGTTGTGTTCCTCTACGGTTATTATCTTACCAGTCTCTCTAGCTGCTGCAACAATCGCCTCTCGATCAATGGGCTTAATGGTGTGCATGCTAACGAGTCTTGTTTTAATTCCCCGTTTACGGGCAGCCTCTGCAGCTTTTTTCGCCTCAATGCCAATAGGTCCGACAAAGAAGAGAGTTAAATCATCCCCCTCCTCTACGGTGATTGCTTTACCCAACTTAAAATCGATTGCACCATTGTGGATATTGGGCTCATTTTTATAACCACACCTATAGTAGACTGGCCCATCGTGCTCAATCATAGCATGGGTAGCCGCTATTGCTTCAGGAATGTCACATGGGGCCATTACAACAATATTGGGTAATGCCCTCATTATTGCCAAATCTTCAGTAGAGTGGTGAGAAACACCTAAGGGACCATAAGAGACCCCTCCTCCAATAATCACAATTTTAACATTGGCATCGTGGTAACATACATCGTTGCGAATTTGCTCCAAACAGCGCAAAGTTGGGAAATTGGCAATTGAGTAGGTTACGGCAATATTCCCCTCCATCCCTAAACCGCAAGCAACTCCCGTCATGTTTTGTTCAGCGACACCGACATTGTAATAGCGATTGGGGAATTCGTTTGCAAAGGGCTCAATCTCTCCATATCCGATGTCAGCTAGAACTAAGTTAATTCTAGAATCTTCTCGGGCTATCTCTAGTAGCGTTTTATTAAATGCTTTTCTCATGATTAATCTCCAATCTCTTGCAAAGCTTTTTCTAGCAGTTCATCCGAAATGTGGGCATAGTGGCTAGCAACTGTGTTCTCTAAGAAACTTACCCCTTTCCCCTTTACGGTGTGGGCTACTATAAACGTTGGCTTACCCTTCTCCAACGGAAGATGGGAAAGAGCCTCTTCAATCTCCTGGTAGTTGTGTCCATCGATATCGACAACTCCCCATCCAAATTGGGCAACTTTTGAGGTGAGACCTTTAAGGTTAATAATATCTTTTGTGAAACCAAGCGCTTGAATATGGTTGTAGTCGACTATTGCCGTTAAATTGTCTAAGCCAGTTTGCGCGGCAAACATTATCGCCTCCCAAGTTGACCCTTCGTTACAATCACCATCGCTCATTAAACAAATTATTCTGCTCTCTTTCTTCTGCTTCTTAAGAGCTAAGGCTTTCCCGCAACAGACCGGTAACCCGTGTCCTAAAGAGCCGGTAGAGTATTCGACACCTGGAACATGGTGACTGATGTGCCCCATCAACTTACCGTTATCACAGTAGTAAGTACCCATCCACTCTTTTGGAAAAAACCCCTTCTCCGCTAACGCGGCATAAACAACTGCTCCGGCATGCCCTTTGCTCAAGATGAAACGATCTCGATCAGGGTCGTCGGGATAGTTGGGATCAACATTCAAAATTTTTTCGTAGAGAACTGCGATAAGGTCGGCACTTGAGAGCATACTCCCAATGTGACCACTAGCCCCTACATTGCACATGTAAAGACAGTCTTTTCGAATCTTATCAGCAAATTCTTTGTATTTGCCATAGCCCATCTAATTTCCCTCCATATAAAAGCTCTCTTCATTTATTCATTGACTGAATTAAGTCTAGTTGAGAACCCACAAGTTGTCAAGAATTTATTGAAATATTAGTTAAATTCTCCGTTAAGGGAGCTATAAAGAGGATTGAACTTCTTGCTAAGAAGAGATTTGAAGACCAAAGTTCTCTTTAAAAATATGGGCACTCATCCCTAGGACAATCGAATTTTCACCGTCACCATCGGTCAAAATTGTTAAATTTCTATTTTTAGAAGAGTAGACTTGCTCTTTAATTGCATCAATTAGGAATGTTTGTTTAGCCTGGTCCATAGTTGGCAATAAATCGCCAGCTAATATAACCATAGAGGTATCCATCAAGTTAATGGCACTTGAGATTGCCCGTGCAAGGTAGATTAAAGCTTCTTCACTCACACGACCCCTATTATTAGCCATATTTTCCTTAATGATGGCCTCTAAACACCCCTTTTGACCACAGGAACAGAGGGTTGAATCATCAAATTTGGAGTGACCAATCTCCCCTACCATATAGTTACTCCCATGCTGGCAGTTCCCCCTAATAATTAGGGAAGCTCCAATTCCGGAAGTTGCAAATAGGATCAACATGAAGTGGGTACAAAGACTTACATCTTCTCGCTTCGCACATAGTCCAAGGGCCATCAAATTACCGGTTCGCTCTAAGTAGACCCTATTAGGGAAGTGGTTGGAAAAAAGCTCCTTCATATTAACATTGCGCCACCCCAGTTCGACCGAGTGTATTACAACGCCATCTCTAAAGTCGATAGTCCCTGGCATACAAAACCCCAATCCAAGGAGATTAGAATAGTCGACCTCTACTTTTGTTTCGATCTCCCTAATTCCTTGCATAACTATCTCTCTAAAATCTTCAGGAGAACAATATTTTTTAAAAACAAGGGGGGAAGATTCACACTTGATTTCCCCAGTAAGGTTTGTCAGAAAAACCTTTCTTGGTTCCCAATAGTCTACTATATAGGTGTAGCGAGCATTGGGGTTCAATTGTAGAAAAAGTGGTTTGCGTCCACCACTCGACTCCCCCACTCCCACTTCATGAACTAGATCTTGCTCTAGCAGCTGGCGAACTATCATAGTAACTGAAGCTCGAGAGAGGTTAATCTCTTCCCAAATCTGTGTTCGAGATATTGGCCCATAGTCCTTAATGTAGTTCAATACTAAATTGCGATTGTATTGGGCAGCATCAGCATGCGATAAAAATCCGTTTTTAAACATCTCTACACCTTATTTTTAGCCTAAAATAACTTTACGCTTTGAATTAAGTATAAATATTTGACAATTATAATCAATAGCAAAATTTTCAAAACAGTGATTCCTCCTCACCTGAGAGAGAGTTAAAGGGCAAACCAATTTTTTTAGTTGACAGGGTCTGAAGAGCACCATATACTTTAATCACTGAATTAAGATTGTTTAGGTAAAACTAAAGGAGGAAGTTTATGAAAAAAGCTTTACTAATTGCCACCTTAGTTGTGCTCAGTGTGGGGTTAATCTTCGCACAGGCTCAAACAGAAAAGGGGGCTGGCATTAAGCTTACTGTAACAAGCTGGAGAGTCGAAGATGCCGACTCTTGGAACCGTATTAATGCCGAATTTACCAAAGAGAACCCTAATATCACAATCAGCTATGAACCGATTACTGCTACTGAATACGACTCAGTATTGATGGCAAGTCTACAATCGGGACGTGCTGCAGATATTATGTTCTTAAGGACCTATGGTGTTGGAAGACAAATCTTTGATGCTGGGTATGTTATCCCTCTAAGTGAGAAAGATATCCCCAATTTGAAAGCTCTTCCCGACTCAGCTATTAACCCATGGAGGACCGAAGGTGGTATCGTCTATGGTGTCCCAGGCTCTTCGTGTTATGGTGGATTCTTCTACAACAAAGATATCTTTGCCAAGTATGGTTTAACAGAGCCACAAACTTATGCCGAATTCTTGAATGTCTGTAAAGTTCTTGATCGTAACGGTGTAACACCCTTTGCGTTTGGAATTAAAGACTCTTGGATGGTTGCAGAATACCTCTCAGGAAACGTACTTCCCGCAGCGGCTGTCTCAAGTGATTGGCACCGCAAACTTATGAACAAAGAGGTCGATTACCGCGACCCAGCTTTTATTAAACACTTTGAAATGATTAAAGAGCTGGCCCAGTTCTTCCCCAAAGGGTATGAAGGGATTGGTTACAACGACATGCAACAGATCTTCCTAACCGAAAGGGCAGCAATCTACCCTGTGGGCACTTGGGAACTCAATTTCCTTGAGACCACTAACCCAGATCTAAACCTTGGCTGGTTCTTTATGCCTCCTCTCAAAGCAGGCGACCAAATCTCAGCTAACTTTAATATGATTATGGGGTATGGAATCAACAGTAAAGTGAGCGGGGAGAAACTTGAAGCAGCTAAAACATACCTTAACTGGTTAGCTGACGTTAAAGGAAGTGAGCTCTTTGGAAACGAGGTAATTGGACAATTTGCCAGTCACCCCAATGCTACCAAACTTGACAATGCAAATGCAGCTGACATGGCTGCTCGCGGAGCCAAGGTTGATAAATTCCAACAAATTCCTTATGAAAAACTCTCTGACAGGAGTCCCGATTACACCGCAGCTATTGGTGAAGCAGTATACAAATTGCTAGTTGACAATTATAGTGCTAAACAAGCTGCTGACTTTATGATGAATGCCCAAAGCTGGTATTTTGACTAAGAGTTGGCTGTAACGCCAATGCATCTTTTAAACGCGGAGGGGTTCCTCCGCGTTTTAATATGGGGGATTAGAATGATTAAATCAGTTATTTTAGAGCGCATCGGAGAGATCTCCTATCGTGAAATTCAGCCCAGCGATGTCTATAAACCAACCCTAGAAGAAGAAATTGCACATGGGACAAAAGTGGTGACACGTCAAATAGGCGACCCCGGTGAGGGAGAGATTGAAACTGAAGCTGTTTTGGGTGCTGTTTGTACACACGAAGTTTCACTCTATTTGGGAGACCTCACCCACCCTCGCTACCCTATGGTCCCCGGCCATGAGGCGGTACACCGCGTTACTCGGGTAGGCAAGGGGGTCACCCACCTAAAAGAGGGCGACTACGCTAGTTGCTGTTGGTACATGGGTCAGTGGAGTCGCAAAGTGATAGGACCAGCTAATGTTGCTTGGAAATTGCCAGATGACTTAGGAGATCCTGCCAATTGGGTGGTGGAACCTCCCGCATCAATCGTTAATGCTGTCTCTTATATGGTGATAAAGCCGGGAGCCAAAGTATTAGTAATTGGAGCTGGTTTTATGGGTTTGTTAATGATCCAACTGATTGCCGGCTATCCAATGGCTGATTTTGTAGTTGCCGATCTCAAACCTTCAAACCTCGACTTAGCAAAGCGAGCAGGTGCTTATCATACAGTTTTAAGTGGTAGTGGAGAGGGGGAGGAATATTTTAAGAGCCTCCCTACCGGCTATTTTGATGTCGTTATAGAGTGTAGCGGTTCCCAAGCAGGGTTAGATTTAGCAATCGAGCACAGTGGTATGGCTGGCTTTATCTATCTCTTTGGATGGCACCGCAAAACTCGTACAGTTGACTTTAAACTGGGTCACCTCAGAGGTCA
>DUOJ01000118.1 GCA_012838895.1 Spirochaetales bacterium
CCGATGCTGTTCGTAAAAATATTAGACACTTTGAAGACCAAGAGGCTGAATACTACATTATCCTCTCGGGCGACCAACTCTACCGGATGGATTATCGTGCTATGTTGAATACCCATATCGCCAGCGGTGCGGTCTTAACAATTGCTGCCAAGACTATCAGTCGCAGTGAAGCGACCGGTTTAGGAATTATCGGCGCTGATAACGAAGGTATTATTAAACGGTTCTACGAGAAACCAGCCCCCGATTACGATATAAGTGAGTATAAAATACCAGAAAAACTCCTTAAAGAGCACTTAAACAAAGAGCGTAGCGAAAAGAATGAGTACCTCGCATCTATGGGTATTTACATCTTTGATGCCAAGGTTATGCACCAACTCCTCGATTCAAACACCGCAACCGACTTTGGTAAAGAGATCATCCCTGAGGTGATTAAAACCTCCAAAGTGGGGGTCTACCTCTTTGATGGCTTCTGGGAAGATATTGGGACAATTAAGGCTTTCTACGAGACCAACCTCGACTTAGCTTCAGTCACCCCTTCGTTTAACTTCTACGACGAAGATATGCCAATCTACACCCACCGACGCCACCTGCCAGCAACCAAAGTCAACTTCTGTAATATATGTTGCTCATTGACAAGTGAAGGTTCGATAATCACCAACGCCTACATTGTCAACTCAATTATTGGTGTGCGTACCCAGATTGAGTCAGGCGCTAGTTTAGATGGGGTTTACTGTATGGGAGCCTCCTACTACGAGACCTCCGAAGAGAGGGAGGCGAACAAGCGCAAAGGGATCCCCAACATCGGTATTGGCAAGGGGACATTCATCCGCAAAGCAATTATTGACCAGAATGCCCGCATTGGAGAGGAGTGTCGTATCGGAATTGACAATATAGAACGCCCCGATGGAGATTTCTCCAACTACTCAATTCGCGACGGAATTATTGTGATTCAAAAGAACGCTATCATCCCCGATGGGACAATCCTCTAGCTAGAGGAGAACTGCCTGAGGGAAGAGAAAGTGGAGTAGCGCTACGGCCACAATGAAGAAGCCCAGATTGCGCTTATTGCGCTCCAGGTAGCTGGAGGTGTGTGTTAACACCGCCAGCTCCTTCTCTTTCTCTCCCCCTATCAAGCGTTTGAGCCCTACAAGGTAGTAGATTGTCAAAGTTAAGGTTGAGAGAGTCGGCAGAAGGTCTCCCAAAAGGGGAGGCCCAGGGGCTATGGGGAGAAAAACTTTCCAAAAAGTTACAAAGAGACCCACAATAATAAAAACAAGGTGGGTTATCTTGCTTGTGTTAACACTATTTTTGAGGCGCAAGAGGAGGTGGCTGCGCCCCCCATACTCATCTCCAAGGAGAACCCCTCCCCCAATTAGGAGGTAGGCAACCGTTAAGAAGTAGACCTGGTATCTCATTTTACCCCTCGCCTTTCAGCCTCACGACACACCAAGCCAACTTCAGCTACCAATGTGTCACTATCAAAATAGCCATGTTTTAGTCGCCCCTCTAAGCCCCCCTTCTGATGGATAAGAACCCCTTTATGGGCCGCCTCAAAGGGGGGAAGTCCCTGAGCTAAGAGGGAGCCAATAATACCACTGAGAACATCACCGCTACCGGCAACCCCGAGGGCATTGTTACGCCCTTCAACCACCACCGGAGGCTGGGTGTGGTCGACAATCCACACAACACTACTCTTATAAACCAAGGTAATCTCAAAGAGTTGGGCTATCCGTTTTAAGGCATCTAAGAAGGCGTCACTCGAAGATGACAAATCGCTCTCTTGGGCCAAAAGGGGCATATAGAGGCTCTCTAAAAAGCGCTTTAATTCTCCTGGGTGGGGCGTCAATATAAGGTCACCATGTTTTGTTTTGCCAATCTTCTCTTGAGCTATTAGAGTAGCGTAGAGGGCAATTGCTTCGGCATCGAGCAGGGTTGGTAGACCACTCCTTAAGATCTCGAGTAGTTGCTCTCCCCGCCCCTCGCTCCACCCTGGGCCTGCCACAATAGCGTTGTAGCGCCCTTTTAGGGCATCGCTACTAATTTGACTCTCCCGTAGGATAAGAGAGCTCTCTTCACTCGAGACGAGAGGTTTAACAGCATCGCTGCAAAAGAGGGTGACCAAGCCTACGCGGCTATTGAAAGCCCCTTTAGCCACTAACTTGGCAGCCCCCGGATAGGTGGTGCTACCGGCAAAGAGGGCTAAATGGCCACGCCTATTCTTATAGACCCCCTCTTCGAGTGGCTCGAGGGTTAAATTCTCAACTAGGGAGAGAGAGGCCTCACTGGGGGCCTCTTCCAATAGTTGCGGAGGGAAGGAGGGGTTTACCTTAATAATCGTCCCCCACCCCTCACGCAGAGCGGGATGGTAGGCACACACTTTATGGAGGCCCATAGTGATGGTAGTGTTGGCCATAATCCTGGCCCCTGTAGCTGAAAATGGGTCGCCACACCCCGATGGGATATCGATTGAGAGGATATGGCATCCCCTCTCCTTCTGTCCATTGATTAGCTCCACAAGCTCTTCAATTACCCCTCTAAGGGGGCCTTTGAGTCCACTACCCACAATCCCATCAACGAGGAGGTCACTCTCTCCAATAATCTTGCGGGCCTCTTCCCCTATCGCCCCATTTTGTTCCAGTTCAACGACCTTCATTCCTAAATTTTCTACTATCTTCCTTTGAATAACCGAAGCTTCACTAAGGCGAGAACCAAGTAAAATAATCGTAATATCTTTGAAGTTGGTAAAAAGGGCTTCTCGGGCCATGACCAAAGCATCGCCCCCATTATTTCCCCCTCCAGCAATAAAGGTGACCTTACAATTTTCCCACTGCTGAGGGTCCTTTGCAATAAAAGCTCGCCAAGCACGTACCCCCGCCTGTTCCATTAAAATAAGGGGGGGGATGGCCCACTCTTTTTGAGCTTTACTATCGATTGCTTCCATCGTTTTGGTTGAGACTAGTTTCTCCATGTTTTTATAGTATCCCCTCTCTCTAAGCGGGTCAACAACACATTAGCCCCTTGACCAACGGAGTTAGAACAGGTAACGTTGAGGCGTCTTGGGGTGGCCACGTTGTGGTCTGAGATTACACCCGTTGAACCTGATCTGGACAATACCAGCGGAGGGAGACACGCTAATCTATCTCTTAATCCCCACAGGCAGAAACCTTTAAGGAGGTGCTTTTATGAAAAAGCGCTTGTTTGTATTGGTTCTGGCTGTTGTTTTAATCAACACCCTAATATTAGCCAAGGGTACGCCAGAAAAAGAGTATTTAGTTGTCTATGCCTACGACTCTTTCGTCTCTGAATGGGGGCCAGGGCAAGCTTTAATTGAGGCCTTCAAAGAGAAAACAGGCATCGAAGTGCAGCTAGTTTCAGCTGGTAACGGGGGAGAAATCCTCTCTAAATTGGCTTTGGAGCGCCACAACCGACAAGCTGATGTGGTGGTAGGGATTGCCAATGACTTGCTCCATGAGACCTTAGAATTGGACCTTTTTACCCCCTACAGGTCCCCCATCTTAGAAGATATCCCCCAATTCCTCCACTTCGACTCCACCTACAACCTTCTCCCTTTCGACTATGGCAACTTTGCCTTTAACTACGACTCTCAAAAACTTGCCAATCCCCCCCACTCTCTAGAAGAGCTCTTAGAGCCCCGCTTTAAAAAGAGTTTAATTTTAATTGATCCACGCACCTCTAGTGTAGGGATGGGGCTCCTCCAGTGGACAATCGCTGTTTATGGAGATAATTACCTCGAGTGGTGGGAGCAAGTAAAGCCCAACGTCCTCACCGTCACCGATGGGTGGTCGACCGCTTACGGTCTCTTCACCGAGGGAGAGGCCCCCCTGGTAATTAGTTACACCACCAGTCCCCTCTACCACCTACTACATGAGAATTCAGAGCGCTATCGCTCCCTAATCTTTGAAGAGGGCAATTTGGCTGTCATCGAGGGGGTGGGGATTGTAAAAGGGACCACCAAAAAAGAAGCTGCTCAGCAGTTTATCGATTTCCTCCTTAGTGAAGGGCAATTAGAAGTGGCACTCACCAATGTGATGTACCCCGTTAATGCCTCCATCCCTCTCCCAGATGTTTTTAAACTCTCAGAAAAACCGACCCTTTCTCTCCTATTAGATGAGGACCTTATCGCCAAAAATAGAGAAATATGGTTAACTCAATGGAGAGAGGTGATGAGTCGATGAAAAAAGAGGGGGCCATCTTAAATTCTTCCCGCTTCTACCGGGCATTGAGTACTCCGGCGGCCCTCCTCCTCACCCTCCTCTTTCTGGCTCCGCTTGCCATCATTTTAAGCAAAGCCTTTATTGCTGAGGAGGGGGGGGTGACCCTTAATCGTCTGAAGGGACTCTTTAGCGACCCCTACACCTACCGCATTTTGGGATTTACTCTTATGCAAGCGCTACTGAGTACCCTTGTCTCTCTCTTGCTAGCCCTACCGGGAGCCTACCTTCTCGCCAACTACAAATTTAGGGGGCGAGGAGTGGTTAAAGCTCTAACCACAATCCCCTTCATCCTCCCCTCGATTTTAGTGGTCCTCGGCTTTGTTATCTTTTATGGCAGTAGTGGCCTTATTAACACCTTGTTGGGAAAGATGGGGGTGGGGCCTATCAGAATCCTCTACACCTTTGGGGCCATTATTATGGCCCACGCCTTCTACAACTTCCCCATCGCTTTAGGACTAATTGCCACCTACTGGGAGAACCTATCCCCCCTCTACACCCAGGTGTCAGCCACCTTAGGGGCTAAAAGGGGAAAGAGTTTTAGAACTATTACCCTACCCCGCTTGATGCCGGCTATCTTAAGTGCTTCAACGCTGATCTTCCTCTTCTGTTTTACCAGCTTTGTAATTCTCCTCGTCTTAGGGGGAGGTCCGCGCTTCACTACTCTAGAAGTTGAAATCTATCGACGGGCTAAAATGAGCCTAGACCTAGGAGGAGCAGCTGCATTAAGCCTCCTCTCTATCGCGGTTGCCCTCCTCTTTGTCGCCCTCCACCTCGCCTTCCAAAGGAGAATGAGCCATCAAGAGGAGGCGCCTAAGATGGTCTATAAAAGGGCCCCAGCGCCCCTGATGAAACTCTTCATCTTCCTCTACTCCCTTCTCGCCCTCATCTTTGTGTTGGGCCCTCTACTCTCTATCATCTACCGCTCTTTTAGGGCCCCCTTTACCCGCTCAGGAGAATTGGTCTTCTCTCTCAGGTGGTATAGAGAGCTCTTCAATAACCCCCTAATAATACGCTCCCTAATAACCTCACTTGCAATTGCTGCAATTGTAACAGTGGGAAGCCTCTTAGTAGCTACCCCATTGGCAGCGCGGCTCCGCTATAGGGGGAAAGCCCTAGAACTCTATGCGATGCTCCCCATGGCCGTCTCTTCGGTAATAATCGGGTTTGGTTACTACCTAATTTCAACCCTCTTTAAGAGGGGGCCTTCCCTCTCTTTTCTCCTCGTAGTTTTAGCCCATATTGTGATAGCCTCCCCCTTTGTCCTTAGAACTCTCCTCCCTGAGTACCGCAAGATTGCCTTTAGTTATACCGAGGTGTCTCTAACGTTAGGAGCCACGGTGGGACAAACTTTTCGTAAAGTTGAGCTACCCCTCTTAAGGGGGGCCATTGCCACTGCTGGGGCTTTTGCCTTTGCTATTTCTATTGGAGAGTTCAATGCGACTCTTATTTTGGGCGACATAAACACCACTACAGTTCCAATTGTGATGTACCGTCTAATAAATTCGTACAACTTTGCCGGAGCGTGTGCCCTAGGCACTATACTGATGCTCCTTTGTTTCTTTATCTTTTTTATCGTCGAAACATTAAAGAGGAGGAGCAATGGCTAAGAACCACCTTGTCTGCTCTAACGTGAGGGTTAAATACCCCGAATTTCTCCTAACTCTCGACTTAAGCGTTGAGCAAGGGGATTTAATAACCTTGATTGGCCCCTCGGGGTGTGGCAAGAGTACAACGCTGCAACTTATAAGTGGTCTAATACCGTGTGATTCGGGGCAAATTATCCTCAACGGAAAAGATATTACCAATCTACCAGTCTGGAAACGCAACATTGGGCTTGTTTTCCAAGAGTATGCCCTCTTTCCCCACCTCAACGTAGAGCGCAATATCGACTATGCGTTACGTTTGAAACACCTAACAAAAAAAGAGAGGCGGGCAAAAACAGCCCAGCTCCTCTCCTTAGTCAACTTAGAGGGGTATGGTAAGCGCAAGGTCGATCAACTCAGTGGTGGGGAGCGTCAACGGATTGCCTTAGCTAGAGCTTTAGCTGCTGAACCTGAAGTACTCCTTTTAGATGAACCTCTCTCTGCCCTTGATGAGAAGCTGAGAAAGTGGCTCCGCGAAGAGATTCGCCGTATTCAACAAGAGACTGGCATTACGATGGTCTACGTCACCCACGACCAAGAGGAGGCGCTAACTATCAGCGATAAGGTGGTGGTGATGAGAGATGGGCAAATTGAGCAGTACGGGACCCCTGAGGAGGTCTACTCCTCCCCGGCGACCCTCTTTGTAGCCAATTTTATGGGACTGGGGACATTGTTGCCAACGACACTGCTACCATCGGTACTCCGTAGCTTTGAAGAGTATGAGGAGCCCTCTGAGAGTCACCTCTTCTTTAGACCTGAAGATGTAATCCTCCATAGTGACCCCTCTCTCCCCTTCCCCGAATACCTCCCCCACCTCCGCTTTAAGGGGGCAAGGGTGGTCAATAGTGAGTATCAAGGGGGGCGCTACCTACTAGAGTGTGAGTGGGAGGGGTATACCATTTATGGCTATAGTGCCACTAAAATTGGGGGTGACAACCTCACCTTAGGGGTTAAGGTGCAAGATTTAAACTATTTTGAAGTGAAGTAATCTTCCCCTCTTCAGAGTAATTGGTACAAGGAGGATTAAGCGTGACGTCTACCCCTCTTTCGTATTATATTGGTGGAATGAAGCGGATAGCCTCGGTAGCTCTTCTAGCGATTACCCTCTTTCTAGCCCCCCTTTGGGGAGCTGTCCAGATAAAAGATGGGATGGGGCTCTCCATTGAGGGGGGCTTTTACGGCTCAATCCCCTCTAAGTTTCACGACGACCCCCTCCCTATGCGCACCCACGCCACCTTTGGAGGGACACTTCGCCCCGTAATAATAGGGATAGGTAAAAAGAGTGAACTATCCTTGGGTGTCTCTACCTTCTACACCACCCGCTCAATAATTTATGGCACCACCAGTTGGCGCGCAGCCCTCTTAGTGGGTCTCTCCTTTAGTTACACCTACAACTTTAACCGCTCATGGAGTTTAAGTGGTGAGGTTCATGGAATGGCTTCAATCAATCTGGAGTTAAAGGAGGCAACTCCCCTCTTAAGGATTAGTATTGCCCCCCTCTACACCTTTGGGAAGCGCCACCAGTTGGCCCTTGCCCTTCCTGTGAGTATCGACCTAAGAACCGACTATGTAGCACTAGTTTCAACTTTTAGCCTCTACTACCGCTTTGAGAAGAGGGGGATAAAAGAGTGAAGCGCACAATTATAGTAATTATTACTACTCTCTTATTAATCACCCTCCTAGG
>DUOJ01000119.1 GCA_012838895.1 Spirochaetales bacterium
TAAGTGCCCCCTCGCGCTACGCAGCACTACGCTCAGAGCTCTTACGGGAGGCGCGAGGACGCCTAGAAAAGCTCAGTGAGAGGAGTACTCTCCTCTTAAGGTCACTCCTCTTAGGGGAGAGTAGTGTCGGGGGGGCCTCTTTGCGGGAGATGGTAACTTTAAGTGGGTGTGCCCACGTTTTAGCCCTCTCGGGGATGCATCTCAACTCCCTTGTTCTCCTCTTCACCTCAATCATTCAATTAATAGTTGGTAAGCGCTATGCCAAGTGGCTCTCCCTGCCTGTCGCCTTCGGCTATGTCGCTCTGGTCGGCTTTAAACCCTCCCTAGTGCGCTCCCTCTTAATGCTCTTTATAAGGCAACTGGTTCGAGGGCTTGGTATCAAAGAGACCTTAACTTATACCTTCATCGCCCATCTCATCCTTTTCCCCGATGGAATCTGTAGTATCGCCTCTCTCCTCTCTTATAGCTGCCTCGTTGCTATTTTATGGGGAGCCGAGGGGTGTGCCGCCCCTTTCATCCTATTTCTCCCCCCAAAAGGGGCCCTTCTGGTAGGAACCACCTTAGTCGCTACTTTTGCTTTGGCTCCACTCTCACTTATGTTGTTTGGCGCTTGGTACCCTATTGGGCTCCTCCTTTCCCCCATCTTGGCAACGGTTGCCCTCTTTCTCCTCACCTTGGCTATCATCTATCTTGTTGTCCCCTGGACCCCATTAAAGACCCTCTTGGAGATAGCCAGTCGCCTCTTCTACTCACTCGCCGAGTGGGGGAGTAGTCACACCCCCAGCCAGAGCCTTTGGGGGTGGCTGGGAGCTCTTGCCCTAATGTTGACGATTTTAGCCCTTCTCAAGTATGCTAATGTGGTAATTAAGAAGAGGTACCGCCAGCAGTATGATTTGGAACTTTCCCTACAATTCCCCCCTCGCCATAATTGAGCTCCTTAAAGAGGAGAACTTGGCGATGAACAAGAAGTTTGGCCAAAACTTCCTCATCTCTCCCCCCGCCTGGGAGAAGATTGTTGAGAGTTTAGGGGAAGTAGAGGGGCAACGGGTGTGGGAGATTGGTCCCGGCTTGGGGGTGCTGACCCACCTTCTCCTTAAGACGGGGGCTTTAGTTACCGCCTTTGAAATCGACCACGGCTTCTCCCGTATTTTAAGGGAGCAGGCTTTTGCTGGGGAGGAGAACTTCACCCTAGTTGAGGGAGATTTCTTGAAAACATGGCCTAAAGTGTTTAGCCAAGCGGGCCCCCCAGCTATAATCTGTGGCAATCTCCCCTACAATGTGGGCTCAATTTGTATTGCCAGCCTCCTAGAGGAGCAGTGCCTTCCCGAGAGGATGAGTTTCACCTTACAAAAGGAGGTGGGGGAGCGCCTATTAGCTCAAGAGGGGTCTAAGCTGTGGTCGCCCCTCTCTATCTTGGCCCAAATAGATTACGCGCTTGATTTAGTCGCGACCCTTAACAGTGGGGTCTTCTTTCCACCGCCAAAGGTCGACTCGGTGGTTATCAGGTTTAGTCGCCGCACTACCCCTTTAGTTAAAAGAGAAGAGCGGGTAGAGTTCTTAAGGGTGGTTAACGACCTCTTTACTCAGCGGCGTAAAACAGTGAGAAACAACCTCTTAAATGGTAAAACAGGGGCAATCTACGGTAAAGAGGGGGTTTTAGAAGCCCTAAAGGTAGCTGGTATAGCTGAGAGTGAGCGCGCCGAGAAGTTATCGATTGAGAATTTAATTAGATTAACGGAGAGTCTTACCCCTTCCAAGCGGTGAGCCACTCCTTCTTGCGGTAGCGGTAGTAGTTCAAGAGCCCTCTAACGGCAAGGTCAGTTACCATACAGGCCCACGCGGCCTCAAGACCAAGATTAAAGACTAGAACTAAAATTGAAGCGGGTAAAATTCTGAAAGCCCACATCCCTATCAACGAGTTTATAAAGGGCCATTTAGTATCCCCTGCACCCCTTAAAATTCCTCCAACCACGATGCTAAGGGCAAAGAAGGGTTGAGCGAAAGCCTCAATGCGCAAGACGCGAGCCCCTAAGGTGATAACTTGGCTGTCACGGGTGAAAAATCGCATCAGTTGGGGGGCAAAGATATATAAAAAGAGACCAGCAGTGCTCATCAAGATGACGGTCCAATGGAGACACTTGCGGGCAAAGGCGAGGCTCATCTCAGGTTCTTCAGCCCCCAGAGATTGGGCTACCAGGGTGGTCGCAGCAACTGAGAAGCCAAAGGCAGGCATGTAGGTGATCGATTCAGCAGTAATTGCTAAGTGGTGAGCTGCCAATGCTATGGTTGAGATTTTAGTTACAATGATGGTGAGGGCAATTTGTCCCAACGAGACAACTGCTCTCTCGAGGGCGAGGGGCGTTCCAATCCTAAATATTTGCCGCATAACACCCCAATCGATCTTCCAAGAGACCCCTCTAAAGGGGGTCCTTAGGGGGGACTCTTTGAAGAGGAGAACTCCAAAGAGGATAAGGGCACTTAATGCAGTTGCTCCGGCCGTTGAGATAGCTGCCCCCTTAACCCCTAAATTGGCCCCATAGACGACCACTTCCCGGTTGAAAATATGGATTGTGCGGGTGGGGAAAATAAGGAAGAAGTTTCCCACAATATTGGTGAGGTTGGTTATTATATTTGAGATTAGAGGGGAGCGGGTATCGCCACTGGAGCGCAGCAAATTGGAGAGATAGGCGAAGAGGATGGAGAAGGGGTAGGCGAGGGCGATATAACCCATATAGTCGATTGCATGGGGAATCACGGCCTCTTCTACCCCTATCCAATGGGGGAGGCGTGGGGTAATTAGACCCATTATTGAGGTGGTCAATACCGAGAAGAAGAGGGCCGCCATTAACGCTTGGCGCACTGTGTGGTGGACCCCCTCTTTATCACCAGCCCCAATTTGGCGGGCAGCTAAGACCGAGAAAGCTATCCCAAACGAGTACATCAAACCGTTGACTAGCCAGATAGTGGAGGTGTTGGCGGCAACAGCAGCTGTTGCCACAGCTCCTAGAGAGCCCACCATAGCTGAGTCGACATACTGCACCATAGTTTGAAATGCTTGGTCTAAAATAACGGGCCACGCCAACATCCATATAGTCTTGGCGGGGGAGCGTGAGGCATCTAAGAGGTTGACAGAACGTTCTTTAGCCACTCACCCCCCCCCTCTCCTCAAAGAGATACTGGAGACTATTAGGGCTTCTAGGGGCCCCATCATTTAATATCTACGCCTCAACTTGAGCTAATGTTATAGCGCTTGTGACAACAATGTCTTCGACACTACAGCCTCGGGAGAGGTCGCTAATTGGTTTGGCAAACCCCTGTAAGATAGGCCCATAGGCTTCAGCTCCCGCGAGTCTCTGCACCAGTTTATAACCGATATTTCCAGCTTGTATGTCGGGGAAGATTAATACATTGGCCTTACCAGCAACCGGTGAGCCGGGGGCTTTGCTCTTACCAACCGACTCCACAATAGCAGCGTCGAGTTGGAGCTCTCCATCGACAATCAGGTCGCTCCGCTTCTCTTTAAGCATCTGTACTGCGGTTGTCACTTTATCGACCATGGGACCTTTGGCAGACCCTTTGGAGGAGTAGGAGAGGAAGGCAATTACCGGCTCAACACCTAAGAAAGTTTGACATGAGAGGGCTGAACCTTCAGCAATCTCAACTAGTTGTTCAGCTGTTGGGTCGACGATAGTAGCACAGTCGCTGAAGATGAAAGAGCCGTTAACCCCCATCTCCTCCATCGCGGTTGCCATCACAAAGCAGGAGGAGGCACTCTTGATTCCAACTTTGGTCTTAATAA
>DUOJ01000120.1 GCA_012838895.1 Spirochaetales bacterium
GAAGCTGCCAAAATTGTCCCCACTGAGAACTCTCCGGTAGCCCTCGACTGGATTAACGGGAGACGCACACCCTACGCTGACCAAACCTTGAAAGGGGCTCTTTCAGGATTAACTCTAGGGAGTGACGCCCCTGCTGTGATGAATATGTTGTTGGAGTCGACCGCCTTTGGTGCTCGCGCTATTTTAGAGTGCTTTGAAGCGGGGGGCGTTGAGATTGATAAAATTATTGCAATTGGAGGAGTTGCTCGCAAAAGTTCGTTGGGGATGCAGATTCTAGCCGATGTGACCGGCAGAGCAATCCATGTCACCAGTGACGACCAAGCCCCAGCGATTGGAGCAGCTGTCTTCGCATCAGTTGCTGCCGGACTCTACAGCGATGTTCCCACTGCGCAACAGGCCCTCTGTGCTCCTGTTGGAAGGGTCCATCAACCCAACTTGGAACGTAAAAAGGTGTACGATAAACTCTACAAAGATTATATTTCGTTGGGAGAATATGAAGAGAAACTAAGGAGAGGCTAATGCAAAAAGTAAAAGAGAAGTTTTTTTGGTTTCTAACCGGAAGTCAAGGGTTGTATGGAGAAGAGACTCTAAAACAAGTGGTCTCCAACTCCAAAGTGATAGTTGAAGAGCTCAACAAGGGGGGAATGCTACCCCGTAAGCTCCTTTTTAAACCGGTCTTAACAACTCCTCAACAAATTAAAAGAACGATGGAAGAGGCTGTTAGTGATGAAGGGTGCGCCGGAGTGGTTTGTTGGATGCACACCTTCAGCCCTGCCAAGATGTGGATAGGGGGGCTCTCCCTCTTAAATAAGCCACTGCTCCACCTCCACACCCAGTTTAACGAGCGTCTCCCCTATGAATCGATTGATATGGATTTTATGAACCTCAACCAGAGTGCCCACGGGGACCGAGAGTTTGGCCACATAACGGCCCGGATGAATATTCCACGCACAGTAATTGCAGGCCACTGGTCCCATAAATCGACCCAGTCGAGGATTGCTCTGTGGATGCGGAGTGCTTTGGCTGTCGATGAGAGCCGCAATCTTATCATAGCCCGCTTTGGGGACAATATGCGGGAGGTAGCGGTCACCGATGGAGATAAAGTTGAAGCTCAAATCCAACTAGGATGGTCGGTTCCCACCTACGCCATTGGCGATTTGGTGAATTACCGAGAAAAGGTCGCCACCAGCGATGTTGACTCGATGATTGACCTCTACAAAGAGCGCTATGATTTCTCCTATAGCGATGAGGAGTACTTCTACAAACACACCCGTGATCAAGCCCGTACCGAGATTGCCCTTGAACAGCTCCTCGACGATATCGGAGCCACTGCTTTCTCAACCAACTTCCAAGACCTCTATGGGATGGAGCAACTTCCCGGCTTGGCTGTCCAAAACTTGATGGCTAAGGGGTACGGTTTTGGTGGTGAGGGGGACTGGAAGACCGCTGGAATGGTGCGCCTCCTCAAGGTGATGGGGGAGGGACTCAAGGGAGGAGCCTCCTTTATGGAGGACTACACTTACCACCTTGAAGAGGGGAATATGCTCAACCTTGGCGCCCATATGTTGGAGATTTGCCCCTCTATCGCCCGTGATAAACCAACCATTGAGGTCCACCCCTTAAGCATTGGGGAGCGGGAAGACCCCGCTCGCCTCGTCTTCACCGGTCGCAGTGGGAAGGCGATAGTAACTGCCATTGTCGATATGGGGAGTCGCTTCAGAATTGTCCTCAACGAGATTGAAGCAATTGATCCCCCAAAGGGGTTTGAAAAACTCCCCGTTGCCAGAGTTTTATGGAGACCACTACCCAATTTAGTCACCGCCAGTGAAGCTTGGATTTTAGCGGGAGGGGGACACCACACCGCCTACTCGGATGGGGTGACAGCTGAATATATTCGCAACTTTGCTGAGATGATGCAAATTGAATTTGTTGAGATTAATAGTGAGACAACGATTCCTAAATTCCGCAATGAACTGCGCTACAGCGAAGGGTATTGGGGAAGGCAATAGAGTCAAAAGAGGGGCACCTTTTAAGGGGTGCCCCACTTTACCAACTTTTTGGTTATCATTTACTCTGTAATGAATTAAAAAAATAAAGACCAAATGTTGACACTGAAAAAGGGACAGTGTATCCTTTTTAGATGGATAAAAAAAGAGAAAATATCGCAAGATTGGTTCTAAAGATGGTGGAGGAAAACCCGGTAATTACCTCCTACATGCGTGATGATTCCCTCACCGATGAGGCGTTGGTTGCCACCCTTAAACGGCACTACCAAGAGATAATTCAGCGCGATTTTCCCAAAGCCTGGGACTATTATATTGGTAAAAAAGATGATGAATCCTCCTTTTTCAGTCTAACATGGCGTTCGTTTGCTTTTATTAGAGTTCTCGATCTCCTTGACCATGAAGGGGAGGTTTACAGCGACCCCAATTTAAAAGGGGCCAAGGTGACATCCCGCCCAATAGGGGAGCTAAGACGTCTCTTTAGGGGGGAGGAGAGTGATGTCAATATCGACTTTGTCCTCGACCTTCTTCACCTTTTAAGGCAGTTGAATGGAATTGATACCCAAGATATCCCCACCCGTTCCCAAGTGTTCGAATGGATGGATCGCCACCCATCAGGGTTAGACCCCAAGGTTATTGAGTGGCGCAAGGCCAACAAAGAGAGGATAATCAGACTCTTGATTGAGAAGATTGGTAAAGGGGAGGGTGCCCCAAGGTACACCTTCGAAGATGACAACTCCCTTGAAGAGCGGTGGCAAAGAGTCAATAAGTGGTGGGATGAGGACCGCTTTCAACTCAAGTTTGCAATTCGCGACCATAGGGAGTTGGAGCACTTCTTAGGGGGCTCTCTAGAGGATAACACTTCAAGGATTATGGAAGAGGCTGAGGCAAAAGGGATTCCTATCTTTGTTACCCCCTACTTTCTCTCCCTTATCGACACCCGTCCCCCCTCAGAGAGGGAGTACCCCTTTGGTGATGAGGCAATTAGGAGCTACCTCTTCCATAGCCAAGATCTAGTTGATGAGTTTGGCCAAATAGAGGCTTGGGAGAGGGAGGATGTGGTGGAGCCAGGTAAACCCAATGAGGCTGGCTGGGTCTTACCTTCCCACAATATCCACCGTCGCTACCCCGATGTGGCTATCTTTATCCCCGATACGATGGGGAGGGCCTGTGGGGGTCTCTGCTCCTATTGTCAGCGAATGTACGACTTTCAAGCGGGGAGGTTCAATTTCGACCTCGATAAACTGAGGCCCAAGAGGTTGTGGCCAGAGCGTCTTAAGGAGGCTATGGATTACTTTGAGAAGGACCCCTTCCTCGAAGATATCTTAATAACGGGGGGTGATGCCCTCATGTCGTCAGTCGCTTCACTCGAAAAGATCCTCAACGCTGTTTTGGAGATGGTAGCGGCCCGTCACAAAGCCAACTTAGAGCGACCGGTAGAGGAGAGGTACCCCGAGTTTAAGAGGGTGAGATTGGGAACGAAGCTCCCCATCTACCTGCCACAACGCATTACCCCCCAGTTGGTTGAGATGCTTCAGAGTTTTAGAGAGTCAGCGCTCACTCTAGGAATCTCCCAGTGTATAGTTCAAACCCATTTCTCCAGTGCCATGGAGGTGACTCCCGCTTCAACTGAAGCCGTTAAAGCCCTTTTAGGGGCCGGGTGGGCGGTTACCAACCAAGAGGTCTTTACCGTAGCAGCTAGTAGAAGAGGCCACTCGGCTAAATTGCGTAAAGTTCTCAACGATATTGGAGTTCTCCCTTACTACACCTTCACCGTTAAGGGGTTCTTTGAGAACAGGGAGTTGTTTGCCAACAACCCCCGCTCAATGCAGGAACAGATTGAAGAGAAGTCAATTGGTCGCGTCGATTTGCGCTATCACAGCACCTTGAGAGCTTTTGTAGTAGATGCAGAGAATATGGTAGACCACATTGCTACAATTAGAAAAGCTGACCAAATCCCCTTCTTAGCTACCGACCGCAACACCATCAATCTTCCTGGAGTAGGTAAGAGTAACACCTACCGCACTATTGGTCTCACCAATGATGGGCGAAGAATTTTAAAATTTGAGTTTGACGACACCCGACCCCATAGCCCTATAATTGAAAAAATGGGTTCGGTTATTATAATTGAATCAAAGTCGGTCGCCCAATACTTGCGCCAGATTGAAAAAATGGGTGAAGACATTAGTGAGTATAGTTCTATCTGGGGCTACTCAGCCGGGAGGCTGGAACCTAGGAGTCCCGTATTTGAAGGTTTAGTGAGGCAAATGTAGATGGAAAAGTTACCCCCCCAAGTGGCTCATAAAATAACTTATCTCCTTTTTGACATCGACGACACTATCACCACCGGGGGAAAGCTAACTGCTACAGCCTACAACGCCCTCTGGGAGGCTCATGAGGCGGGTTTGGCTCTCATACCTATCACAGGACGCCCCGCTGGGTGGTGTGACATGATTGCCCGACAGTGGCCAGTGGCTGGCGTGGTGGGGGAGAACGGGGCTTTCGCCTTCTGGGAGGAGAAGCGACTCTTAAAACAGCTCTTCCACCCCCAAGGGATTGCTAATAGTGACCCAATCTTAAAGAGGGTTGAAGCGAGGGTGTTGGGAGAAATTCCCCACACAAGGTTGGCCAAAGACCAGTTCTCTAGGATGTTTGACATCGCCTTCGATTTTGCCGAAGAGGAGCCCCACCTCTCTTTAGAAGTGGCCCATCAGATTAAAGCGATCTGTGAGACAGAGGGGGCCATTGCCAAAATTAGCTCAATTCACGTCAACACCTGGATGGGCAATTACTCAAAACTTGAGATGACAAAGCTTTTCTTAACTCACCGTTTCGGCTACGATGATCAAGCTGAGAGATCAAAAGTGCTCTTCTTTGGTGATTCTCCCAACGATGAGCCGATGTTTGCCCATTTCACAAGTGTTGGGGTGGCCAATATAAAAGAGTATAGAGATTATATAGAGGTGTGGCCCAAATATTTTACCTCCCTAGAAGGGGGTGAGGGGTTTGCAGAGGGGGTGAGGCGCCTCCTCACCTTAAGATAGGAGTTAGTATGCGAGTAGGAATTATTGGGGCTGGCCATATTGCCCGTAAAATGGCTTTAACGCTGAATCAGATGGAGCGTGCTGAAGCTTACGCTGTCGGCTCTAGGAGTTTAGAGAAGGCCAAAGAGTTTGCCCAAGAGTTTAAGATGGGAGCTTACTACGGCTCCTATGAGGCGTTGGTGGGGGACCCCAAGGTTGACCTTATCTATGTAGCAACGCCCCATTCCCACCACTACGCCCACATTAAGTTGGCCCTTGAGGCGGGAAAACCAGTTTTATGTGAGAAAGCTTTCACCGTCAACGCCCAACTAGCTAAAGAGGTGATAGCCCTAGCCGAAGAGAAGAATCTCTTTTTGGGAGAGGCCATCTGGACCCGCTATGTTCCAATGCGCTTCCTCTTAGATGAGGTTATAAACTCCTCAATTATTGGAAAAGTCTATTCGGTAACTGCCAATCTCGGCTATATGATTAGCCATGTAGAGCGCTTAGCTGAACCAGCCTTAGCTGGTGGGGCTCTCTTGGATGTGGGGGTCTACCCCATCAACTTTGCCCTGATGGTCTTGAAAGGAGAGATAGAAAAGATTACCTCAACAGCTACCTTTACCAAAACGGGAGTTGATGCCCAAAATAGTATCACCCTCACCTTTAAAGGGGGAGAGATGGCCGTTCTCCACTCCTCTCAAATGGGACCTACAGATAGGCGAGGAATGGTCTATGGGGACAAGGGGTATATTGAGGTGGTTAATATCAACAACCCCGAACTAATCAGAGTTTTTGACCTAGACCATAAATTGCTGAAAGAGATTGCCCAACCCCCTCAAATCACCGGCTTCGAGTACCAAGTTGAAGCAGCTATTGAGGCGATTAAAAATGGGAGGAGTGAACCATCCCAGATGCCCCATAGCGAGATTATAAGGGTGATGGAGATTATGGATGGTCTAAGAGGGGAGTGGGGACTGCGCTACCCTATGGAGTGAGGAGCTTACGGTAGATCTCATAGGTAGCGTTATCGAAAGCGACAAAGATAACTCTCTCTATCTTCTCTCCCCCCATCCCGTTGAGGAAGTGGCTCACTGTAGAGAGGGCCACTTTGGCGGCTGCTAGGGGGGGATATCTATAGACTCCGGTGCTGATGGCGGGGAAAGCGACCGATTTAGCTCCAATAGCAAGGGCTACTTGAAGCGAGTTGTTGTAACAGGCGGTCAGCTTCTCCTCCTCGTTATGATTCCCCCCACGCCAAATGGGACCCACTGTATGGATTACATACTTAGCGGGTAGATTGAACCCTTTGGTCCACTTGGCATCCCCTGTATCACACCCGTCCAACTCTAAGCAGGCTGCATAGAGTTGGCCTCCAGCTGCAGCGTGGATAGCCCCATCAACCCCGCCACCCCCTAAGAGGGTAGAGTTGGCAGCATTGACAATTGCATCTACCTCTAACTTGGTGATATCACCAAGGA
>DUOJ01000121.1 GCA_012838895.1 Spirochaetales bacterium
ACTGTGTTGGGGGAGGGGCTCTCTTAGAGGCCCGCCAGCAACACTTCTTTGCCGCTATTGGCGTTCCCGTCTACCAAGGGTATGGCTTAACTGAAGCTGCTCCCATTATTAGCTCTAACTCTCCCAAGAGATACAAGTTTGGCACCAGTGGAATGGTCGCCCCTTCCGTCACCTGTAGGATAATGGTGGATGAGACTACTGAAGCTGTTGTGGGGCAGCGGGGTGAAATAGTTATCAAGGGGGAGAACGTCATGAAGGGGTACTTTAAGAACCCCGAAGCGACGAAAGAGGCTCTCAGGGTAGAGAACGGAGAGACCTGGCTCTGGACAGGTGATCTGGGCTACTACGACGAAGATGGCTTCTTAGTTGTCACCGGTCGAGCCAAAGCCCTCCTTATTGCCAAAGATGGAGAGAAGTACTCCCCGGAAGAGGTGGAAGAGGTGATGATTAACAATGTGGAGGTTATCAACCAGCTGGTTGTCTATAACGACCACAACCCCGTCACCACTGCCTTAGTGACTCTCCAGGAAGACCTAGTGAGGTCGATGATTGAGAGGGAAGCTATCAAGGATGAGAGGGGACTCTTGAAGAGCTTGGAAGCAACCTTGCGCTCCTATGAGAAAGTGGCCAAAGAGAGTATCCCCTCCCAGTGGATACCAACCTACTTTGCCATTATAGAGAAACCTTTTAGTGAGGAAGATGGTCTGGTTAACTCCACCATGAAACTGGTCCGCTACAAGATTATTGAAGCCTACCGAGGGAGAATTGACCAGATGTACGAGAGTGAGCAAATCAATGAGCGTAAAAACCTTGAGGCACTAAAAGAGTTGTTCTTTGGCTAATTAGGAAGCTCAATAAACTTCTTAAAAAACTGGCTAGTTTTAACCCTATAATTACCGCTAATAATGTCATTAGCTGAGGGGCGTTTCTCTACCACCTCTAAGAGGGCTTTAGAGCACAACTTGGAGAGGGTGAAGCGGCTAAAATAGTCGATAAACTCTAAGGATTCCATGTCCAAAGTTTTTAAAAAGATATGCCCGTAGAGGTGAATTAATTCCAAAGCCAACCCCCTTACGCAGAAGGTCTTATCAGTTGATGAGGCGAGGATATAGAAAAGGGCATTTAAGATAAAGACCCCTTCGCGATCTCCAAACGCATCTTCAAAGGTTTGGGCAAAGTGGGTGTCTAGTCCAGGGTCGTCTTCAGGAATATCATAACTGTTATTGGTGTAGGTGTTGAAGAGGGCAATGACATTTGAGTCCTCATGGACTATAAAGTAGGAGTCTTCATCATCCAGATAACGCTTGAAGAGACGCCTCGCCCCCACCGATGGCTTTGGATAGTTTACCCTATAAGTGTTCTCACTTCTGGGTATGGGGGTCGTCATATTTTTTTCACCTGAAAAAACTAAGAGACTCTTGTAGAGTATCCTGGCTACACTTTTAGGGACACCATATTCTTGAGCTAGCTTCTCCCAATCTAGTTGCGTCGCCCCTCCATAGGCATCACATAGATGCTTAAAATAAGCTCCTATGTTTTCGGTAAAAGCATCATCAAACAGTTCCTCTTCAAAAGGGTCTTCATAAGTGTCAGGATTGAAAGCTTCAATGTCATCGATGATAAAGGACCAGGGTGTTATAGGGGTACCAAAAGTGGTAATCCAAGAGAAAAGGGTGTGAGGCATCCCCCACAGGGTGGTAAATCCTTCAAGTTTAAAGGAGGCCTCCAATACCTCTCTTATAAGGTCTGGACCACTTAGTGAATGGGCCCTAAAATAGCCCCTTTCGGTAATTTCGTCCCAGTAGATTCTTAAGTCTCGGTGGGTAGCTAGGCTCCAAAACTTCTTTTTTGTCAAACCATGTTCTTTGTAAAACTCGGGGCTTAAATTGATCTTTTGAATCTCATCAGATTCGATTCCGTTATAATAGTATTGGTTGTACCCATAGACTGTTTCATTCTCTTTCCACTCGCCGAGTAGGTCATCGGGGTCAAAAGAATCGACTTGAAACTCTCCCCAGAAGAAATGTACTAAATCACTAGAATTAGTCGCCACCCATTCAGGATATTTGTGATAGAGGAGGAAGAAGTTGGGGTAATTATTGCGGATGACAGCAGTGATACCCTTTTTATAATAATTTTTAGGGTCAACGATTTCAAAAAATGGTAATAGATTGTTAGTATCGAGAGTGGGGAAGTGGTAGGGGGGAGTGAAAGTATAGGGCTCATCATCTAACTTGAAGACTAGGGCAGCGAAGGTTGCACCCGGGCTCTCTTCTAGCACTTCCCATATCGACTCTTGGAATATAAAGAGCCGAAAATCATCCCACCACTGGTCGTAAGCTATAAAGTCATTGCGCCCCCTGTGTTTGGCGATACCAAATATGACCCACTCCATAGGGGTGCGGTGGATTATTTCCAACACCTTTAACTCCATTGGGGAGAGGGTGGCTGAGTAGGCTTTAATAAACTCGGTAATTTGACGCCGTTGGGTAAAAACAATTGTATAGATGAAGTTCTTAAGGGACTGAATCCCTTCAAATTCTAAATGGGCTGCAGTCTCTAACATGAGATTGAAATGCAATCTTATGTTCCGTTTTTTACTTACAAACTCCAAAAGTTTTTTATCCAATCCACTTAAAGTGTCTATCACGGTTCGCCCATTAATTATCGCCATCTGATTGCCCCTCCTCTTTATGAGCTACTATAAAAGGAAAAGCTAATAAACACAATTAGAAATATTAAAGGGGTACCTCTTTATGGTAAAACAATTAAGAAAAGAAACGAAAGTGTTTGGTCCTATTTTGGATTCTTTTTCCCTCCTTACTTGATTAAAAAAGCAAATAGTAATACTATCGAAAGCGAAACGAAAGTTTTAGAAAAGGATTGTGATGGTAGGATTATCGGCTAGAGAACAACAGATAATCGATATGCTCCAAAATGGGGGCGAGATCTCGGTAACAACTCTCTCCGACCAGTTGGGGGTCTCCTCAGTTACCATTCGCAGTGACTTAAGAGCTCTCGAATCTAAAGGGATAATTTTACGTACCCGTGGGGCGGCTATGCCAGCCTATCATCCGTTGTTACTTGAGAAGCAAGCGAGTTGTCGCGAAGAGAAGGAGGCGATTGCCAAAGCTGCCGCCTCTTTGGTGAGTGACGGGGAACACATCATGATTACCAATGGGACAACAAGTGCCCTTATAGGACGCTACCTTTTAGGTAAAAGAGACCTCCACGTGGTTACCAATAGCAGCCTTTTAATCCCCTATGCCAGAGTTAACTCGAATATCACCCTCACGATGGTGGGGGGGGAGTTTAGAGCCTCAGCTGAAGCGACTGTTGGTCCGGCGGCTTTAAGTCAGCTTGATGCCTACCACGTCGCCTACACCTTTACCGGAACCGACGGTTTTACCAAAGAGCATGGGCTCACCACCCATTTAACCGAAAACGCTGAAATTGTAAGGAAGATGTGTAATCAAGCTACTAAGAGGGTCTTGGTAGCCGACTCATCTAAATATGGAAAGCAGGGGTTTGTGAAGATTATCCCACTGCAAGAGATTGATGTTTTAATCACCGATAGTGGACTACCTCAATCGGCGGTAGAAGAGATTAGGGCCATGGACATAGAAGTCGTGGTTGTTCAATAAGGAGAGAGTGATATGGCTAGTGAAGTATTGATGCCTAAGCAAGGAAACACCGTAGAAGAGTGTATCATCCTTGAGTGGAAAGTTAAAGAGGGCGATAAAATCAACGTTGGTGATATCGTCTGTGAAGCTGAGACCGACAAGTCAACCATCGAAGTTGAGTCGACAGTTGAGGGGACAATCCTTAAGCTGTGGTACCAAGAGGGGGACGAAGTGCCGGTTATGTATCCGATTATGAGTGTCGGGGAGCCGGGAGAAGTAGTCTCTGCACCAACTCAACTAGCCGAAGATGAAGCAGTAGAGGTTAAAGCAGAGGTAGCAGTTGCTAAAGAGGTAGAAGTTGTAAGTACCCCTGTAGTGAGTGCTAAAAGCGCCCAAGGGGCCTCCCCAAGAGCCAAAAACTTGGCTAGTGAAAAGGGAATTGCCCTAGATAACGTTGCCCCCAGTGGACCCAAAGGAAGAATTATTGAGCGCGACGTAATGGCAGCAGCCAAGGGTAAAGCCCCCTTGAGTCCTTTAGCTAAAGAGACCCTCTCTGCCGGTGGCTTAACAGCCCCCGTGTGGGGAAGCGGCATTGGTGGACGAGTATTGGCTGGTGACCTCCTGGCAGCTACAGCTGCTGCCGATTTCCAGGAAGAGGTTATCTCCACTCCCGTTAAAGGTATTCGTAAAGTTACCGCTAACAGGATGCACCAATCATTGGCCACCACCGCCCAATTCTCAATTAGTACCTATGCCGATGCGACAGCCCTACAACAGCTTCGAGCGCGCTTCAAGGGGAGCCGCGAAGAGTTGGGGTTAAACCGGGTCACAATTAACGATATTGTCCTCTATGCCGTAACAAAGACCATTGAGGAGTTCCCCTTTATGAACGCCCACTTCTATGGCGACGAGATTAGAACCTTTAAAGAGGTCCACCTCGGGTGTGCCGTCGATACCCCCAAAGGGTTACTGGTACCAGTTATTAAATTTGCCAACCGTCGCTCACTAAAAGGGATCAGTGATGAATTTAAGCGCCTCGCTGGTGAGAGTGTCGATGGGAAAGCGAAACCTGACGACCTCGAGGGAGGGACCTTCACGGTGACCAACCTAGGCGCCTTAGGAGTCGATACCTTCACCCCCGTCTTGAATGCTCCAGAAATTGCAATTTTAGGGGTGGGTGGAATATCGATGCGAGCTGTAGAAGACAGTGATGGCGACTTAACCTTTGTCCCACACCTTGCCCTCTCGCTTACAATCGACCACCAAGCCGTAGATGGGGCCCCTGCATCGCGTTTCCTCAAGGCTCTTGCCAATAACATCGCCAACGTCGACATCTTGTTGGCCTTGTAGGAGGGGTTGAGATGAGCAGTTACAACTTAATAGTTATAGGCAGTGGCCCTGGCGGTTACATTGCCGCCCAAAGGGCCGGTGCCCTTGGTAAAAAAGTTCTCCTTATTGAGCGTGATAACCTAGGGGGGGTGTGTACCAACGTTGGGTGTATCCCCACCAAGAGTCTCCTCAACTCAGCAAAACATTACCGCTATGCTCAAGAGTCAGAGGCGATGGGGGTGAGTGCTGAGAAGGTCACCTTCGACCTCACAAAAGCGATGGCGTGGAAAAAAGATACAGTAGAGACCCTGCGAAGCGGAATTGCCTTCTTGATGAAGGTGGCCAAGGCTGATGTAGTTTTTGGTGAAGCCGTCTGTCTAGACGCCAACCGCGTTCAAGTGGGCCAAGAGGTCTACCAGGGGGAGAATATTATCATAGCGACCGGCTCATCGCCGGCTGTCCCTCCCATCCCTGGAAGCAACCTCCCCAATGTCCTCACCAGTACCGAGATTCTCTCGCTAGAGAAGCTTCCCGCCTCCCTTGTTGTCATTGGGGGTGGGGTAATTGGGGTTGAGTTTGCCTCCTTCTTCGCCTCAGTCGGCGTTGAGGTGGCTGTGATTGAGATGATGGACGAGATTCTCCCCATGGTCGATAAAGATATGGCAAAGCTCATCCGTCGTGAGATGAAGCCAGTTGAGTTCTACCTCTCCAGTAAAGTGACTGAGATCAAAAAAGATGGAGTTCTCTTTACCAATGAGAAGGGGGAGAGCCAAGAGCTGAAAGGTGAAATGGTCCTCCTCAGTGTAGGGCGTAGGCCCAATCTTGAGGCGGTTAAAAACCTTAAACTAGACATTAATCGTGGTGGAATTGTCGTCGATGAGACGCTACGTACCAACATTCCCAACATCTATGCCATTGGGGATGTGAACGGTAAATCGTTGTTGGCCCATAGTGCTTCACGCATGGCTGAAGTGGTGGTGAGCAACCTCTACGGAAAAGGCAAGCAGAAGATGCGCTACAACGCCATCCCTTGGGCTGTCTATGGGATGCCTGAGGTGGCAGGTTGTGGTCTAACCGAAGATGAAGCGAAGAGACAAGGGCGTGAGGTCTTGAGCGCTACTGTTCAGATGCGCTCCAACGGACGCTTCTTGGCCGAAAATGGGAAACGGGCTGCCGGCCTGTGTAAGGTGGTTGTCGATGCTAAGAGTAGGGCAATACTAGGGGTTCACCTCTTAGGCCCCTACAGCAGCGAGATAATTTATGGCGCAGCTGCCATAATTGAAGCGGAGTTAAGAATTGAGGATGTGAAGGAGATAGTTTTCCCCCATCCGTCGGTCTCTGAGATTATCAGGGACACCCTATATGCAATTGAAGAGACCCTATAAGGGCGAGGAGATGATATGGCCAGAGATATTACATTTGACCCAAAAGAGTTAAGAGAGAAGGGAACGGTTAAATTCCCCACCATTCCTGTAAACCAGTATGTTGGAGATTTTAAGAAAGAGCTGAAGAAGTATGGCAAAGAGACCTTGATTAAGGTTTTCTATGACATGGTGGTGATTCGTGAATTTGAGACGATGCTCGACTCAATTAAGAAAGAGGGGACCTACCAAGGAATCTCTTATAAACACCTCGGTCCAGCCCACCTTAGTATTGGCCAAGAGTCGGCCGCTGTTGGTCAGGCGCTAGCCCTCGACTCCGATGACTTTGTTTTTGGCTCACACCGTAGCCACGGTGAGATTTTAGCCAAGTGTCTCTCAGCTATCCACAAGATGGATGAGAAAGAGGTTGAGAAAGTTATCAGCGAATATATGGATGGGGAGACCTACAAACTCGTTAAAGAGCACTTCCCCGGTAAAGATATCAAAGATCAAGCCGAAAACTTTGTCATCTTCGGTACCTTAGCTGAGATTTACGCCAAATCCCCCGGCTTTAGCCGTGGACTCGGTGGCTCAATGCACACCTTCTTTGCCCCCTTTGGCTCGATGCCCAACAACGCTATCGTCGGTGGTTCGGGGACAATCGCCTTTGGTTCAGCCCTCTACAAGAAGATTAACCGCAAGAAGGGGATTGTTATCGCCAACTTGGGTGACGGCTCGATGGCTCGTGGACCAGTGTGGGAAGGGATTAACATGGCCGCTATGGACCAGTACAACACCTTGTGGAAAGAGCTTCCCGGTGCCCCCCCCTATATGGTCAACATCTTCAACAACCTCTATGGAATGGGAGGACAACCAGTTGGTGAGACCTCTGGTGTAGGGATTGCGGCCCGTATCGGAGCTGGAGTCAACCCCGAAGCCATGCACGCTGAGCGGGTTGATGGTTTTAACCCCCTAGCTGTGGCTGATGCAACTGAGAGGCAGAAAAAACTCCTTCTTGCCGGGAAAGGACCGGCCCTTTTAGATACTCTTACCTACCGTTTTAGCGGTCACAGCCCCTCGGATGCGATGACCTACCGTACCAAGGAAGAGGTGGACCTCTTTAGAGCGCAAGATCCCATCTACGCCTACGGCCGTTATATCATGGAAAACGGTCTGGTAACTGAAGCTGAGCTTGAAGCGATGGATGTAGCTATTAAAGAGAAGATACGCCGCGCCCTAGAGATTACTGTCGATCCAAAACTCTGCCCCATGGTTGATGAGCAGTTTATCGAAGATGTGATGTTCAGCCACGGCAACGTCGAGAGTATGGGCGATGGTGAAGTAGAACTTCTACAAAAACTAGAAGAGAACCCAAGGGTGGAGCAAATTGCCCGCCGTAGCCGCTATGCTTACGATGAGAGTGGCAAAGAGTTGCCCGCTAGTCGCCAATACCAATACCGTGATGCTGTTTTTGAGGCGATGGCTTACCGCTTTACCCGTGACTCCTCAATGATTGCCTACGGTGAAGACCACCGTGACTGGGGTGGGGCGTTTGCCTGTTACCGCGGTTTAACTGAACTTTTACCCTACCACCGTTTCTTCAACTCCCCCATCTCCGAGTCAGCTATTATCGGTAGTGGAGTTGGTTACGCTATAAGTGGTGGACGTGCCGTCGTTGAATTGATGTACTGTGACTTCCTCGGTTGTGCCGGTGATGAAGTCTTTAACCAGATGCCCAAATGGCAAGCTATGAGCGCCGGTGCCCTTAAGATGCCTTTAGTTCTTAGAGTCTCTGTGGGTAACAAATATGGGGCTCAACACTCCCAAGAGTGGACCAGCATGGTTGGTTCAGTTCCTGGACTTAAAGCGATGTACCCTGCCACGCCTTACGATGTGAAGGGGATGCTCAACTACGCCCTGAGGGGAACCGACCCTGTCGTCTTCTTTGAGAGCCAAAAATTGTATGGCTTTGGGGAGCGCTTCGTTAAAGAGGGGGTTCCTGAGGGGTACTACGAGATTCCTGAAGGGGAGCCTGCCATCCGCCGTGAAGGGAAAGATGTTACTCTAATTGCATTAGGGCCATCACTCTACACCTGTGTCAATGCTGCTGCAGTTTTAGAGGAGAAGTATGGTGTTGATGCTGAGGTTATCGACCTTAGGTGGATAAACCCCCTACGTTACGAGATGTTGGTTGAGTCGGTGAAGAAGACTGGTAAGGTTGTCTTAGTAACCGACAGCGCCGAGCGGGGGAGCTACCTCCAGACCGTCGCTGCTAACTTGGGGCGCTTAGCTTTTGACTATCTCGATGGACCGCCTGTAGTCGTTGGTTCACGCAACTGGATCACTCCCCCAGCTGAAATGGAAAATTACTATTTCCCCCAAGTCGACTCTTTGTTAGATTCTATTCACGAACAAATTCTCCCCCTTCCAGGGCACACCGTGAGGCGTAACAAGACCGACGGAGAGTTTAACCGAATTCAAAAAGGTGGAGTATAATTAGTGAAAGATTTAAATCTTTTAAGAGAACAAATTAATAGTAGCAATCGGGCAGAACGTTTAAAGGCTGCCCGAGAGCTGGGAGAGGCCATCAAAGATGGTTCCCTCTCGCGCGAGATGCTCCAAGAGGTGAACAACCATGTTCACACCACCTACTCCTACAGCCCCTACGAACCAGCAGCAGCTGCCTTTGCTGCCTGGGAGGCGGGGCTGGGGATTGTGGGGTCAGTTGACCACGACTCAATTGGAGCAGCCGAGGAGATGTTGGAAGCTTCCGCTCTCCTCGGTATCGCCTCGACCGTCGGGTTTGAGGTGCGTAGCGGCTTCCAAAATACCCCGTTCGCCCACAAGAAGGTGAATAACCCCGACAGTGCCGGAATTGTCTATATGTGTGTCCATGGCGTCCCTCAGAGCGCCATACCCCTTGTCGATAAATTTCTAGAGCCCATTAGAGCTATTCGTAATAAGCGTAACGTGGCCCAAGTAGAGGCCCTTAATGCTTTACTTGAGGAGAGCCCTTTAGAGAAGATCGACTTTGAGAGGGATGTTGTCCCCCTCTCCAGATTTAAAGATGGGGGAGGGATTACCGAGCGCCATATCCTCCACGCTTTTGCCCAGAAGATTTTAGACGTCGCTCCCCAGGGGGCTAAGACGCTCCAATTTATCGATCAACAGCTCGGTGTAAAGGTGAGTGGCAAGGTTAAGGAATTCCTCCTTGATGAGAACAACCCCCACTACATCTACGACCTCTTAGGGGTGCTGAAGAGCAACTACATGCCCAACTTCTTCATTCAGCCCTCAATTGAAGAGACGGTTGATGTGCGCGAAGTGGTTAAGTTTAGCCTCTCAATTGGAGCCATCCCTGCTTACGCCTATTTGGGGGATATCACCGAGAGTGTCACCGGTGATAAGAAGGCTGAAGAGTTTGAGGATGCCTACCTCGATGATTTGGTCGCCTTTTTAGCCGAGATTGGGTTCCCGGCTATAACCTACATGCCACCGCGCAACACCAAGGCTCAGATGGAGCGTCTCCAGCAGTTGTGCCAAAAACACAACTTGATGGAGATTAGCGGTGTCGATATCAACTCATCGCGTCAGTCGTTTAATTGCCCTGAGTTGTTGGAGAGCGAGGCTCTCCACCTAGTCGATTCGGCTTGGGCGCTGGTGGCTCACGAAAAGCTAGTCAACCACAACCCTGCTTGGGGTCTCTTTAGTCCTGCTTCGCCGGTTGCCAATCTTCCCCTTAAAGGGAGGATTGAGCTCTACTCAGGTTTGGGACGTAAGATGGACCCCTTTAATCCAGCTTCCATTGTTGATCTAGCCCAAAAGGCGTTTGGATAGGAGGAGTCTGTATGGAATTTAAGAGAGAAATTGTTGCACCAATTGTGCGTGGAATGAGTAGTGATGGTGAAACCCCATTAATTGTTACTTTTCTTGAAACTAACAAGGCTGAACTAACCTTGGTAGCCCAAGAGGTTAATGCGACAACTATAGAGAAGTGGCGTAATCAATTTAACACCTTCCTCAAAGAGAAGCAGCGTTACCCCAAGAGTGTTAAAGTTGATGGAGAAGGGTGGTCCTTAGGCGTTGGAAGAACCCTGGAAGAGGCTAGAATGGCCCAAGGGGCTCCCCTCACAAAGCGTGTTGTCACTCGTGGCGATGTTATGCGGGGGAAGGTTGCATTAGTAACTGGTGGAGCTCAAGGTTTCGGTGCTGGGATTGTACGTGGCCTAATAGGTGAAGGTGGTATTGCCTACATCGCCGATATGAACTTCGAGGGGGCCAAAGAATTGGCTAATCAGCTCAACCGTGATGCAGGGCGTGAGGTGGCTATCCCCCTCTTTGTCAACGTCACTGACGAGGCCTCCGTTGAAGAGATGATGAATCAAGTTGCCCTAAAGACGGGGTCACTCGATATCTTTGTTAGTAACGCTGGTGTCCTCAGGGCAGGGAGCGTTAAAGAGCAAACCCTTAAAGATTTCCAGTTTGTCACCAATGTCGACTACACTGGATTTTTTATCTGTTCTAAGTTTGCCTCCCGTCAAATGTCTTACCAAAACTTAGGGAGCGGTAATACCCACTTTAGTGATATTATTGTAATTAGCTCTAAGAGTGGCTTAGAGGGGTCGAACCGCAACGGTTCTTACGCCGGGGCAAAATTTGGGGTGATTGGACTAACCCAAAGTTTTGCTTTAGAGTTGGTCAGTGACAAAATAAAAGTTAATGCGATTTGTCCGGGGAACTTTTTTGAGGGACCCCTCTGGTCAGATCCCGTTACTGGACTTTTTGTCCAATATTTAGAGACCGGCAAAGTGCCGGGAGCTAAGACGTTGCACGATGTGCGCCGTGCTTACGAATCGAAAGTCCCCCTCGATAGAGGGTGTCGGACAGAGGACGTGGTGCGCGCCATTTGCTATGTCGTAGAACAAAAATATGAGACAGGTCAGGCCGTTCCAGTTACTGGCGGTCAGGTTATGCTAAATTAAGCAGGAGGAATGCGATGAAAACAAGAGCTGTTCGATTGTATGGGAAAAACGATTTACGGATTGAAGAGTTTGAACTTCCCCCCATTAAGGATGACGAAATTTTAGCCTGTGTCGTCACCAATAGTGTCTGTATGAGCGATCATAAAGCCGCTGCCCAGGGACCCGATCACAAAAGGATCCCTAAAGATATTGATAAAAACCCAATTATGTTGGGTCACGAGTTGTGTGGAGAGATTAAAGAGGTGGGTGCCAAATGGGCTCACAAGTTTAAGCCTGGACAACGCTTCACAATCCAGCCCGCTCTCAACTACAAAGGGACCCTAGATGCCCCCGGATACTCCTACATGTACACCGGTGGGGATGCCACCTACATGATTCTTCCCAACGAAGTGATGGAGCTCGATTGTCTCCTCACCTACGACGGGGAGGCCTACTTCATGGGTTCACTAGCTGAGCCGGTCTCCTGTATTGTGGGAACCTACCACGCCATGTACCACACCAAAGGTGGCTCCTATGTTCACGACATGGGGATCGTTGAAGGTGGTAACGTCGCTATTTTAGCAGGTGTGGGACCGATGGGACTGGGTGCTATCGACTACGGTATTCACCGCGACCGAAGGCCCAAGCTGATGGTTGTCACCGATATAGACTCGGCCCGCCTTGAGAGGGCTGCCGACCTCTACAGTGTCGAAGAGGCTGCTAAGTATGGGGTGAAATTGGTCTATCTCAATACTAAAGAGTGTGGTGACCCTATCGCCAAAATGATGGAACTCTCCGGTGGAGAGGGGTACAACGACGTCTTCGTCATGGCCCCCGTGAGAGCTCTTGTTGAGCAAGCTGACGCCATCTTGAGCAAAGATGGGTGTCTCAACTTCTTCGCTGGCCCCGAAAGGACCGACTTTAAAGCCGAGCTTAACTTCTACAACGTCCACTACGGCTCAACTCACATTGTTGGAACCAGCGGTGGTAACACCGACGACCTAAGAGAGTCGATTGAGATGATGGAGAAAGGGTTGCTCAACCCCTCCGGGATGATTACCCACATCGGTGGCTTAAACGCTGTCCCCGAGACTGTTATTAACCTTCCATCAATCCCCGGTGGGAAGAAATTGATCTATACCCACTACGAACTCCCCTTGACAGCTATCGCAGATTTTGCTGAAGTGGGGAAAAAGGAGCCGTTCTTTGCTGCCTTAGCTGAGATTGTTGAGCGGCACAAGGGGCTTTGGAATTTAGAAGCTGAGAAGTACCTACTTGCCAATGCACCTAAGCACAACGGTTAAATAGGGGGGATATATGGCTAAGCATATAGCAGTTGACCTTGGCGCCTCTAATGGGCGTGTGATAGTTGGTAATCTGGCGGGATTTGAGGTGACAAACCGTTTTACTACACGGAGTGAGTTTCTCCTCAAAGAGTCCCATTGGGATATAATCTATATCTTCTCTGAGATAAAGAGGGGGATTAAAGAGGCGTTCCAAAAGTATGGAGATGAGATAGTCTCCATTGGAGTAGACTCATGGGGGGTCGATTACGGTCTCCTTGATGAATCTGGCTCTCTGGTTGCTTTCCCCTACCACTACCGCGATTTACGCACCGAGGGGGCTATCGAAGAGGTGGCTGCTAAGCTTGGCAAAGAGGCTATTTTTCAACGTACCGGACTCGCCTTTCACCCTTTTAATACTATTTATCAACTCTATGCCATGAAAAAAATGAGGGGGGCCACCTTTGAGGCGGCCCGCCACTACCTTTCACTGCCCGATTTAATCAACTATTGGCTCACCGGCGTTATGGTTAATGAGGTCTCTCACGCCTCAACAACCCAACTCTACAATCCAGTTGCCAAAGATTGGGATTGGGAGAGTATCGACCAGCTCAACTTCCCCCGCTCCCTCTTTGGGAAATTGGTGAAGAGTGGCACCGTCATAGGCAATCTTGAAGCACGGGTAGCCCAAGAACTTAATGCCCCCAAAGGGGTTAAAGTTGTTGCGGTGGGCTCCCACGACACCGCATCAGCGGTCGCCGCAGTCCCCTCCGCCACCGGCAAAGACTTCCTCTACATCTCAAGTGGTACTTGGAGCCTTTTAGGGGTAGAGTCTGCCCAGCCTATTATAACTCAAGAGGCCTTAGAGAGTGGCTTTACTAATGAATTAGCCGTTAATGGCAATATTAGGTTCTTGAAAAACATCATGGGGATGTGGATTCAGCAAGAGTGTGTCAACTACTGGAAAGGGTTAGGGGAGAAGATCGAGTGGGGCGCTTTAGACCAAGAGACCCTTGAGTGTGCTGCTTACCCCGGCTACATCGACCCCAATGACCCTCGTTACCTCAACCAGAGTACCCCTGAAGACTTGATGATTGACCGCGTCGCTGCCAACTGTAAAGAGTTTGGCTTTGAGGCTCCCCAGAGCAAGGGGGAGTATATGGTGGCGATTTACCGGGGCTTAGCGCGGGCCTACAAAGAGGCAATTAGCCACCTAAGCGAGACGACTGGCAAAGAGTACGCCTCACTCCATATCATTGGAGGTGGGTGTCAAAACTTAATTTTGGACCAGTGGAGTGCCGACGAGACCGGTTTAACAGTCTACGCTGGACCAGTGGAGGCAACAGCCCTAGGCAACATGTTGGTCCAAGGCGTTGCTACCGGTCATATAGCGTCGCTCCAAGAGGGTAGGGCTCAAATTATTATAAGCCAAAAAGTGAAACAATTTGACCCACAGTAAGTAGTTGTCGGGTAGAGAGGATTTGAACCTCCGACCCCTTGGTCCCGAACCAAGTGCGCTAGCCCCTGCGCTACTACCCGTAAAATTGCTCAATGTTCGCAACTATACCGAGTGACTCATTTATTGTCAATTATACCCCCCCCCCATAAAGGGGGTAGCAATTTGGGTGTTCGTTAATAATTAGCAAAAAAACATACACACTCCACAAATTAAAAGTTTACAGTAACGAAAATGTAAAGTATCATAATGGGTAAGGAGGTTGTCTATCCATCTTTTTCTTAGAGGGATAATGCGAGACATCCCCTTTCAAGTCACCCAATTTTTCTAAGGAGGAATAATATGAAAAAACTGGGATTAGTTGTGTGTATATTAGCACTTACCCTAAGTCTCTTCGCTGGAGGAGCAAAAGAGAAGGCTGCTGATGGGGCACTCGATATTCGCGTTTTAGTGTGGAAGTACGACGATACCTACGGTTCAACTGTCCGTGCTGCCATGGAGAAGTGGGCCAAAATCTACTCCCAAGAACTTGGCAGAGAGATTAAGCTCAAAATGTACGATGCTGCCGACGATATGGCCAAACAGATTGAGCAGGCCACCATTATCGCTGGTGACAAACCCGACTTCGTTATTATTAACCTCGCTGAAGTTGCCAACGGAGCGGTGCTGACCCATATGTTTGATGATGCTAAAATTCCCTACCTATTTTACAACAAGCAGCCCGCAGCTGAGACAACCAAAGAGGTCCTTGTCGACACCAAAACAATCTTTATTGGAACCTTGGCTCGCCAAGCTGGAGACATGCAGGGGCAAATCCTCTACGACCTCTACCAGAAAGATAAATCGATCGACAAGAATGGCGATGGCGTTCTAAAGTATGTCATGTTGATGGGTGAACCCAACAATGACGAGGCAATTGCCCGTTCTCGCTACTCAGTCGAGACTGCCCGTGATTTAGGTCTCAAGATGGAACCTGTCACCGAAACTCTAGTTTGTAACTGGGACCAAGCTCTAGCTCAAGATGCTATTACCGCCACTTTTGCTAGGTTCGGAGATGAGATTGAAGTTATCTTCGCCAACAACGACATGATGGCCTTAGGCGCTGTGGCTGCCCTTAACGCTAACGGCTACAACACCGGTCGCCCTGGGGACCCTGAAATTGTAGTAATCGGAGTTGACGCCATTGATGCTGCCCTTGAGTCGATCAAGAACGGTGGAATGACCGCCACCGTAGCCCAAGATGGAGATGCGATGGGTAGTGCAAACATCCGTATCGCTTACAACGGAGCGCTTGGCAAAGAGTGGCTCGACGGTACAAACTATGTTTACACCACTGAGGATGAGTTCCTCTGTATCCGTATCCCTTATGCTATGATTACTGAAGTCAAGTAAGGTACGTTTTTAGGATTAGAATTCAGGAGGGGGTGCATTTGCGCCTCCTCCGTCGAAATTAAAGAACTATTAGTAGGCAACTATGGAGCAACAAACAGATTATTTGTTGGAGATGATCGACATCGATAAATCGTTCCCAGGTGTGAGAGCCCTAGATAAAGTGCAATTTAAACTTAGGGCCGGAACAATTCACTCCCTGATGGGGGAGAATGGGGCTGGTAAATCGACCTTAATGAAGTGTCTCTTCGGTATCTATAAAAAAGATGGTGGGAGTGTCTTTATTGAGGGGGAAGAGGTCAACTTCAACAACCCAAAACATGCGTTAGATTATGGGGTAGCCATGGTTCACCAAGAGTTGAACCAAGTGTTGCACCGTAATGTGATGGAAAATGTGTGGTTGGGTCGCCTCCCCATAAAAAAATATGGGTTGGTCGACACCAAAAAGATGATTCGCGACACCAATGAGATCTTCAAGGAGTTGGAGATTGATATCAACCCCACCGCTATTATTGGGACCCTCTCGGTCTCCCAGCGCCAGATGATTGAGATTGCCAAAGCAGTCTCGTATGATGCTAAAATAGTGGTTTTGGACGAACCCACATCTTCCCTCACCGAAAAAGAGGTGGACCACCTCTTTAGAATAACGAAGAAATTGACCAGCCAAGGGGTTGGTATTATCTACATATCGCACCGTATCGATGAGATCTTGACGATTTCTGACGATATTACAGTACTCCGGGACGGTCAGTGGATAGCCACCAAACCGGCTGTTGAACTCGACAATGCCGAGATTATTAGGTTGATGGTTAACCGAGAGCTTACCCACCGTTTTCCCGAGAAGACCAATCACCCCTCAGGGGAGATGATGACAGTTTCCCACCTCTCTGGGAAATATCCTCCCACTTTTAGCGATGTGACCTTTACCCTCCGTAAAGGGGAGATTTTGGGAGTTGCCGGATTGGTGGGGTCGCGCCGCACCGAGCTGCTCAACACCATCTTTGGGGTCTTCACTCGGGAGTCGGGAGAGATTAAACTCAATGGGGAGTTGGTCGATATCTCCTCACCCGAAGTTGCAAAAAAGCTCGGCTTTGCCCTCATCACCGAAGAGCGACGGGCCACTGGACTCTTCCCGATGATGAACATCTATTTCAATACAATTATTGCTAACATAAAGGAATATGGTAAATTCCTCCTTTCTCAAAGGAAGATTGCCAAAGATACTAAGCGCTCAATTGATGCTTTAGCCGTTAAGACTCCCAGCCCCAAAACTGCTATTCGTAGCCTCTCAGGGGGGAACCAACAGAAGGTGATTATTGGGCGTTGGTTATTGACCAATCCCGAGATTCTACTACTTGATGAACCCACTAGGGGAATTGATGTGGGGGCTAAATTTGAGATTTATCAACTGATAATCAACTTAGCCAACGAAGGAAAGGGGATTGTGATGGTCTCCTCAGAGATGCCCGAACTACTCGGCATTTGTGATCGAATTTTAGTGATGTCCAATGGACGACTCGCCGGAGTCGTAGAGCGTGGAAAAGATTTCGGTGGGGTAGAAGGTGAGCAGGAACATATTCTCAAGCTTGCTGGCACATTTATCTAGAGGAACAGGGGAAGGATATGGAAAGAAGTAAAAAAGTTGGTGAATTTTTATTAAACTATGCACTCTACATCATTTTGGGGGCGATTTTAGTGACGGTGAGTATTATCCGTCCAAACTTTATTGCAATCAACAATATTTTGAACATCATGAAACAGGCCTCCACTAAGGGGATACTCGCCTTAGGATGTGCCGGTATTATCGTCTTGGGGGGGACCGACCTCTCTATTGGGCGGATGCTGGGGCTCTCTGCCGCCATCACCGCATCGTTGGTTCAGTCGGTCACCTATAGTTCACGCTACTTCCAAGGGATGACTAAACAACTTCCCATTATTGTCCCCCTTTTAGCAGCGATTGGAGTTTGTGTCGTAATCTCAGCCATCAACGGCTTTGGGGTCTCTAAGCTCCACATGCACGCCTTTATTATTACCTTGGGGACCCAGTTGATCGCCTTTGGTGCCAACTGTATCTACATCGAGTCGCAGCCCTCAGGCTCAGCCCAAGCCCTCTCAACTTTCGAGAAAAACTTCCTCGATAAGGCGGCTGGAAACATTATGATTGGGACCCTTAGATTCCCCAAGGTGGTGATCTACTTTGCCGTCTTAGCGGTAGTTATGTGGATTGTCTGGAACAAGACGAAGTTAGGGAAAAATATGTTTGCCGTGGGAGGTAACCAAGAGGCAGCCGCTGTTTCAGGTGTTAACGTCACCAAGACAATCATGTATGTCTACATTATGGCCGGGGTCCTCTATGGCATTGCTAGCTTCTTGGAGGCGGCCCGTATTCAGTCGGTTGGAGCCAATACAGGAATTAACTACGAACTCGACGCCATCTCAGCTTGTGTTATAGGTGGTGTCTCGTTTAGCGGAGGGATAGGGACAATCCAAGGGGTTGTCGTTGGTGCCATTATCTTACAGGCGATTAACTACTCCCTCTACTTCCTGGGAGTTAACCCCTACCTCCAATACATAATCCGTGGAATAATTATCGTTCTGGCAGTTGCAATAGACGTCAGAAAATACTTAGTTAAGCGTTAATAAAAGGGGAGTGGCAAGCATCAACATTGACACTCCCTTTTCAACATGCTACTTTTCTCTAGATATCCTTGCCTGATGGTGAAGGGTAGTTAATTTTGAGCACAAAAGAGGTTTTGCATGCCATCCAACGATTCTAATACCCCCAAACAAGACGATAAACGTGTTGTAGAGTTTAAAAGTGAAAAAAAGGGGGGGAAAGAGAAAGCTAAGAAGAAGGGCGAAGTGACCTTCTCTAAGATCCTCACCTATATTATTTTAGGTGCGGTAGCAATCGCCCTAATTGCTGGAGTTGTTATCCCAGCAGTTGGTCCTAAGTCTGGTAGTAGTTCCCTTAAATTTGGAGTTTATGATGGAACTCCAATTGAGTTTGCTTATGGCAACTACTTCTACAATCTGTACCAAAGCTACGCTCAACAGAGTAAAGGCTCTTCACAGAATGCAGCCTACCAAGTTTGGCTTAATGCCTACCAAGGGACAGTTTTCCACGTTGCGATGGAGAAGATGGCCGATAAGGCTGGTCTCAGGGTGACCGATAAAGCGGTTAATAATGCAATTTATGAGAGTGGCATCTACCACAAAGATGGTGTTTTTGATGCAGCTACCTATGAGCAAGCGAGTAATGAGTCTAAGAAGAAAATTCAAAAGCAAATTAAAGAAAACCTCCCCACTCAGATGATTTTCAACGATATCTCGAGTCTCTTAACGAGCCCTGAAGAGCTTGCTTTTATCGATATGATGGGCGAGAAGGCGAGAACCTTTGAATATGTTGTCTTCAACTCTTCCCTCTATCCAGATGACTTAACAAGGCAATATGCCACAGCCAATGCATCTCTTTTCACCCTAATTGACCTCTCTAGTATAACTGTTAGTGAGCTTGAAGAGGGGGAAGCCCTACGCCAAGAGATTGCCTCTGGAACCCTCTCATTTGAGGATGCTGCCAAAAATAATTCAATCGATGCTTTTAGAGATGAAGGGGGACGGAGTGGCACTTGGTACCTGTGGGAGGTCCAAGAGACCTTCACCGATTCCGATGAGGTTAACCTCCTCTATTCGACCAAGCAGGGGGAACTCTCCCCACTCTTTGCCTCGAGTCTCGGTTACACCTTCTACCGGGTTGAGCAGAGCCCCTTCTTCCCCGACTTAAGCGATAGTGATGTTCTAAACGATGTCAAAACCTACATTGGCCAGAAGGGTGAGATGGTCACCTCCTACCTCGAAGAGCGTGCTCGCCAGTTTGTGAGTGCCGTGGAAGGGGGAGCCGACTTTACTAGCGAGGCTCGTCAGAGCAACCTCGACCTCTACAGTGTCGAAGCGACCCCTCCCAATACCGGCAACTCCTCCTTCTTTATCGGGTTTAGTAACACCGATAGCGGAGGCTACTTAAACGCTATACGTGACGACGAAGACGCTATTAATAAACTATACAAGGGTGAAATTAACGCAGTAATCGAGCCATTCTCTTCACGTGGCGCCTATGTCGTGGCGCGAGCAACCGGTGAGGGTGGACTCGCTGAAGAGATGCGAAACTACGTCATGTTCCTCTACCCCTACATCATTCAAGAGGGGCTTCAAAACGACCTATTATCATCGATATTTACCAACGACAAATTTGAGGACAACTTTTTACCAACATTTTTTGCCCAAGTAATGGGTAGCGCCACAAATTAGGTCACCTTATTAGATAACTACAGTAGCCACCTTCGGGTGGCTACGCTTGATCTTGGCCCCCTGTGAGCTTAAAATGGGGCTAAATAGGAGGAGAGCGATGGTTGCAATTATGGGAGAAGCCTTAATCGATTTTGTTGGAGGAAGAGATGATAAAGGGAAGAACCTCTTCTACTACTACAACGGAGGGAGTTCTCTCAATGCCGCTGTCGCCTCAGCTCGCCTTGAGACCCCCACCCTCTATATCGGCAAACTCTCCCAAGATATGTTTGGCAAACAGATGCAAGCCTATTTTGAAGCCAATAATGTAGAACTGGTCCCTTGGCTCTGTGATGTCAAAGAGAACTCAACAATTGGTTTTGCCAAACTTGATGCTGGAGGGTCAGCCTCGTATGTTTTCTACACCGACGGCACCAGTGTTACCCAGCTCTCAGCTGATGAGATTTTAAAGGTCTTTAACACCTATCCAATAGAATATCTCCTCACCGGGTCAGTTGCTTTAGCCCTAGAAGAGGCGGGAAATCATATCCTAGAGGCCATTAAGCGGGTTGGTCCTAGCCGTTTTAACCTAATCTTGGACCCCAATGTGCGCCCCACTGTAATTGCTGACTTTGAAAAATACCTACAAAGAATTTACCAACTAGTTGAGATCTCCTATTTAGTAAAACTCTCCGATGAAGACCTACTCTACCTCTTTCCAAACAAAACCTTAGATGAGGGTATTAAAGCCCTCCTAGATTTAGGGGCAGAAGAGGTGGTCTTAACCAAAGGAAAAGATGGTTTAGAGTGGCGCAATAATAGGGGGGTAAATGTGGCTGTTCCGGCTGTCGATAACCCCGTTGTTGATACCATAGGGGCCGGCGATACGGTTAGTGGTGCCATCATGACCTTCCTTAAGGAGAATAAGATTGGAAGAGGTGTCATTATAACGGCTGAACAGGCTACCCAAGCCCTCACCTTTGCAGCTAAAGCCGCCGCAGTGACCACTTCGCGCGAGGGGGCTAACCCCCCGCACGGCTCAGAGATTATCTAACTTTTATACTTATACTCTTTTAGGAGATCAAACTCTTCGGGGGTGGGAATAGAGTCCATCGCCCCCTCACGCATAACCGTAATACTCGAAGCTGCGCTGGCCAATTCAAGCGATTTTTGGGGAGTCTCTCCCTTAGCAATATTGGCCACATAACAACCAATAAAGGTATCGCCAGCAGCGGTTGTGTCGACAACAGGGACAAGCCAAGTTCCAAAGCTAAGACGCTCCTTATCTTTGCCGTAGCGGGCCCCCAGAGGGCCAAGGGTGAGAATTATACTCTTTCCCGGATATTTTCCCGTTAGAGAGTCTAAAGCAGCCTCACTCTCCGTTATCCCCGATAAGCCCTGTGCTTCAACTTCGTTAACTACCAAGAGATCGACATAGTGCAAGGGGAGGCTGAGGACGCTCTCTTCAAAGGGGGCCGGGTTGAAACAGATTTTGAGCCCCTTAGCGTGGGCCCTCTCCATAATGTAATCGATTAAATTGATCTCATTTTGGAGAATTAACCAATCTCCAGCCTCAAAATTGGCTAAAACTTGATTAATCTCTTCTTGGGTTATCTCTTTGTTACTCCCCGCATAGAGGACAATCGAATTTTGTCCATCTTCAGCAACCTGGATAAGGGCTTGACCGGTAGGGGTCTCTCCCACAAAGAGGTAGTCGGTATTGACCCCTTTACTCTCCAGTTTCTCTTTGATCCAGAGACCGTCTGGACCAATTTTTCCGGCATGATAAACTGGGTAGCCACCCGCTTGAGCCACTGCTACCGACTGATTGGCCCCTTTGCCTCCCGTAGAGCGTACCACACTGCTACTGCTAATAGTTTCGCCTGGGAGAACTATGTGGTTAACATTAAAAATAATGTCGATGTTGGTTGAACCAAAATTAAGAATACGCATTTGGGCCCCCTTTTATTCTATTATAAGAGTCGAAGGCTGTGTTTAAAAGCCTCTTTATAGAAAGAATCGGGCCAGATTGAGGCTTGAACCTCCCCAATATGGGCCTTTTTTAGGAGGAGCATACAGATCCTTGATTGCCCCAAGCCACCCCCAATCGTTAAGGGGAACTCCCCATTCAAAAGCCTCTTGTGCCAGTAGAGCTCCCTCTTATAATTCTCTCCACGTAAATCAAGCTGCCTCAAAAGGGTCTCTCGGTCCACTCTAATCCCCATTGAAGAGAGCTCCATCGCGTCGTTACGCACCGTATCCCAAACTATGATATCTCCATTGAGTCCGTGGTAGCCATTAATAGTTTCACTCGACCAGTCATCATAATCGGGGGCGCGTCCGCCATGGCTCTTCCCATCGCCTAAGGGGTAACCAATACCTATTAGGAAAATGGCTCCATGCTCTTTTACTAACACTTTTTCCCGCTCAGCTGGGGAGAGGTGTGGATAGGCCTTCTGTGCCTCTTCTGAGTGGATAAAGGTGATCTTTTCGGGGAGGGTAGGGGTACAAACAGGAAATAGCTCACTAACTAGAAATTCGGTCCGTTTAAGGGCGCTATAAATTTTTGTAACGACGTTCTTGAGGAAATCTAAGTTGCGTTGCCCTTCATCAATGATTAGCTCCCAATCCCACTGGTCGACATAGATTGAGTGAATGGCATCAATCTCATCATCGGCCCTAATAGCGTTCATATCGGTATAGAGACCTGTATTAGAGCTAAAATGGTAATCGGCCAATGCCATCCTCTTCCATTTGGCTAAGGAGTGGACAATCTCTAAGGTCTGGTTCTCTAAATTAGGGACTTTAAAGGAGACGGGTCTCTCCGTTCCATTTAACTCGTCATTGAGCCCTGAACCTTGGGGGACAAAGAGGGGAGAGGTGACCCTCGAAAGGTACAACTCACCCGAGAGTTCCCTTTCAAAAGTGTCTTTAACAAATTTAATCGCCTTCTCAGTATGTTTTTGATCCATCAATGGGCGGTAACCATTAGGAAATTGCTCTTTGACCATTAAAAGCTCCTATTGTTTAGTTTCTAAAAAACTAGCGAGTATTTACTACCCCTGTCAAGCTAATTGTTATCAATTTGGAGAATCTCAAGGTAGGTAGCGTGGGTATTTAAGGGGGAGGCAATAATACTTCCACTAAAGGAGCCCTTATTGTTAACAAAAATTGGACTCACCACCCCGCCGGCCTCCTCTACAAGAATTTTTCCAGCCGCCATATCGTGGTATTGAAGGCTAAACTCAAAGAAAAGGTCTCCTCTTCCAGCTGCTACGTAAGCTAAATGAAGTGCAGCCGACCCATAGTCACGATATTCCCCTACTTTAGGGGTAACAGCACTCCAAATAGTGCAGAAATCGTCCATATAATCTAAATAACGCATTGGGGGAGAGGTAAATGCAATAGATTGCCTATAATCGGTCTTCTCAGAACAGTGCATTGGCCTACCTTGAAAGAAAGCGCCTCCCCCTTTACTAGCATAAAATATCTCATCTAATACGGGGTCGTAGACAACTCCTAAGACCGGTTTCCATCTCTCTATCTCATAACCAATACTTATTGTGTAACCGGGAAGACCGTTTACATAGTTACTCGTTCCATCGATAGGATCAATTACCCATGTTCCCCCATCACCATAACGCTCAAAACCCATCTCCTCACCCAAAAAGTTATCTTCTGGAAAGGTAGAGTGGAGAAATTCTTTAATTTGACGCTCAGATTCAAGGTCCATAGCTGTCACTAAATCACCGCGCCCTTTAGCTGATGTTCCGATATCACCAGCTTGATTAGCTACTAAAAAACGTCCAACTTCCTTAGCAATATCGTGAGCAGCTGTTAATCTTTGTTTAAGCGCATCGTAATTCATAGAGACCCCCAATTACAAAGTAATAATGCTGTAAGTCTAAACCGAACAAGATTAATAGTCGAGTGTATGGGATTATAGAGAAAAACAATATTTAGCGTATAAAAACACCATAATATTATATATATATTTATTATATCT
>DUOJ01000014.1 GCA_012838895.1 Spirochaetales bacterium
CGCCAAGTTGAGCTGTTAGCCCCCCATATCTCCCGCTCCGCCTTAACCTTTTCAATCGCTTTGGGGGTGGGCTTATTTGTAGCTGTCTCATTTTTGCGCCTTATCCTTAAACTCTCTTATAAGTGGACAATGGTGGTCCTCTACCTCCTCTTAACTCTCTTAGCGATCTTTGCCGACAACTTCTTCTTAGGTATAGCTTTTGACGCGGGAGGAGCCACAACAGGCCCTCTGACCGTCCCCTTTATCCTCGCCCTTGGAATCGGAGTAGCAGGCGTTAGAAAGAGCGAAACAAGTGAAGAGGATAGCTTTGGCTTTGTAGGGGTGAGTGCTATTGGCCCCGTCGCTGCTGTTTTAGTGATGGGGATTGTGAGTCGCCTAAGTGGGAACGACCCCGCTGCTTCAGTTGTTGAGGGACAAGTTGATGCTGTCTATAAGTTCTCACAAGTCTTTGTAGAGACCCTCTTAGAGGTGCTCCAAGCTATTGGTCCTCTAGCTCTTATCTTAATTATCTTCCAACTAACAATCTTGCGCCAAAAGAGGCGCCAAGTTATCCGAATGTTTGAGGGGCTCCTCTACGCCACTATAGGACTAGTCCTCTTCTTAGTGGGGGTTAATGGGGCCTTTATGCCTGTTGGGTCTCAAATTGGGGCCTTAATTGGAGGGTCCGCACAAAACTGGGTCCTTATCCCCTTGGGAGTCTTTTTAGGGGGAGTTGTTGTTTTAGCTGAACCAGCTGTTTGGGTTTTAACTGACCAAGTTAAAGAGGTCACCGGAGGCGCTGTTAAGAAGTCTTTCATCTTAATCTTCTTCTCAATCGGAATTGCTTTGGCAGTGGGGTTGGCCATGATACGGGTAATCTTCCGTATCCACTTAGCCTATTTCCTAATTCCTGGTTACCTAATAGCCCTCTTGTTAGCTTTTAGGTCCCCCCCTCTTTTCACCACTATTGCCTTCGATTCGGGGACAGTGGCCAGTGGTCCAATGTCGAGTTCATTCCTTTTAGCTTTCACGCTGGGCGCCTCTGCAGCCAGTGGTGGAAATCCATTTACCGATGCTTTTGGGGTAGTTGCCCTTATTGCTATGACCCCCCTAATTTCACTCCAAGTTTTAGGCCTCATCTACGACCGTAAAAAGGTTATCCAAAAGAAGGGCAAAGAGAAGAGGAGCACCACATGAATAGAGAGATAGAGAGAGCGGGCAAACTGCTTCTCAGTGTTGTCAAAGAGGGGTTGGGTGAACCTCTCGTTGATGCCATTAAAGCGGTTGGGGTACGCGGCAGTACAATTATACTGGCTAAGGAGATTGACGACCGCGCTGTTTTAAGGGCCCTTGGAATTGGAGACAACCGTAAAGAGGTGGTCTTAACCCTTCTACCCGAGTCTCTGGTAGAAGAGGTCTTTGAAATTCTCACCTATTTTAAACGTAAGAGACGCTTCCCTTGTGGTAAGGCTATTTTAGTTGACGTGTTGGATATTTTCCATGCCAACGACCTAAATGCCCAATTTGAGACCACAACTGGAGAAAGACAAAGGAGAAAACCTATGGACAGTCCACACACTTTGATTACATGCATAGTTAATAGAGGAAATGCCGATGAAGTAATGGCAGCAGCTAGAAAGGCGGGAGCAACCGGAGGTACTGTGGTAGCCGCCCGGGGGACAGGTAAAGAAGAGGACCAAAAGTTCTTTGGTATAAAATTGGTCCCAGAAAAAGATATGCTCCTAATTTTGGTAGGATCGGGACTAACCGGTCAAGTCTTAGAGGCCATTAGAAACGTTCCAGCCCTCGCCGACCCCGGTTCAGGTATCGCGTTTTGTACCGACGTCGAGCGGTTTATGACTCTAGGGGGAAAACCCTCAATGTAATGCTTGGTAGGGGTCCCAAGGATAGCTTTGGCGAGCTCCCTCTAGGGCAATTTCGATTTGCTCTAGGGTGGGGACCTTAACAGCCAGCTCAAGACCAAACACTTCACAAACTCTCCCGCCAAAAAGCCTCTCTAGCTGAGGGAGGGAGACCCCAGCACCCATTAAACGTTTTAAGAGTAGAAGCATCCCTCTAAAGCCGGGTATCCCTGAAGCTCCTTCTCTTTTATCTTGGAGTGTGTGGGGAGCATGGTCACTCTCTACCCAATCGATAGAGCCCTCTAAGAGAGCTTCAAAGAGGGCTTGCCGCTCCTCCTCTTGGCGTAATGGGGGATTCATCTTAAGGAGGTTATCTTTGCTATTGGAATCACTCGCATTGAGGAGGGTGTGGTGGGGGGTCACCCCACAGCTGATCTTAAGACCACCCCTTTTAGCCTCATTAACTAATTCAACGGAAGCTTTAGTAGAGATGTGGCAGATGTGGAGGGTCCCCTCAAAGCCACTTTTTTTGGCCAACCTAATTTGGTCCCTTATCGACTCTATTTCAGCCTCTGGAGGGCGCGCTAGTGAGTGATTAGGACTCTCCCTTAAGAGCTCCTCCTTCTCACAGTGGAGGGCTAAAACTCCCCTGTAACCACCTTCTGTAAGGGTCTCATAGACCCTCTCTTGCTCCTCCACCATGATAATCCCCATCCTCCCCGTTGAGTGCCCCGCATACATCTTGAGCCCTATAATCCTAGGAAAGAGGCGTTGATGGAGAGCGACCATCTCTCTCACTTGGTCACTATCGGTGGTGATTCCTCCATAAACTCCGTAAAAGAGTTCCCCTTTAGTTAGTGCCTCACCCCTCTCTAGCCGTTCTAAAATTGCCTTCTCATCAGTTAAAGGGGGCATTGTGTTGGGCATATCGAAGAAGGCGTTAAAGTGGCACAATTGGGCCACCTCAATTCCGTGTTGGAGGGTCTCCTTTGCACTTTGAACGCCATCTCTAAAGTGGACATGGGGGTCGATCATCTTAACAACTCCTCATCATTTTCTAACACATAGTGGTAGCTAACGAAGGTGCCATACTGGCAGGTGAGCCTCTCTCCGCAAGAGCACTGACCACACAGCCCTACCCCACACAAAGTGGGGAGCTCTAAAGAGAGGAAAATAGCGCGGGGACTCACCCCCCTCTCTACCAACTCTTTAGCACCCCGCCCCATAAATGGGGTGGGACCAATAAAATAGTAGCTACACCCCTCTACTTCAGCACCTCTTACCACTTCACTGAGGACACGCCCCACTTCACCTTGGTCAGCCACAATATTAAGGGGACCATATTTCTCTATCTCATCTCTCAACACGTCTCGTTGATTTTCATCACTTATCCCGACAAAGGTTTGGAGAGTAACACCCTCCTTAGTTAACCTTTTGGCGAGGGGTGGGACAACCGCAACACCACTGCCCCCAGCGACCAAGGTCGCTTTGGGGTAACTTGGTAGGGTAAAGGGCTCCCCATAGAGACCTCTAATGAAGAGACTATCACCAACTTTTAAGTTAAAAAGGGCTTTAGTGAAGGCCCCTTTAAGCTTAATGACAAAGGTTAAGGGGGAATCGATGGCTATCGAGAACGGCTTCTCTCCCACTCCAGGAATCCAGAGGAAAACATACTCCCCCGCCTCAAAGGGCCAATTCCCCTCTAGGGTGACAACTAAAGTATCGCTACCAAACTCTTGGCGCTCTATAACTTTGCGCTCTTTGTATTCCATCGAGGGCTTTAGAGAGTAGTATTTAGCTGAATTGTTACGCTCCTCACCCCTTAAAATAGCTGAAGCATCATCGACTAAAGCCTCTGCGTAGGCAGGCCACTCCCTCTGGTGCACTTTGGCAAAGGCTGAACCGATGCCCACGAGGTCACTCCCTGCCAATACCATCTCAGCCACATCTCTCCCGTTAGAGACCCCGCCCATTCCAATTAGGGGAACCTCTTCCCCCACCGCCTGGCGGATAGCTTTAACAGCTTTGAGGGCCTCTTGGTAGATCCATTTACCACTCTTACCACCCGCCCCACCGAGCGAGTTTTGTAAGATTGGTAGACCACTAATAGGTTCGATATGGACCTCAGGCCCCACCGTGTTGATAGCAACTAACCCATCAGCGCCCGCCGCCATCACCTCTTGGGCTATGGCACCAATATTGGTGACATTGGGGGTTAGTTTAGGGAAGATTAGGGGGCGACACTCCCCTAGAGCTTCCCGTATTGCGGCCACATAGGC
>DUOJ01000122.1 GCA_012838895.1 Spirochaetales bacterium
CGGAGGGACTGTCAGGCGTGAGTTTGGAAGCAACGTTATGGTCAATACGGCCCACGCATCTGATTCCTCTGAGAGTGCCGAGAGGGAGATGAAGGTGGTTAAAATTGATGAAAACTTGTGCCAAGATTTAATGCGTAATCACCTCCTCCGCACAGGAAAATAGGATAGAGCGATGAAACACCGCAAGATAGTGGTCCTCGATGGCTACGCTGCCAATCCTGGGGATATCAGTTGGGACCCCTTAAGGGAGTTAGCCGAGGTGGTCATCTATGAGCGAAGTCGCCCTGAAGAGGTCGCCAAGCGCATCGCAGGGGCTGAGATTATCTTAACTAACAAAGTATTTATCGACCGCTATTTAATTGAAAATACCCCCACCTTACGTTATGTGGGGGTGCTGGCCACCGGTTACAATGTGGTCGACCTTGAAGCTGCCAATGAGCAGGGAATTGTTGTGACTAACATTCCCGCCTACAGCACTGAAGCGGTAGCGCAGTTTGTTTTTGCCCTCCTCTTAGAGATTTGCCACAATGTTGGACACCATAGCCAAGCTGTCCATGATGGGCGCTGGGAGAAGAGTGAAGATTTTGTCTTTTGGGACTACCCTCTAATTGCGTTGAGTGGTAAGACCCTTGGGATAATTGGATATGGACGCATTGGACAAGCTACTGCCAAAATCGCCCAAGCCATGGGGATGAAGGTGGCGGTCTACACCCGGTCAGCCGTAAAAGAGGGCGGGGTAACAGTGCTCTCTTTAGATCAGTTATTGGAAGCGAGTGATGTCATCTCCCTCCATTGCCCCCTCAACGACCAAACGCGTGAAATTATTAATCGTGAGACGATTAGAAAGATGAAGGATGGGGTAATAATTATCAACACCGGGCGAGGGGCTCTAATTAATGAGCAAGACCTAACAGATGCCCTAAAGAGTGGTAAGGTCTACGCTGCCGGAGTCGATGTTGTCTCTGAGGAGCCAATTAAAGGGGCCAACCCCCCCTTAGAAGCGCCCAACTGCTTTATAACCCCCCACATTGCGTGGGCAACTTATGCGAGCCGCGTGAGATTAATGGATATTGCTGTCGCCAATGTGAAAGGGTTCCTTACAGGGGCAATTCGAAACCGGGTCACCTCATAAAAAGAGCAACTCTTTAAAATATTCGCTCTGGTGAAAATCGGGGGTAGGGGTCTCTACATCGCTCCACGCCAAGTAGTGGGGTTTCTTAAGGAGATCGCCACACTTAAAGAGATTTCCCTTTAACTGCATCCCCTCTAAGGTGGTAGCCTCCCCAATTAGAGGAGTGTGGTGGAGGGGGAGGATAAGGAGTGTCTCCCACTCATACTCGTTGATTATCTTGGGAAAGATGGTCAATTCTTCAAAGAAAGAGGGGTTAATAGCGAGGCGCCCATAGCGACTAAACCCAATATTGGCCAAGAGGGCTCCGTTAGGATTAGTTTCGAAGTTGACGTAACGCGCATCGCTACCCTGGATAAAAATCTCGACACAGCTATCTTGAGAGACAGGGTCGCCATGCTCTCTGTATTGGGCCCTTATCTCCTCCTCTTCAACTCTAAAATAGACAAAGAGGGTGCTCTCAAAGTAGGCGAGGGCAAAAGAGGTGGTTATTTCCTGCGCGTTGGTGTAGTAGGGTTCCCATCTTTGGGGAGTTAACTCCCCTTTGGTGCCAAACTCTTTCACAACATCGACCCAGTTTCTCCGATCTCCTTTCAAAAACGCCCCACTCAGTTGGGGAATGAGTAAAGTTTTTTTCATGCCAATTTAATCCCTTCTTCTAATATGTTGTACCATAGGTTAAACTCTTTTGTGAAGTTGAATGGGAAAAAGAGGAGGTTTAGTTGTGAGTATTTTTCAACCCGATTTTAATGAACTTCTAAAAGTGGTGGAGAGAAAGAGCCCCTCGCGCCCTGTCCTGTTTGAGTACTACATGAATGAAAATGTCTACAATCGTGTTATAGATGATAATGAGTTGCCCCAAATTGACCCTAAGTACAAGGATTGGCTTAAGATGGCTCTTACTTTCTATCGGTTGGGATACGACTATGCATCTCTTTTGCCGCCCATCGCCCTCTGTTTTCCAGAACTGCGTGAACACCACGACGATAAGCGTACCTACTCTCTTAACGAGGGGTCGGCTATCGACTCGTGGGAGTCGTTTGAAGCCTATCCGTGGCCAGATTATGAGAATATCGACTACACCTATCTAGAAGAGACAGCTAAACACCTCCCCGAGGGGATGAAATTGATCCCCAGTGCTCCCGGCGGGGTTGAGGAGGTAGTGATCTCTTTAACCGGTTATGAGAGCCTCTGTTACATGATGGTTGATGAAGAGGAGTTGGTGGGTGCCCTCTTTGATGCAGTGGGCAGTCGCCTTACTAAATTTTACCAGGAGGTGGCTACTTTTGATTCGGTAGGAGCTTGCCTCTCCAACGATGACTGGGGGTTTAATACCCAAACCCTCCTCTCGCCACCCCAAATGGAGCGGTGGTTAATCCCTTGGCATGAGAAGATATCTAAAGCTATTAGGGGTAGTGGGAAGCCAGCCCTCTTCCACTGTTGTGGGAATGTCTACCCAGTCTACCACTGGATTATTGAGAATTACGATGCTAAACACTCCTACGAAGACTCAATCATGCCGGTAGAGGAGGCTTGGCAACGCTACCACAAGGAGATAGCTGTCTTGGGTGGAATCGATGTCAACTTCATGATTATGGAGGAGAAGGAGGCGGTCTATGAGCGCTCCCGAGCCCTCCTGGAGATGACGAGTGGCGAGGGGGCTTTCGCCTTAGGAACAGGCAACTCAGTCCCAGATTACCTTTCTAACGAGAAGTACTTCACAATGTTAAAAGCTGCTTGGGATATGCGGGGGGTTAAGACCGACTATATCTAGATGAGAGCCCTCTCCCGCAGGAGAGGGTTTAGTATCAGGTAGCAGTGACTACCAAATCTCCTAACACCTCTTCTAACGGTTTAAAATCGGGGGCACTGAATCCCAAGGGGTTGTGTCGAATCCACCCCTCACCATACTTAAACTTTTTAGAATCTCTTCCCACCTGTGCGCTCATGTCGTACATCGTTTGGGTGTAAGAGTCGAGCTTTTGGCTATCATCGAGCCAGTTGCGTTGCGAGACGTGCATCCCCAACATCTCAGCTTTCTTGTCGATTACCGTTGTGATATCGGCAAAGAGTTGAGCTTCAACCTTGCGGGAGAGTCCATCGTGTAGCCCATAGGGGAGGGCGTGGTAGAGGGCCATCTCCTTCATCACCGCATCAACTTTTGGAATGGTGTAGAAGTTGGGCATACCACGGGAAAATGTTGCCGTTACAGCAATTCGAGCTGTATTCATATGGTCCTCCATGTAGTCAAGGAGGGCCGGAACAAGGACGATATCGGGGGCAACTTGGCGTACAACAGCGGTTGTTTTTCGCACTAGGTCGAGGTCGTAGACCACCTCTAGGTCGTTAGTTAGGTCGTGGTGCCAGGTCGCTCCTAAGAAAGCGGCGGCTGTTTGAGCCTCTTTACGGCGGATAATCTCAATCTCTTCACGGCTATACTCCAGTGTTCCACAGTTCCCATTAGCTAAGTTCATGTAGTGGACGTCGAGCCCCTTCTCTTTTAATAAGAAGAGGGTACCGGCCATCATAAACTCAATATCGTCGGGATGGCACCCGATAGCCAGAACCGTCTTAATAGGTGTTTCTTTCTCTTTAGGCATAATTAATTAAAACCTCCTTGCCTCTGTTGAGGGCCGACTCGTGGCAGGCTAGAACCAGTGTAACCCTTGGGAGTCGTCCATCCTTTGATTGTTTATAATTGAGAGTGCATGCTCTCTAATTTGCGCTTGATAAATATTCTCGACATTGGTAAGACAGAACGACTTAAACAACTCATCTCCATCCTTTATTACACCCACTTTGTCCCCCTAATTATAGTGTTTTTGGAGGGCACTCTTCACTGCATCGATACAGAGTTGAATATGCTCCTCTTCCCAAGTTGGATGCAAGAAGAGGCTCAAAGTTTGGTTTCTAAGTCCTTTAGCAACGCGGCAAACCCTCTCACTATATTTCACCGTCTCGCTGTTAGTATACTCTTTCGATAAGAAGGGGAATTTTACCTCACCAAAGCCGTTAAGCTCTTTATAGACCTTCTCTTCATACGCCTCTGGCCACTGAATGCCGTAGCAGGGAATCCCCATGCCAACCAACTCTTTGCTGAATTGGGGGGCTGTAATATTGATCTCATCGAGGTCGAGTAAGATAGGGTACCACCAATAGGCATTTTGACGCTCTTCAGTATTGACCGGAGTCGCTTTAATGCCTCCCAAATTTTTAAAGGCCTCGTCGTAGATTTTAGCAAAAGCTTTGCGACGAGGGAGGTTCCAGTTATCAAAGCGTTTAAGCTCGTTAATCCCAATGATCGATTGAATTTCGGTCATCCGGTAGTTGAAGCCCACTCGGTTGTGGACATAGTTGAGTTTCTCTTCCATAGCGAGGAGGTTTAGTCGCTCTTTGACGTCGTAGCCGTGGTCTCTAAATGAACGACACTCCCAAGCGAGTTCTTCGTTATTGGTGACAACCATGCCACCCTCTCCTCCAGTGGTGAAGTGTTTGCTTTGGCAAAAGCTGTAACAACCAACATCGCCTAGGATACCAGTTTTAACTCCCTTGTAGGTCCCTCCGAAACATTGGGCACAATCTTCGATTACGTAGAGGTTGTACTTTTGGGCAAACTTAAGGATTGGATTCATATCGGCGACAACGCCATAGAGGTGGACTACCACAATCGCTTTGGTGCGTTCGGTTAGCAACACCTCTAGACCGGCTGGGTCGAGGGTGTGCTCTTCGGTCACATCGCCAAAGACGGGGATTGCCCCTGCTTGAACTATACAGAAACTAGAGGCAATGAAAGAGTAGGAGGGGACGATAACTTCGTCACCAGGACCAATTCCTAAACTGGCGACGGCTGTGTGGAGGGCTGCTGTCCCATTGGTACAGCTGATTGCATATTTACTCCCCTGCCACTCGGCAAAATTCTTCTCAAACTCCATCCCCTTTTTTCCGGTCCAGTAGTTAACTAACCCATTTTTTATTGGTTCTTGAATCGCTTCTAGCGTCTCTGGGGCAAATTGAGGCCACATGGGGAATCCCAACTTAGCCGCTCCGTCAGCGTTCATCACTAAACCGTCCTCTTTTATCACAAAAACCTCCTTGTGAATTTTGGCTCCTTTTATTCTCCCATTATAACCCAATGTATCTCTCTTTTGTACCTGTTTTTAGGTATAAAAGGACCCAAGCAATCTAAATCTAGATTATTATCTAGACATCTGTCATAACTTATAGTATTATACGCTAAGAAATTAAAAGAGGTGCAGTAAGGTGAATAAAAGAGTTATTATTACACTTCTAGCAGTTGTTCTACTAATAGGGAATTTGTTTGGCTTAGATCCAGTAGGCGATGCAGAACTGCATTTAGCGGTAAATGTCAAAGAATTTTTCCTCCACGGATTTTTTGAAGGAGAATTTAACGTTCAACCTAGTGGTTTAGGTGAATACTTGCTACAGTTCGAAGACGAGCAATATTGGTTAGGGTTAGGTGAAACTGAAGATTTCTCCCTTAGTCGAGATGCTAATGTTTCTTTAGAAGATGGGATTGATAACTATAGTAAGGTTGCCACCTATCATATTGCGACAAATACACAGACTACTTTTAGTATTAATTTTGCGATTAGCAACTTCACAACTACTGGGGGGGTCTCAATTCCTTGGACCCTCGTCGTAAATTCAGCTAATTTAACTAATCTTACTTTAAATGGAACTACACCGATTAATTTGGCCTCTGGTACTACCCACTCAGGGATACTAACGCGCCCCCAAGCAGGTCTTAGTGTCGGCTATTTACTTTTTAATGTTACCTTCGGCGACGACGGCTCACTAGCCACTGCGGGTAGCTATGATGCGACTGTGACAGCATCTGTTGTGATTAATTAGTAAAGGCGATGTCTATTCCATTAGCGAGTAGAGACACTTCCCAATCTTTCTTTGGCATCTAGAGAGCGAAAACTACCGTTCGATTGTGCCACGCCACACCCCCTTTAACCTCTTGTTTCTGTCTTCAGGTAACATCAGAGAAATTTACATAGACTCAGACTATTTGGAGGCTTTCTTGAATTCTTGTAAAGCAGGGTTTAAAGCTTGTACGCGACGGGGTTTGAGTCAACGACTTCTACCGTGTGTAAGTTGGAAATACCACTCTTAGCCATCCCCTATAATCTATTTTTACATAAAAGAGACTGGCCCGTGGTGGACCAGTCTCTTTAATTAAGAAATCTTACTCTTAGTGCATCTCAGCTGAGGTTTGCCCAATGTTAGGTAGCAAGTAGTTGAAAACTACATTGGGGTGGTCGGCTAAGAGGGACATTGGGACACATGGGTCGGCAATCTTGTTACCAATCATATAGGCTGAGAGGCGCATCCCAAAGGGGTTGTCGTGCCAACCGGGGTGCCAAATGCTGA
>DUOJ01000123.1 GCA_012838895.1 Spirochaetales bacterium
GAGATGGGGCGTAGTTCACTACTAATGGTGGCGATTATAGCGGCATCGAGTTGATCTTGCTCAATCCCCTCTTCTATAACCTCCCTCAAAACCTTTTCAAAGTCATCGAGGGTTCCGGTGACACGCGGGTCACGGTAGCTAGTGAACGCACAGAGGCGCTCCAATGGGTCGATACTACAGGTGACCCCGTAGGCTCCTCCCACCGACCGCACCGCATCCCACAGTTTCCCTGTTGTTATAATTGTCGCTAAGAGCGATTGATGCACTTGGCTCGCTTCCGTTGGAGCACTGGAGCGACATACCATGGCATTAAAGCTCACGGTTGAGGGGATTCCAAAGAGTTCTACTACTGCGCCACTCCTCTTAAGAATTTCAACCTCCTTGGAGTTCGTCACAGAAACCTCCCCCTTTGGAAATGAGTCGATAAAGGGGATAAGTTGCTTCTCACAAGTTGGTAACAGCTCACTATTGGTGGCTAGGTGGAGGATTAAACGGGAGCGCTCAACTATCTTATCTCTGAGTTTTACCAGCTTTAAGCCCACCTCTTTAAGCCGCTCCTCACGGTTGGCGTCGATATCCCGCAGGAAGAACCACTGCTCTAAGCCCCCCAACATCTCATTTTGTTTTAAGAGGGGGGAGAAATTGGCACTCGCCCTCTGGGCAGCATATTGGTGCCCCGAGCTCGTTATATTCGATTCAAAGTTGCTCACCAAATCGTTTAAAACAGCTCCGAGGCGCTCCGTGTCGTCCATATTCCCCTCTTGGAGAATCTGCCCCAAAAGGGAGAGGGCTGCCGGAAACTCCTCTTTGAGACATTTGAGACGGAAAGCAAGCCCTAAGAAAGTGGCGTCACTATCGAGGTAGGTAGACCCCTCTAAGAAGAAGACGAGCCCCCCCATCTTATCTCTTATTTTGATTGCCACATCGTTGTAGGGGAGCTCTTTTATCCCAGTCATGAGGAGGAGTCGACTCATCAAGGGGAGGAGGATTGTCTCCTCTTCACTCAAATCATCGACTCTCAGTAGCCCATCAAAATAGACAATGCCGTTGGTCTCCATCGGTTGTGAATAGAGAGGAATCCCCCCGAGGTCCTGTTTTGTCTGCTCTAAAATGCGGATAGTCTCTGGTAGGTCGTGGCGGGTCAAACTAGGTACTTTAGCTAGGTCTTCAAGAGAATCTCGCAGTTGTTCAAATTGGTGGAAGCGTTCATTCTCCCCCCTCAGCTGGGCGAGGCCCCCTTTCCCCAAGCGCTCTTTCACTTCACTCAGGTGGCTGTTAATCTTCTCCTCCAATTCGTGGTTGAACGAGGGGTCGGGTGTTACAATTGCTAGACAGCGATGGGGATTCTCCAACAAATTGGTGACTATCCACTGCTCAAAGTACCCTTTAGAGGTGTGGTCACGGGCGAAGAGTTCTCCCTCTTGGGTGCGCGACTCCTCTACTAAGGCTTTGAGGCTCTCTAGGGCCTTACTAACCCCTAGAGTGACGTGGGGTTTAACCCCCTGCAACCATCCCCTCGCGATGCGACTCATCGCCCTTAGTCCCACTGGAGTATCCCAAGTTTGCTCCTTAAGGTTAAACTCTTGCCTTTTGAGGGCATTGGTGATGAGTTGATGAGGTATCCCCTCACTAACCAACTTTGAGAGGGTTTCAAGGATTAGTTGCTCCCCATCTTCGGCTCTTTGGGGGTCGATTCCTTTAAAGCCAACCATGAAGGGCATTTGACGGAAATTGACATCCATCCCACTAACGGGGGAGATATCTTTGGCCAATCCCGATTCAATAATTGCTTTGTAGAGGGGTGCCCCAGGGTTGCCTAATAAAATTTCGGTGAGGGTGTTGAGGGTTAATACCTCGAGAGGATCTTCAGCTAGTGTTGTCGCCCAACTCACCGTGACTGTCGCTTCGCTGGAAGAGCTCTCCCCGGGGCTCGTCGCCTTAACCTTCTTAGGGTTGTTCCACCGTTTAGCAAGAGGGGTTGGCTCAATGCGGTTTATGGGGGAGTAATCGCTTAAGTAGAGCTCATCTAAAAGCAGGAGCCTCTCCTCGACATCTTGGTCCCCATAGAGGAAGAGACGACAGTTGGAGGGGTGGTAATGGCTCGCATAGTAACCAGCCATTTGACGATAATTTAGGGAGACAATTTCTGTCGGATTTCCCCCCGACTCGTAGAAGTAGGGGGTATCGGGGTAGAGGCTACGGATAGCCATATCGGTAACAATCGATTCGTGGTCGCTGTAGGCCCCCAACATCTCGTTGAAGACGACCCCTTTGTAACTCAGCTCCCCCTCTTCATCAACCTCAACCCTTATCCCCTCTTGCCAAAAGACCTCCTCCCGCAAGAGGGGGTTGAAGACAGCATCGGCATAGACAGCAAAGAGGTTTTTAAAATCTTTCTCTAGGGGAGAAGCCGCTGGGTAGGCAGTAAAATCGGGGAAGGTAAGGGCATTCATGAAAGTTTGGGCACTCCCCTTCAAGAGGGTCATAAAAGGGTCTCTCACTGGGTACCGCTTTGAGCCGGCTAAGACACAGTGCTCAATAATGTGAGGAGTTCCTCGATCGTCGACGGGTGGGGTCTTAAAGAGGAAACTGAAGAAATTCTCGCGGTCCTCATTGGCTAAGTGGTAGACCTCCATGTTGGTAATACGGTGGCGAAAGAAGTAACCATACCCTTGGTACTCCTTAAGGAGATCAATCGATTCTAGGATGAAGCCGTGAAGTTCATCTCCAATAGCCAACTCACTTCTCTTCTTTTCTACCACATGTCCCTCCACTGTGTGAAAGTATCACGCTCACTTTAGATTGACAACCCTCGCAATCTTCCTTACCCTAGGTGCAGGAGTTATTATGCACTATATTGGAGCCCATGTCAGCGCTGCCGGCGGTGTCCATAATGCGGTCGAAAACGCTGTCGCCATTGGGGCAAATGCCTTTGCCCTCTTTACAAAAAACCAGAAACAGTGGCAAGCACCACCCCTTAGCGAAGAGCAAATAGCCCTCTTCAAAGAGGCGATGGAGAGGCATAATTTCAAAGCCCACCAGGTGTTACCCCATGACAGCTACTTAATCAACCTAGGCAACCCCGACCCCGTGAAGAGGGAGGTGAGTGTTAACGCCTTCATCCTAGAGATGCAGAGGGTTCAGCAACTAGGCTTAGACCGCCTCAATTTTCACCCTGGAGCCCACCTAAAACTGATTGATCCCGACGAGTGTATGCTCCTCATCTCTAAAGGAATCGATGCAGCAATTGAGGCGACAGAGGGGGTCTATCCTGTCATTGAAACTACAGCCGGCCAAGGCTCAGCTCTGGGGCGTACCTTTGAGGAGATTGCCCAGATAATTGAACACTCTAAGCATCCTGAGATGATTGGAGTATGCCTCGACACCTGCCACATTTTTGCTGCTGGCTACGACATCCGCAGTGTTGAAGGGTTTAACGCTGTGATGGACCAATTTGAGAAGCTTATTGGGTTTGATCGCCTAATGGGGGTCCACCTCAACGACGCTAAGAGTGAACACGGCAGTCGTGTTGACCGTCACGCTCCCCTTGGAGAGGGCAATTTAGGACTTCTGCCCTTCCAGATAATGATGAGGGACCCCCGATTTGAAAATGTCCCCCTAATCTTGGAGACCAACGACCCCGATCTTTGGAGCCAAGAGATTCAACTTCTACGCAATTTTGCTGAGGATTAAAATGGACACAACTCTATTTCCTGGGGCTAAGCGCCCCCTAATTTTTGGTCACCGAGGCTTCTCGGCCCTCGCCCCAGAGAACACTATGACCTCTTTTGACCTTTGTGTTGAACACAAAATCTTTGGTGTTGAACTCGATGTCCACCTCTGTCAAAGTGGCGAGTTGGTCATTGTCCACGACCACAACCTCAAACGGGTTGCTAATGTAGACCAACAGGTTGAAGATTTGACCCTCGATGAGTTAAAAGCTCTCGATGTGGGCTCCCACAAAGACCCAAAATTTAAGGGGGAGCAAATCCCCACCCTTGAAGAGCTCTTTCAGCGCCACGGGAATAAACTCCACTACGACATAGAGATTAAAGAGGAGTCGGCTAAGGAGAGGGGGCTCTCCCAAAAACTTCTCTCACTGATTCAACAATATAAGTTAGAAAAATATGTTTTAGTCTCCTCTTTCAACCCCTTTGCCCTGCGTCACTTTAAGAGAGCTTCTCACGGTTCGATTCCTACTGCAACCATCTTTTCCGAAGGTGAAGGGGTTCCCAAGGTCCTTTGGCACGGTTGGGGACGCCATATCTCCCACTCACCCCTCCTTAAGCCCGACCGTAAACAAGTTGACGAGCGTTTCATGAAAAAGTTTAGTTTATCCAAGAAGTATCCAATAATTTGTTGGACAGTAAACGATGAGAAAGAGGGAGAGAGGCTCCTCAGTTTAGGTGTTGAGGGGTTAATCTCCGACCACCCAACCCTTTTCACCTAGTTGTAGAGGAATCGGTAGAGGAGGAATCCCCCAAGAATCCCAACCTTAGAGAACGCTGCGGCTGTCGCCTCCTCGAGGGTGGCCTCAACTGCATTAGCTCTGACACTGCCAGTTGAGCCCAAGATGCGCTTAGTCTTAAGGTTTACCAAGGAGAGCTCTCCACTCACCGTTACCGTAAAACGGCTCTTCAACTCTTTGGTATCAGAGATTCCCACCTCGCCCACAATGGCGTAGCTCTTGTCGGGATAGAGAAGTCGTAAAGTATCAACATAGTTCTCATCCTCATCTAATGGTCCAACACGGACAACCCGCCCCTTAATAGCATCACGTGCCAACTCTTCAACAATCTCTTTAGCAGCGTAGGTGGATGAGAGCAACTCCCCCTTCAAGCTAAATTCGGATAGGGCGACTAAAATTTCCTCTTTTTGGGTCACCGGAAGGCGGTTGTAAGGGTAGTTAATCTGCTTCTCTTTGATACTCTCAATTAGAGCAGAGTGGGTTGCAGAATCGATCTCTTTTAAGGGGGCAATACTCTCTTCCAAGTCGATGTTAATTTCAAGCTCCCCCCGATTAACAATCGTAGGGTTGTTGGTAGTGTAGATAAATTGTCCATTAGAGTTGGTCACAAACCTTTGAAAGTCGCGGTAGATCTCCCCTAGTCCATCGCGAGCTGGTGAATAGACAATTATAGGGGCTTCAACAACTCGGGGAGAGATAGCCCTTTTCCCCCGTCTAAGGGTAATCGTTGTGGTGGGAATCGTTGGATCGCCTGTAGACGAAGAGAGTGAGAGGGCGGCTACGATATCTTCAATTCGCTTAATGGCCTGATTATAACGTTGAACCCCCCTCTCTGCCGGCATTGAGTAGGCAATTTCTGCAATCTCAACATAGTAGAGGAGCGCTACTAAATCTTTGTTGTCTCTAAAGGCTTGGATTGCTTTATTGTTGAGCTCAGTAATCTCTTGTTCCCTCTCTTGCAAGCGCACTTCAGCCTCACTACGGGCTGTAGTTAAGCGCCCTTTATCGGCCACAGCGCGGTAGAAGACGAGGATATTATCACCCTCTTGTTTCACAAAATCTTGGGTAATTTTAAGTTGGTAGTCGTTGATGGTCTTCCCAGTTGAGAGCTCTACCATGTAGCGGTCGAAGATATCATCCCCTATATAGGAGGAGATTTGTTGAAGAATTGATTCGTAAGCTAAAATTTCACTGCGTACCAGCGAGGTTGAAACTCCCTCCCCCACAAAAGATAACTGGTTACGGGATGTCTGGGGTTCATAGACCCAACTGGGGACCCCCCCAAAGCTTGAACGGACCCAAGAAGTTACCGAAGTACAACTCACCATTAGGAGGAGGAGAATCAATACTAGCCCACATAGTCGCTTCATAACTTCACCACAGCCAGCCTATTACAGGAGAGAGGAGGAAGTCCCCTCCTCCTACCCCATCCACTACCCGGTATTTATACCCCCCAGAGAGGCCCCAATATAGATGGGCACTACTTTGGTGGAGAATTTGGGCCTCGATAGTGGTCCCGTACGAATAGGTCACCCCACCCTCTTTGAGGGCCACACCACCACCAACATGGAGGGAAACCCCTAGCTGGAGGTTGTTCCACCACTTCCCTAAAGGGGCACTCCCTTTCTGGAAAGCTCCAAGAGAGATTTTCTTCTCAAGGCCAAGGAAGATCTCAATAATAGGGGTGCTCCCACTGTAAGGGAGATCGATTGAGAGGCGCTGTGTTAAGCGGAAGGGTCCTACCCAGAGAGGGTAAGCGACCCCCAAAGCAACTCCATAGTGTTCCCCTGAAAACCGGGGAATAACTTCGAGGGGGTAGTCTCCTTTAAGCCTCTCTAAAGGCATCCCCACCGACAAATTCCGTTTAGACCAGACGGGAACTAGTTCACTAACATCTGCGTCACGACTAGCCACCTCTAAGATAGCAATCGCCTTTGAGTCCAAATCTTTGACAACTACCCTGCGCCCCGTAAGGGGGCCTTTAGCCCAAAGCCCCCCTTCGATAATCTCAGTTATAAAGGGGGTCTCTTTGGGGGCTAGATGGCGTCCAAAGCTGAGGCGGAGGTACCGTTTTAAGTGGGAGATGTACGGCTCAAGCCACCCTTTTTCAGAAGATACGAGGAAAGCGATAGTCTGCTCAACCTCCCCCCCATCCCACTTTAGAGCTAGGCTTATAAAATAGGCATCATCTGTCTCAAACGACTCTTGGTCAATTGTAATGGCCCTTATTTCAACTAAAAGATAATCTGATGGAGAGAAGTACCATGCTAACTCCTCCTCAACAACCTCTTTGGTCACACCACGCAAGTCGATGGGGAAACTCCCCAACTCTACCACTTCACCACCGTAAAGGAGTCCAACTAAGACGATTAGAAGTGTAAGGAGGGTTACTCTCTTCAAGGCGCCTCCCCTGCCCAGAAAGCAACTATCTCTTCTACCAATCGGAGCGACTCCTCCATGGTGGTTAGAGAGAGCCACTCGTAACGGGAGTGGAGGTTGTGGGAGCCTGTAAAGATGTTGGGAGTTGGGATTCCCATCTCACTCAAGCGCGAGCCATCGGTCCCCCCCCTTATAAAACGCTCTTTGAGGGGGATTCCTATCCGCTCGCCGGCCTTAAAGATAGCCTCCATTACAGCGGGGTCCTCTTTGATATAGTTGAACATATTTTTATAGACAATTTCACTCTTCAGTTCTACTTTACCGTTGGTGTAGAGGAGCTCGACACTCTCAGCCAAACTCTCAAGGGCTCTTATACGCCTCTTTAACTGGTCAAGGTCGAAATCGCGGAGATAGAGGACAACATTGGTGTGGGCAATTGAGCCCCTAATTTGTTCCGCACAGTAGTACCCTTCCCTCTCTTCACTCGCTTCGGGGCTCTCTAGTTGGGGAATGCTCCCAATAAAAGAGGCGGCCATTGTAACACTGTTGACCATTCTCCCCTTAGCTGCCCCCAAATGGAAAGGGACCCCATAGAAGTCAACCGTAACGGTGGCAGCGTTGAAACATTCAGCATCAATTTCCCCCCTAGCACTCCCATCAATGGTGTAGCAACACCGCGAGCGCAGTTGAGAGACATCCACCCCCTCCATCCCCCTGCCAATCTCTTCGTCGGTGGTGAAGATCAACTCCACCTCGCCGTGTTCAATAGAAGTGGGAGCAAGAAGGTTGGCGGCTAAGGTGACTAAAATAGCAACACCCGCTTTATTGTCTCCCCCTAGAAGGGTGGTTCCATCGGTAACAACTAAGGTTGTCCCCTTGTACTCCTTAAGGGTGGGGTTCTCCTCAACCGTGAGGGTATACGCGTCGTTTAAGACAATATCTTGCCCATCGTAAGTTTCGATAACTCGGGGGTTAACCCCATTACCCATCACATCATCCGCCACATCTACATGGGCCATAAAGCCTATAGTGGGGATCTTTTTATGGGGGGCATTGGAGGGGATACGGGCCACTAGGTACCCCTCTGGACTAAGGGTGATATCTTCAACCTTGAGGGCTAGCAACTCCTCTTTAAGGAGTTCTAGTAGCTCGAATTGCCCCTCAGTTGAGGGGCGTTTACCTACTACATTGGAATCGCTCATTGTATCTATTTTCACATAGCGTAGAAAGCGCTCTAAAATCGGGGGATGGTGCATGCTCAGTTCTCCTGTTTAAAATCTCCCCCCATTATTCCACATTTGATAACACCGGGCAAGCTAAGCATTAAAATTATATTTCTTAAGGAGCGGTTTCACCAAATCCATCACCTGATAAATTGAGAAGACAATAATTATTAGGCCAGTCACTACAGGGCTAGTAGTCATCGTCTTTCCTACACTGATCATCGAAGTCGCCACGGCAAAAGCTGCGGCAGGTTCGGTGGTTACGTCGGTTAGCCAATCTTGGAATGAGGAGGAGAGCGACTCGTTGTCGTACTTGTAGTAGCGGTAGATCGACATCACCGTTGTCGCAACAATGCCAGCAGCGACCGAGATGGCAGCGGCTGCGGTAACTTTGCCCCAGAAGATAACGTTAGGGATACAAGCATAGACGATTCCAGCCACCAGTAACACTAGGGTCTTAGAGACCATCTTTTGCAAATCGCGCATAAATTCAGATCTTTGGCTGGGGGGAAGGGCACGACACTCCGCCTCCCCGTAGGTTAGAAGAGATGACCTAGCCTGCGAGAACTGCTCATTTAGTTGGGCATACTCCTCCTCCCCCATCAATCCTTGAGCCTCTTTTAAGAGCTCTTCGCTATCTAAACCAGAGGCGACTGAGTAGCAAAAGTTGAGGTAGGCTTCACCCCCCTCCTCTTTTAGTAACTCGCTAACGACCCTCTCTCCATCAAGCTCACCCTCCAAAGCCCTCGCGATTGCTACCCACTCCCCCTCCTCCTCTAAGACAGGTCGTACCGTCTCCAATTGTTCATCAATTACCCGAGCTACTAGGGGGACCATCTCCTCATAATCGATGGATGGGGTAGTAAAAGGTTCCCACGCCATTGAACAACCTAAAAGGCTGATTATGAGGTAAATTACAAATACATTAGAGATCAACTTTGTCGCTTTTTTCTCCATCTTTTCCTCCCTTTTATTTGGCCAAATTTTTACTTGTCCACCCAACCTTTAGGCAAATCTGAAATTTTTGGTATCCGGGAATATGGTCTTTGATATAGGTAAAACTTTCGGGAAACGTGTTAGAGGGATCTCGGTAGAGGAGTTCTGGTTCAATGTAAAGGTATGGTAGAATCTCCCAAGTAAACCCTATACCAATCTCATTGAGGAAGTGGACCTGCTCTTCTGGGATATAATTACCCACAAAGAGGGAGACTTGAGCTAAGGAGACTGAGAAGAAAGGACCCCTCTTCCAGGGGTAACAGAGGAGTTTAAGTCCAATATCTAGAAGGACCTCCTCCCCCCCGCTTCTATCGATTAAGCAGTAGATGGGGAGGGAGAATCCCACCCCATTATCCATAATCGCCCCTACGCCTCCCCTCAAACCAATATGTTTGGTCCACAATGCATCAATTGCCCAAGCATCTAAAAATAGTCTTAGTCGCACCCTCTCTCCAGCGCTTAGAAGGAGGGGAAACAAGAGGCAAAGAGTGACAATTATAAGAAATCTTTTTCCCGATTTTTGGCCTTGCATAGGTGGAAGGTAGCATCACCACCCGTGCCCAACAATCCTCACTTTTGGTTAGTTATCAGACCAACCTAAGGCCTCAATAAGGAGAGGACGCTTCTTTTTTATTTGAGAGAGTGTGAACTTCCCCTCTCTCTCACCCGTTAGGGAGAGGATAATCCCCCTTCTGAAGCCAATAACTTTGCCACTACTCAGTTGTTCAATCTCATCAATGGGGACCGACCACACTTTTTTAACCTTACTAGTGGCACCTTTTCTATCCTCTTTCTGGTAGAGCGCCACCTCGCTTGAAGTGACAATGAGGCGCCCCCGCACTAGATCTTCACTCTCCATTGGGGGAACTTTACCACAGAAGGTGGAGAACTTAATCTCATCCTCCTCCACAATAGAGCGCTCTGAAACCCAGTACGAGAAGCGGTAAAAGAGGAACAGCACCCCAAACATCATGACAAAGAGGGACCAGTAGAGCCAAGGAGGGAGTTTATCGGCTGGCATAAAGACGATAAGGGCAAATAGGAGTATCAGAAGTATCTTTAGGATATTTTTCATAAAACCAATATAGCAAAAGAGGGAGATGTTGTCAGCTGATAACCTCGCCTTTGAAGCAGGAGTAGCATAACAGCACTCTATCGTTAGGAGGCACAATATGAAAAAGACTTTCCTATTCAAGATTGGCCTACTCCTACTCCTTCTTTTGTCGTTACTGGGATGTGAAGAGAAGACGGGGGTGGCCACACTGAGACTTAGAATGAACCCCATCCCCCAAGGGGTTCGAACCCTCTCGCCCGAGGGACAAGGATTGACCATCACCGGTTATACTGTAAGTGGTGAAGGGCCTAACGAATCTACATTTTCGGTCTCGACCAACAGCTCTCAAGTTGAGATCAACGGATTGACTATTGGAACATGGGAGTTAGAGGTGATTGGTTATAATCAGCAAGGGACCCCAATTGCCCAGAAGACCCTCTCACACCAACTCACTTCGCGCAACAACTTCTTGGAGGTGCTCCTCACCGATTTAGTTGGAGAGGGGGGTGTCGATATCGGGTTCTATTGGAATGAACCCGACTTCCCCAACATCTCCTTCGTTTTGGAGTTGAAGAGCCAAGAGGGAAGTTATGAGGTGGTGAAGAGTGGCGTAACGGTTAATCCAGCGACCGCCTCAGCCCGCTACCAAGCCACCCTCCCCTGTGGCTCTTACGAAATAGCTTTCTCCCTCTACTCTCAAGATGAGAAGCTGGCCGGGGGAGTTGAAGCCTTGAGGATTCTCGACAACTGCTCCACTTCGGGTAATATCACAATTGTTGTCAACAAGGAGACTGCAGAACCTACCGGCCTAAAGATACTCTCCAATGTTGTCGAACCAGTTGAGGGGGTGATTGAGGGACTCCCCGATGTGATACCCCCCAACACCGAGACAACAGTGAGCTTCACGCGGACTCGAGGGGGTGGCGCTAAAAACCTCCAAATTGCTTGGTATATCGATGGCTCTTATAGGGGGGAATCCAACCCTTTTTCCTTCTCAACTCACACTGGAACCCATCGAATCGATGCACTAGTACAAACCGAATTGCTAGGGAGTGTCGGGACGGTATCGAAAACCTTTCGAGCTTCATTTGAGGCTACCGATGGGGAGCCATACCAAGTCTTTAGTGTGAGTGATGGGGATAAAGATAGTAACGAAAACCTATTTTGGTTAACCAATCTAAAGGACTTTAAATTCCTCCCCGACGGGAGGCTCCTCTTGGCCAGTTCAAAAGGACTCCAACTGTGTGAAATACGACGCGATTCACTACAGGTGGTTAACACCTTTACCAGTAGCGGCGGAGATGTCGATATTGACCAATACCCCACAGCAGGAGTCACCAATATAATTGTCGACTCATTTGAAAATATCATCTGCACAACCGCTAAAGAGTTGGGGATTTTAGTCTTTTATCGCTACGATTCAGCTAACGGTACTTTGGAGAAGATAAAGGCGTATGGCCCTTCGGGTGCCCGGTGGGGCTCAACCACCACTAACAGTGTCATTGATCCCCTCTACAAAACCTATATCATCGCCGATGGAGTTGATAAAAAAGCCTACTTCGGGACCTATTCGGATGTTAGTATCAGCGACCCAATGACTATTTATCTAGCCGACTACCTCTACCCGCTAGCAGCCCCCTCCTCAATTGCCCTCACCCCCGATGGGAGTCGCTTGGTAGTCACCTCCCCCTCTAACAACTCTTTCCACTCCTATGTAGTGATTCGGGACAACCCAATCTATTTAGCTTTGGGTATTGAATCAAACAGCTCCATCTCGAGTGAATTGGGGAGTGGCCCCTATGGGTCATTCGTGTTGGGTAGTCTTGCTCAGCTCATGATGGAAGATGGTCTTCACCTCTTTACCCTAGGTGGAGGGGTAACCGACTGGACCCACGTCCATAAAATTAGTGGAGGAAGTTCACAAGTTTATGACCTTTGTTTCAACTCTGCCATGACTAAAGAGTGGATAATTGGAGGAGAGAGTGACTCGGTAATAGCCTCGATGGACCTCTACAATGGGACCCCAACGGGCTACACCACCTTCCCCCCCCTTACCGCCTTTCAAGGGAGGGTCATCGACTCCTCCCCCCAGGGAAATTTCTTGGCAGTAGGGAGTACAAATCAACTTAAATTGTTTAGAATTGGTGATAATTAAAGAAAGGGTGACGTTACTTCTTAGTAGCGTCACCCAAGTTGTAGTGTTTAATATTAGAGCTTCACAACCCTTTTCTCTTCAAGCGAAGTTTGAATCCCCTCCATCACTTTCATCACATAGAGGGAGTGGCGAGGAAGAGCCTGAGCAACCGGCTCCCCTTTAGCTATCTGCTCTACAAAATATTTAAGTTCAAGGAAGTAGGCGTCACTCTCATCAATCTTAAGGCGTTCGGGGTCCTTCCCATTACGGTAGAGGAGAGCTGAGCGTTGGGCGCCCCCAACGTTTTCTAGATTGAAGCCAGCAATAAAGTTGTACTCAAAGGTGGCGTCGTGCCCCACTAGACGCATCGTCATAGTGAAGGGGTAGTTTTGAGTCATCTCAAAGGCACCCTCAGCAGCTACCCTAGCCCCAGATTTGAAGGTGAGCGAGGTTAGAACATGGTTCCAACACCCATTTTTATCCTTCTCTCCAATGGCATAGATTTGGTCAACATCCCCAAAGAGGTAGCAGAGATAGTCGATATCGTGGACATGGAGCTCAAAGAGCCCTCCCCCCGATTTTTGGGGGTCGCGTTGCCAGGTTGACCAGTCGGGGTGTTGGGTCAAACGACTCAAAGTAGCCATCTTAATTGTCCCCAACTCTCCCTGGTCGTAAAGTTTTTTAGCTTCAACATATTCGGGCCAGAATCTGACTACCTGTCCCACCATCAACGTTTTATTAGCTCTCTCAGCGGCCACAACCATCTTCTCAGCCGACTCATAGGTTAGGGCAAAAGGTTTTTCACAAAGGACGTGACAACCTTGATCGAAAGCCATGGTGACATACTCTTCGTGGAGAAAGGTGGGGAGACAGATATCGACAATATCTAGATCCTCTTTCTCAAACATCTCTTTCGCAGCACTGTAGTGGGTACACCCAAACTCTTTAGCCAGTTTTTCTCCCACCTCAGGATTGGAATCGAGGATGGCGACTAGTTGTGCATCTTTTATCTCTTTATAAGAGGCAGCGTGTTGCGCTCCAATAAATCCTGCTCCCATGATTCCTATTTTTAACATTTTAACTCCTCCTTTTTTAAATATGTGAAAAAATCTTCGTCATAGTAGCCGATGTGTTGCAGATGATTTGCCCCGAATAGGGGGGCATCATCGGGAAATTACCAAAAATTGTATCTCGCACCCCTTATGGCAAATACCTTTTGGTGGTTAGTCTGGGCCAAGTTCTACACGGTCTAAACCCTTCAGCATAGGCGACGCCACACTGGAGACCTCGGAACTTAGAGCAGGTTCTAACAAAATCGAGAAAGTCAATTCCATCGTGCTCTCTCATCCAATCAATCTGGCTCTTATGGCAGGCTAAGGCCTCCAATTTAATCTCAATCACATCACTAATATCGACATACTCGGTGGGGATAAAGTCGACCCCTGCGAGGGTATCCATGTAGTAGATGGGGACTACTGCGGCAGTTTTTTGGTGCTCGGGATATTTATGGAACACCGAAGATTGGAAGTTGGCTCTAAAAGCCATCAAGCCAGCCTCAACGTGGTCACGCATATAGTCTTGCGTGGGGTGGGTTATAATTAGGTCGGGTTGCACCTCTCTAATAAGGCGCACCATCTCCTTATTCATCTCCTCATTCATCGAATTGACACTCAAATCGGAGACATTGAGGGTGAGGGCCTCTGCTCCAATCAATTTGGCTGCCTCTTGGGCCTCCTTAATCCGTATCACCCCCAACTCTTTTTGGGGAATTTCAACGTGACCAAGGTCGCCATTGGCAACGTGGCAAGCAAACACTTTATGCCCCTCTTTAACGAAGCGAGCTAAAGTTCCGTAACATGCGATCTCTAGATCATCTGGGTGGCACCCAATTGCTAAAATATTCATATCACATCCTTTAAATTATAGTTTTTATCTTGAAGCTCTCCTGATGTTCTCAAAGTTGGAGAAGATTACCGTCAAAACAATAATCACCCCCGAGAAGGCTGTTTAAGCATAGGGCCAAACCAAGAGGATATTCAAGGCTCTAATGAAACATGTAAGTTCAAACAACCTCTCCTCCACCCCAACTCAACCTTGAAGATGTAAAAAGAGAGACTTGTTTTTTTCCCCGCGCTAAGCCTCTTTTGCCACTAAATGCAAAAGGCAGCATAGAGCGGAATAGATTTTAAACCATCTACTTCACCAAAGTTTTTAAGAGAGAGTCTAACCGAATAGGTTGGGCTATACTCTTGAATAAAAAGATTTAGGCTACGCGACCTAACATGTTCCCCCTTTTTAACCTCAATTGGGATAACTTGACCCCCCTTTTGTAAAATGAAATCGACCTCAGCTGTTCCGCTACTCTCCCAGTAGTATAAATTGTAACCTTTGGCTACCAGTTGTTGGGCCACATAGTTTTCAGTTACAGCTCCCATGAAGATATTAGCCTCACCACTTAGGAGAGTTTGTTGGGCTAGGCCCGCGTGGGCCACTAGAAGACCAATGTCACCCATGTAGAGCTTAAAAGCTGCTAAATCAGCATAAGCAGCAATAGGTTCAAAGCCTACGTTAATCCTTTGACATTTTAGAACAACACCAGCTTGAACTAACCACTCTATAGAGGCCCCAAAGAGGGTAGAACTCCCCCCCCTTTGGACAACCTTGTATTGAAACTTCTTGTTCTCTTTAGCTAGTTGGGCGGGAATCGAATTAAAACATCCCCTTATTCTTACACTCTCCGTGGTACTTGCGTATTTAACCATATCGGTAATGTAGTTATTTAAGATCTCGCTTTGTACAATCTGTAAATCTATAAAGCTCTTATTTTCTAAGAAGGCGTTTATACAAGCTGGCATCCCCCCCACTACCAAGTACTCCCTAAACAACTCAATCGACTCTCGGTGGAGTGCTTCGGGCATTGGTTCCATAGTTAAATAAGAGTTTTTTATCTCATTGCATAAGAGATGCTTTCCACGTCCCCATAAATACTCTTCGAAGTCGAAAGGATAGAGGATAAGGGTCTCAACCTTCCCCACTGGGAAAGAGTAGTGTTCTCTATTGATAGCAATACCTAACAAACTACCTGCAGCCACAATATAGTATTCTGGAGCCTCTTCACTAAAATATTTGAGTGATGTTAGTGCTCGTTCACACGCTTGAATTTCATCTAATATAATGAGGGTCTCATTGGGAATTATTCTTTCCCCCAAAGAGGCTTCTAAATAACGGATTATTTTATGGGGATTGATATCACCCTCAAAGTAGGTAGCTAATGCTAAATTGGCTTCAAGATTCACATAGGCCACATTTCTGAAATTCTCCCTACCAAATTGACGTAGGGTATAGGTTTTACCCACTTGGCGAGCACCATTAATGATTAATGGCATTCGCTTTGAATCTCTATTTTTCCACTCTAGAAGCTGTTTCTCAAGTTTCCTCTGCATACAACTACCTCAGTACAAAACTACCAAATAAAGATAGTTAAGTCAAGAATAATCATTAAATAATGATTTATTCTAACTTAACTACCAATGTGTTAACTTTTTTATTGCTTGTTTTTGACAGTTGCCAATCTTTATTGGTCTATTTCAAAACATATCTTGTACTTGGTCCGCTCCCCTCTTTTACTATAATCCCCCTCTCAATGAGCCGATTTAGGAGCCTCAAATTCTTTGACTTGTTAAATGGTGTCAGGGTATCTAGCTCTCCTCTTGTCAATTTTAATTTGTCTTTGAATAAATTGTAGATGCGGATCTCATCATCCGATAAATCGCCGTTACCTACCTCTAAAAGGGGTAGCACTACCTTTACGCTATTGGGACCTATATGAAAACTTGGCTTTGTAATACTTTCTGTGTAAGCGCTATTTATCCTACGAATACCAGTTCCAAATTTCTCTATAATTCTCAGTCTATAAAAGAGGTTGGCTATTATCGGATTCCTTAAGACAGAGAGTTGCCCATCTAAGTAATCTTCTATAGAAATTCCTTTAGGTAGCCCCCCAGGTGAGTTTATCTCTACCCGATTTTCATACATAGATATTTGAATATGGGCATTTAGATCCCAAATACGGTGGACGATTGCGTTAGCTAAAGCCTCTCGGAAAGCCTCTCTAGAGATTAGTTCTCTTTTTACTCGGCTATACCCTTCAATCTCCTCATATTGATAATAGCGTTCAAAAATCTCTATAGCCTTGTCGTATTGTGAGAGGATGGAGATATTATTTAGAGTCTCCCTATCTAGAATCTGATTATTACTCTTACCAAACCTAACAATATCAACACCAAACAGCTCATTGCCATTTACATCAGCAAATAGTTGGCCAACTTTATTAATATTTCCTTCTTTGTCAAATAGGCCCAAAACTTTTAGGATATCTGAAGATAGCTCTTCAACACCAGCTATCTTCTCCAGCCAAGATGCTAAAACCTTAAATTTGGCTCTCTCGTCTCTAACCATATTGTCCCCCCTAGTGAACCCAATCTAATCTTAACCCACTAAAGAGGGATAATGCAACGATAACACTATCGTTGCACTTATCGTTGCATTTTGGAACGATTTTCTACTTATCGTTGCACAACGATTGTAACGATAGCACTATTACCACTGGCTCGCCAAAGGCATCACATAACGTCTATATGGTCTCTTTCTGGCAATGGAGGCCCAATAGGGCGTCGCTGATGCGTACACCCCTCAACAGCGCCAGTCTTTTATGATATTGAAATACTTCCCTCAGTCAAATAGACCCTATACTCAAATTTTAGACAATCCATACTGTCACTCCGAGTATCATCCATAATGTCTCGTACTATTGTTATAGCGAAATGCCCATTAGTGTTTAGCCATACTATCCCATCGCCTCGCTTTGGGGTTCGCGTTCTAGATGTAAAATCCAGTTCTTTGATAGCCGGCAATTCTTCAGGTAACTCTTTTAAGTCTTTGATAATAGATATATTCTTAATGTTTGGAGAATCGTTATAAGCGTGTATACAAGAGTCGCTTGCCTTGCTCCATCTTGTAGTAAAAGAGAACTCACCCGTACCAATTGTATATTCCCCACTGTTATTCGAGTAGTCAAACTCAACCGTTCCTGTTAACTCCGGATTAGTATACATAGACTGGCGTATTTTTGTATTAATTATCACGTCATGTCCAAGTCGCACCTCAAAAGGATTAAATCCTTTTTGTGGCTTCAATGTATCGTCAATATTGTAAATATGGACTAACATTTCTTTAATTTTCTCCAC
>DUOJ01000124.1 GCA_012838895.1 Spirochaetales bacterium
AACTTAAGGGGGTGTATTGGCAATATATTTGGAGAGGGACCCCTCTACAAAACAGTCTACCGCCTAGCTAAGGAGAGTGCCTTTCACGACCCACGCTTTCGTCCCTTAACCGCTAAAGAGCTCAGTAAGATTAAGATAGAGGTCTCAATCTTGACCCCTCCTAAGAGGGTTGAAGGGCCCCAAGAGATTAATGTTGGGCGCGATGGGGTTATCTTAACCCTGGGGCGCCGAAGGGCCCTCTTCCTTCCCCAAGTTGCCCAAGAAGAGGGGTGGGACCGCGAGACCCTCTTGCGCCACCTCTCCCTTAAGGCAGGACTTGCTCCCGATGGATGGCTCGCTGAAGGGGTTGTCTTTGAGACCTTCCAAGCCGAAGTGATTGGAGAAGAGTAGTGCAACTAACGTGTGACTTTTGCTACCATATGTGCTCTCTCGAAGAAGACCAAAAAGGGGTGTGTGGGATAAGGACCAATCAAAATGGACAATTAGTTACACTCGGTTATGGAGAACTAGTTGCTTCAGCCATCGACCCCATCGAGAAGAAGCCTTTCTACCACTTCTATCCCGGCTCTACCACCCTCTCGGTTGCCCTCTTTGGGTGCAACTACCGCTGTAAATTTTGCCAAAATTACCACATCAGTCAGGGGGAGAGGGTGGGGGGCAAGAGGGTGAGTCCCGAACAATTGGCCCACACTTTAAAAGGGAGTGGAACTCCCATATTAAGTTACACCTACAGTGAACCAATAGTGTGGTTAGACTATGTTGAAGCATGTGCCAAAGAGGTTAAGAGGGGAGGCGGTTACAACTGTATGATTACCAATGGCTCCTTCTCAAAGAGTTCTTTAGAGCGAATCCTCCCCTACATTGATGCCTTTAATATCGACCTTAAGGGGGATGACCAATTCTACAGAGAGTACTGCAAAGGGCGCATCCAACCGGTTCTCGACTCAATCGAGACCATTAGTCAAAGGGGAGACAAGGTGTTAGAGGTGACAACCCTCCTCATAGAGGGAGTTCACACTGCTGAGCACCTCAAAGAGATGGCCCAACAACTGGTGGAGCGGAAAGTGCGAGTCTGGCACCTGAGTCGTTTTTTCCCCCACTACCAGATGGGCACTTATCGCCAAACATCAGAGGGGTACCTCTTAGAGCTCCTTGAGGTAGCCAGTCAATTTGAGATCCCCTACATCTATGCCGGTAACAGCAACTTAAGGGAGTGGGAGAGGACCCGTTGCCCAGCTTGTAATACCACAATCGTCACCAGCCACAACCACCCCTTAAGGGCAAAAGAGGAGATTAAAACTAACCTTGATGGGAACCACTGTCGCCAGTGTGGACACCTTATTTACGGCGCCTTTCAATTAGATTAGCATACCGCTCACTCACTTCACTAATCACATCTTGCCAACTTATGTAGAGGTTTTGCCGAGCAGCCTCGCCCACCTTTTTACACAAATTGGGATTCTCAATTAGTTCAATTAGGGCTTTAGAGTAGGCATCAAACGAGTTCTCTGTGATAAACCCATCAACCCCATCGGTGGTGACAAAGGCGGTAGCGGAATCTTTAGTGTTGAGGAGAGGGAGGCTGAAAGCAGCTGCCTCTCGCAACACTAGGGGCGAAACGTCGTACTGGGAGGGGAAGGGGAAGAGAATTGCAGCCGCCATGAGCGCTTTAATCACCTCCCTATCACCGATTCTCCCCATGAAAGTTATTTTATCATCGAGGTGGTGTGTTTTTACAAATAAGCGAAATTTTATGAGATCAGCCCCATCGCCGACGAAGACCATCTTAAAATTAATCCCCTTCTTGTGGGCTAATAGAAGTGACTCTAAAATTAAATGGAGGTTCTTCTTCTCATTAATCTGCCCTGTGTAGAGGAGGAGGGGGGTGGTGGAGTCAACGCCTGCAATCTCTCTCCCCCGCTCTTGGTATTCTCGATACTCTTCATCAGTGGGAAGGGTGAAGTCGGTCCCGTTGGGGACCACGACGATATCACCTG
>DUOJ01000015.1 GCA_012838895.1 Spirochaetales bacterium
CCGTCACTCATCACCAAGAAGCGGTTAAACCCCATCCCTGCCGCGACATAGGGGCGAGCCCACCCAAAGTCCCATCTAGAGATCTCCCAATCAATCCCTGCATGCCAAGTGGAATAGTTCTCCCTAACCCTAGACTCATCTGCCAGCGGAATCATCTTAAATGAGTTCTTTAAATAGAGCCCTATATCTTTGAAGAGGTGGTAGCGAAAGGCGAAGGTGGTTATTTGGTCGGGGATGGCTAAGCCAATTGAGACGAGAAGGTCGCTCCTCTCCCAGGAGAGACGCTCACCAAAGAGAAGTTGTACCCCCACCCCTCCGTACCCCTCCATCGATTCAACATACCAGCTATAACCAAAGGTGATGAGTCCAATATGTCCCTTAAAGAAGAAGGTGAGACCCCTCTCAGCGGAACCGACCACTTGGTGGGTTTCCCAATCATCTAAAATTTCAACAAAAGAGTACCCTCCCCCCACCATAAACTGACTGGTAGAGAGGGTGTGTTGCCCCACCGATACTTTGGGGTAGATTTTACTCATATAGGTGGGGACGTAGGCGAGATCGAGTTCAGCCCAAAAGAGGAGCTCAGAGGTCTTAAACCAAGGCGCTATCTCAATAATTTCAAATTTTTGAGTGAGCCCCATTAGGGGAAGAATCCGCTGTTCACCAGCCCCCTCATACTCCTCATGAAGCTGCCCCAATTTGAAGACATCGTGGACAAAATTTTGGACCGCCTCCAGCCCAAAATTCCCTGCTAGCACCAACCCACCATAAGGGGTGATTTCATAAGATGAGACCAAATCCTTTGTGGGGAGGTGGAAATGGGCTACGTACCCCCCCTTAAGAATTAGTTCGTCGTAACGACGCCCAGGGTCTCCCCCCTTACCCCTTAAAGTGAGCCCACTTATCTCGATGTTGGCAAACCACCCTGAGGTGTTAAAATAGTCGAAGAGCATCCCATAGGAGCGCATATCGTCAGGGTTCTCCCCTAGCCCAAAACTGAGGTTATCGTTGAACATCACCGCTTCAAAAGTGGTTAAGCGGTGACGGGCAAAGAGGGGAAGAGTCAATACAATAAAAATTACAATCAAAAATCCCTTAAGGCGGGTTACGACCATCACCCCCTCCTATACTTAGCCAAGTCTAAAGCCCTCAAGAATTGGTAGCGCTCAACGAGCTTATGAAATGGGATAACACGCCCTTTGGGGTGGTTACTAAAAGCGTTGATGGTGAATCGTTGTGGGAGGGGGGGGATAGTAGATCCATTGAGACTCTCCTTGATGGAAAGAGACTCTCTTCCAATATTAATCAACTCTTTTAAGCTAACTTTGACCCCTAAATAACTCCCCAATAGGGAACGGATCAACTTCGTAGAGACCCACCGATAGGCTGTCACTGGATGGCGTAAAAAGAGCTGCTTAAAGGGGAACCAGCTCCTCTCAAAGAAGAGGGGGACAAAAAGAGATTTAGAGAGGCCAATAGAGTTGGAGGTGGCCCAAAGGTTCTCTTCAACAACGGCCCATTCAGCCTTACTAAAGAGGGAACAGTTGGGCAGATATTGAAGAAGAATCTCCCCTACTGGAGGTTGGTCATACCCCAGCGCCATAAAGAGTCCCATCATCCAAGCTCCGCGAGGGTCGATGGGGAGCATCTCGCGCCCATTGACGTGGCTCGAAATCTTCTCCTGTTTGTCTATCTGTAGGTAGGTCTTTTCTAAGTAGGCAACCCCTTTACTGAGCTCCTCTCCCCCATGACGCCCTTCCCCAATGGCTCTGACAAGCTCAACCAATTCTCGTGTTCTGCCAAACTTAACCTTGAAGGGGTTATCTGAAGGGACCTCTTGGCGCGCTGCCATAATCCACCCCAACAAAACACCTGTACTGATCGGATTGAGCCCCAACTCTGTTGCCTCATCTATTAGTTCAAAGACAACTTCGCCTTCAAAGTTTCCTAAGTTGGAACCGAGAGCCATTATCTCCACAAAAGTTGGGAGACGACGTGTCCCAATCCTCCGGTGACAGAGTGAAGGGAACTCTTCAGAGTATCCCTGTATCGGACCATAGCGCCGGACCATTTCGCTGGTAGTGAGGTGAAAGAGGCGTGGGTCGCTCCTTAGACTAATGTTGTTAACTCCACAAAATCCCCGCTTCATCCCCTCTTCAAGGAGGGAGAGGTCCCCCTCGTTGGCGAGAGTGGTGAGGTAAGGGCTTCTGGCAATAGCCTTCTCAAGCCTCCGCATAGCGAGGGCAAATTTCTCAACCTCAACTGCTTCTCTCTTCACGTCGCCCCGCTCTACGACTAAGGCTTTGACATTCTTTCTACCTAGGAGGGCTCCAAACCCCCACCGTTCAAGGGGGTGGTCCCCCTCAAAGATCGAGGCTAAAGGGACCTCCCTCTCTCCAGCTAGACCGATAGCGAGGCTTGCATCTCCCTTTAATTCTTGGTTGATTTGAGAAAGATGCATACCGAGAAAACGCTCACTAACCTCAAAATCCACTCCGCGGGAACTTATATGGAGACTCATTAATCTTCGCCCCACTCCAGTTAAGACTATCGCTCGCCAAGGGAGGGTTGCTAAAGAGGCACTAAAGAGGGAGGAAGAGCTCTCCCCCTCAACGCGACCGGTGGCTATAGAACGCCCCACGAGAGAGAGGGTGTTGGTACAAGGGAGAGGTGATCCACTGAGAGTCCCTAGTGCAAAGCAGAGAGGCTCATCCTCTTGGTGAAGTGCATAGAGATGGTAAGCGAGAGCTTCTCCTCCTACTCCTTTTTTGACAGAGGTGGTTCTTTCGCTCCATTTTTGCCCACTTAAATCAACATACAGATATTTTTGAACCCATTTTTCCTCTTGCATCGCTTCCTCTCGTAATCATTAATCTAATCTTAGCAGGTAAGGATGTCAATTCAAAGGTTGAGGGTTTTAGAACACCCCGTTTACCGTTATAATCTTATCTAATGGGGGAAGACTATGGATCAAAAAGTTACTATCACCTATTTAGGAAAGAAAGTTGAGGTTCCTTCGGGAACTACCGTCGCTTCACTGATGTGTGACATCTTAAAAGTGAGCGACCCCGCCGCGACCTACGCGAGCAATCCAATCATTGCTGTTAGGATGAATAATGCAATCCTCCCGTTTAGCTCCCACCTCACCGTCGATGCAACAATTGCACCCGTCTATCTCTTTAGTGATATTGGTAAGCGCATCTACCGCCACACCTTAAGCTTTATTCTAGCCTATACTAGCGAGATTCTCTTTCCTGAACGGAGACTAGTCATTGGCCACGCCTTGGGAGATGGCTTCTACTTCAACTACGACGGTAAGTTCTCCCTCGACAAGAAAGATGTCGCCCTGTTAGCCAATAAGATGGAGGAGCTGGTTGAGGCCAACCTCCCTATTACCTCCGAGATGGTCTCCTACGAAGATGCTATGGCCCACTTTAAAAAGAAGGAGTACCTCTCCACTACCCTCCTTTTGGAGTACAATAACGAGCCCAAAGTTAAGCTCTACCGCTGTAAAGATTTCCTGGATATAACCTACGAGCCCCTATTGCCAACCACCGCACTCCTTAAAGTTTGGCAACTGCGCCCCTATGGGGAGCGGGGGATGCTCTTACGCTACCCCCTCTCGGCCGACTTCCTCAACCTCTCCCCCTTTAAGGACAACCCCCTCCTCTTCTCAGTTTTTCACGAGTATAAACTGTGGGGGTCGATTTTAAAGGTTGATAGCCTGGGAGCGATGAATCAGATTTGTGGCTCCCCCGATATTAAAACCTTCATCAGGATGAACGAAGATTTACAGCACCGTAAGATATCACAAACAGCCGATATGATTAGTGAGAGGGGCAGTGTAAAAGTGGTCTTAATAGCAGGCCCATCCTCTTCAGGAAAGACCACCTTCTCCTACCGCTTAGCAATTCAATTGCGCCTATTGGGATTTAACCCCATCCGAATATCGCTCGACAACTACTACCTCTCCCGTGACCTCGCCCCCCGCGATATCGATGGCAAGCCCGACCTAGAGGCGCTCGAAGCGCTCGATCTCCCCCTCTTTAGGTCCAACTTAAAAGACCTCTACAGTGGGAAAGAGGTAGACCTACCCCGTTTTGACTTTAAGAATGGGGGACAGCGCTACTTTAAGGGGGATAAAATTAGCCTAGCTAAAAATACTATTTTGGTAATAGAGGGGATTCATGCTCTCAACCCCTCTCTACTACCCAACTTAGACCCTAAGACCTTCTTTAAAATCTACATCTCAGCTCTCACCCAACTCAATCTCGATGACCATAACCGCATCTCCACCACCGATAACAGAATCTTAAGACGCATCGTACGGGATAATCGCACCCGTAGTACCACCGCTCAGATGACCCTTGAGATGTGGCCTTCGGTTGAGCGGGGAGAGGCACGCCACATCTTCCCCTACCAAAACCAAGCTAATATTATGATAAATTCAGCTTTAGAGTATGAGCTGGCGGTCCTCAAATCGTACGCGGAGCCCCTCTTGAAGACGGTGAAGCCCGATGCCTACGAGACCTATCCGGTGGCAAGGCGCCTTTTGAGGTTCTTAGAGAATGTCTATCCAATCCCCTCTAACTTAGTCCCCACCGACTCACTTTTAAGGGAGTTTATCGGAGGGGGAGAGTTCTTTAGAGAGGATTAGTGTTCGTAGATGTGGAGGAGTTCATCAAAGAGGCGCTGAACCCTAAACTGACACTTGCCACACACTGTCCCATACTCGGTCAGCTCGCGGAGCTCATCTAAGGTAGTCGCCTGTTTGCTCTTCACTAAATCCTCTATTTGAACATCGGTGACGTTTTTGCACTCACAGATGATTTTAGCAGCCATCCTACGATAGGGGTTGTCCCGTCCCTCTTTCTCAAGGTAGTCATCAATAGCTGCTCTGAGAGCTTTGTCCCCCAACACCGAACAGTGGAACTTGTGTTTGGGCAACCCCCCCAACTTTTCATCAATTGTCTTGGGGCTCAGCTTATAGGCCTCTTCAAGGGTGAGGCCAATCACCATCTCAGACATCATAGAGGTGCTAGCAATAGCACTAGCACACCCATAAGTTTGCCACTTGATATCTACAACCTTATCATCTTCAACGATGATCCCTACTCTCATTTGATCACCACAAGCCATGGAGCCAACTAGCCCCACCCCTTGTGCTGGCCACGCATCATCTTCCCAAACATTACGGGGGTGGATGAAGTGGTCCTTAACTATATCGGTATAAACCCAAACAGGTGAATCATTGCTCATCTTATCGATATCTCCCTTAACCGCTTAACGATTGGCGGCATTTTCTCTAATACATAATCAATCTCATCTTCGCTATTGTAGCG
>DUOJ01000125.1 GCA_012838895.1 Spirochaetales bacterium
GATACGGGCCACATCGGCGCGGCTTAGTTCTTCACGTAGGGAGAGGAGGTTGAGTACTCTAAGGCGGTTAACTTGTCTTGCTGTAGAGGGCCTTGAAAAACGCATAGTCCATAATAGCCCAGAATAGGATAAAAGTTAACGCTAACGTTGCCGAATGCCCTTTTTTTTACTACCTTAGATTGTGGTACACCCTAGTCATTTTGGAGGAACTCATGAAAAAAAGAAAATTTAAGACCGAAGTAGCTGAGCTACTAGATTTAATCATCCACTCATTATATTCACATAAAGAGATATTTTTACGTGAACTAATTAGTAACGCTTCAGATGCTTTAGATAAACTGAAGTACAAAGTCTTAGTTGACCCTGAATTTAAAGATTTTGCCTACACGCCCCGTATCGACATCTCATTCGAAGATAAAGTATTGGTTATTAGCGATAACGGCGTGGGGATGAGCCAAGAAGAGTTGGCCGATGATCTTGGAACCATTGCTAGGAGTGGCACCAAGAACTTCTTGAAAAATCTTGATGCAGAACATAAAAAAGACTCAGCTTTAATTGGTCAGTTTGGCGTTGGTTTCTATAGTGCTTTTATGGTAGCTAGCAAAGTTGAAGTAATCAGTCGCAGTGCCGGTAGTGATGAGGCCCATATGTGGTCCTCTACCGGTAAAGGGACCTTCACCCTCCAAGAGGCTGAGAGGGAGAGTCAAGGGACTACGATTAAACTCTACCTCAATAGTGAGGGTGAAGAGTATGCCAACCGGTGGACCTTAGAGCGTCTCATTAAGCGCTACTCGGACCACATTGCTTTCCCCATCTTCTTGACCTACGACCAAGATGAGTATGGCGAGAAGGGGGAGGTGACTGGTACTAGTGTGAAGGTGGAACAGGTTAACAGCGCGGCTGCTTTATGGGCTCGCAGTAAGAGTGAATTGACAGCTGAGGATTACAACGAGTTCTATAAGAACACCACCTACGATAGTGAAGACCCACTTCTTTATATCCACACTCAGGCAGAGGGGGTCAACAACTACACCACCCTCTTCTATATCCCCAGTAAAGCCCCCTATGACCTCTACCACAGCGATTACCAGCCAGGGGTGAAGCTCTATGTCAAACGAGTTTATATCACGGATGACGAGAAGGAGTTGTTGCCCACCTACCTCCGCTTTGTGAGGGGAGTTATCGACAGTGAAGATTTACCTCTCAACGTAAGCCGTGAGATCCTGCAACAAAACAGGGTTATGAGCAACATTAGGAGTGCTTCAGTTAAGAAGATCTTAAGTGAACTCCAAAAGATAGCTGAGCAGAACCCTGAGCTCTACTCTAAAATAGTTGAACAGTTTAACCGTCCCCTTAAAGAGGGGCTCTACAGCGACTATGCCAACCGTGACACCCTTCTATCTCTAGTGCGCTTTAAGAGTAGTGAAGTGGAAGGGTTCACTAGCCTCAAAGAGTACAAAGAGCGGATGAAAGAGGACCAAAAGACGATCTACTACCTTGCCGGTGGAACAGAAGAGACCATCCGTCGCTCCCCCCTTCTAGAGGGGTACAAGAACCGGGGGATAGAAGTTCTCTTCATGATTGATGATATTGACGACCTCGTGATTCCCTCAATTGGCACTTTTGAAGAGTTACCCCTAAAGGCTATCAACAAGGCGGGAGCCGTTGATGAACTCGCTGATGATAAAAAAGAAGAGGGAGCTGAAGCTCACCAGGTGGTGGAGAAGATCAAGAAGGCCCTCGCTGAGAGGGTTAAAGATGTGGTCATCTCAACCCGTCTTGTTGATGCACCAGCGGTTGTGGTAGTTGAAGAGCACGACATGACCGTGCAGATGCAGCAGATTCTCAAAGCTATGGGGCAGGGGGACCTTCCAGAGACCACCCCCATCCTTGAAGTCAACCTCGAGAACGAGATTGTGAAGAAGATTGCCGCTTCAGAGGATGAGTCCTTTATTGAGGACCTTAGTCACGTACTCCTCGACCAAGCCCTCCTCAATGAGGGGGTGATGCTGAAAGACCCCGGCGACTTTGTGAAGAGGCTCAACAGCCTTTTAGCGCGGTAGAGGGTAGTTAGGTGTTTTGTCTGCAAAATTTTGATGTTAATAGTTTCTACCATATCCTCTACAAGGTGGCGATTATCCTCCTCACTATTGTTGTAGGGAAGCTTGTTATCTGGGGTTTACGGAAGATCTTTGGACGTATATTTAACAGGAGTCGCCTCATAAACGACCTGATGGCGAAGTTCCTCCTTAAAGTTATCTCTAGTGTCGGTTGGGTTATTATAGCCCTCGTTGTCTTACGCCAATTGGGGGTCAATATGGCGCCTTTGTTGGCAGGGCTCGGGATAACTGGATTTA
>DUOJ01000126.1 GCA_012838895.1 Spirochaetales bacterium
AGAACCGACTATGTAGCACTAGTTTCAACTTTTAGCCTCTACTACCGCTTTGAGAAGAGGGGGATAAAAGAGTGAAGCGCACAATTATAGTAATTATTACTACTCTCTTATTAATCACCCTCCTAGGGTGTGAACTCCTCCTTCCCAAACCTGATAAACCTAAACTCTATTTTCTAGGGGTGGGATTAGATTACCATAACGCTACTAGTGGCCACCTCAATGGAACTATTGGCGATACTAAAGAGTTAGCTTCAGCCCTCTACCACCGAGGAAATGAGATGGGAGTTGCGGTAGAGGTCACCTTGATGCTCCAAGAGGGAGCTACTCCAGATGTTACTTCTCCCTTATACCCCTCTGAAGCTAAAATTTGGGCTCAAATTGAGCGCTTAGGGGAAAAACTAACCCCTAACGATTTCTTCATCTTCTACTTTGCTGGGCATGGAGATGATGTTCAAGGTGGTCAAAGTGGGAACCTAATAGTAGGCGTTCCCAACAACGGTGATAGTATTTACTCAGCTGAAGTGGCCACTATTGCCAACCTCTACAACAATCTAAAAGCAGTTGAGGCAACTAAACTCCTCATCCTCGACTCGTGTTACAGTGGAGCTCACCAAGTCCCCTATCCCCTCACCATTAAGCAACGAGAAGAGAATCTTAATTACATAGCCTCTCAGTTCTATCTATTAGCCTCTGAAGCAGATAAAGTCTCTTATGAGCATCAGTACGATAGTGAAATCCATGGGGTTATGACCTACCAGCTCTTAGCTGCTTTGGGGTGGGACCACAGTGGGACCTCAACGATTACCGACTTTGATAACAACTCATATTCTGTTAATGGTCATATACCCACAGGGAGCATCTCTCCCATTGAGAAGAGTGGAAACATCTATTTAAGTGACCTCTTTAGATTTATTAGGGGGGTTAAATATCGTGACCAGAGGGCACAAACTGGCGTGGGGCCCATTGAGCTCATCCTCTTTAGTCGCCACTGGTAGTTAACTTATTTGCATATTCTTAATTGACTCAATCTCATCACGAAGGATAGCTGCCTGTTCAAACTCTAGATTCTTAGCCCGTTCAAACATCTCTTTTTCAAGCTCTTTTATATACTTTTTACGGTCAGCGGCAATAAGGAGGTTGTAGGAGGCTTTGAGAAGGTTAATATCTTCTCTCTGGTTCTCCTGTTTGTCTGTTTTTTCGCGACTAATAATATCTTGGATTGCTTTGACGATTGTTGTGGGAGTTATACCATGCTTCGCGTTGTACTCCAGTTGTATTTGACGTCGTCGGTTGGTCTCATTAATAGCCTCCTCCATCGCATCACTGTAGCGGTCAGCATACATGATAACCCGCCCATCGACGTTACGGGCAGCCCTCCCAATTGTTTGAATTAGGCTCGTGGCAGAGCGGAGAAACCCAATTTTATCGGCATCTAGAATGGCAATCAGGGAGACTTCTGGGAGGTCAAGTCCCTCCCTGAGAAGGTTAATTCCAACTAATACATCGAAGGTCCCTAGGCGGAGGTCTCTTAAGAGTTCAACCCTCTCTATTGTCTCGATTTCACTGTGGAGGTAGCGCACTTTGAGTCCCAGATTGGCCAAATAGTCGGTTAAATCTTCACTCATCCGCTTAGTTAAGGTTGTTATTAAAACCCTCTCCTTCTTAGCGATTGTTTTGTTAATCTCTCCATAGAGGTCCTCAATTTGCCCCTCAGTGGGGCGTACCTCGATCGTGGGGTCAACTAGACCAGTGGGTCTAATTAGTTGTTCTACAACTTGACTCGACTCACTCAACTCCCGCTTTGAGGGGGTGGCAGAGACGTAGATACGTTGCCCACACGTCTCATCAAACTCACCATACTTGAGGGGGCGGTTGTCTAAAGCTGATGGGAGGCGAAAGCCGTAGTTAACCAAGTTAAGTTTTCGGCTACGGTCCCCTTCATACATCGCCCCAATTTGGGGGATAGTGACATGTGATTCATCGA
>DUOJ01000127.1 GCA_012838895.1 Spirochaetales bacterium
ATTCTGATTTATCGTTTTCTAACTCTATATGCTTGAAGGGTCGCCCCGCAGCGTAGGTGGCTACAGTGTGCCCCTCACCACCTAAGAGCCATTTCGAGGTGACAAGCCCATTGAGGCCAACGGGACCGCGGGCATGAATCCTTTGAGTTCCAATCCCCACCTCAGCCCCCAAGCCGTAGCGAAAGCCGTCGGCAAAGCGGGTTGAACAGTTCCAAAAGACATCGGCGGAATCGACTTCGCGTAAAAACTTTTGGGCTGTTGCCCTATTGGAAGTAAGAATGGCATCGGTGTGGTGGGAGCCGTAGCTAGCAATGTGTTCCACCGCCTCTTCATAGGAGTCGACCACCTTAATGGCCATTGTGTAGTCTAAAAATTCAGTTTTAAAGTCGACTTCAGTCGCTGCTTCACACTCAATAATCGCCCTCACCCGCTCATCCCCCTTGATACGTACATTCCAAGGCTTAAGGGCCTCTTTGAGTCTGGGAAGGAATTCTGAGGCCATTGATGCGTGGACGAGAAGTGTCTCTACCGCATTACACACGGCTGGATACTGACACTTGGCATCGACTGTCACCTTAAGAGCGAGTTCCATTTCAAACTCTTTATCGACATAGATGGCACACAATCCATCGGCGTGACCCAAGACAGGAATCTTAGTGTTATCCATAATGTAGCGGACAAACTCATTTGACCCACGTGGAATTAGTAGGTCGATTACATCATCAAGCTTAAGGATTGTCGCCACCTCTTCGCGACTCTCCATATGGACTATCCAACTACTACCAGCGCTAAAGGACTCCAAGGCCTCTTTGATGATAGCGACCAATTCACTATTGGTCTCAAGGGCTTCACTGCCCCCTTTAAGGACAATGCCATTGCCACTTTTAAGGGAGAGGGCAATGATTTGAATAAGGGCATCGGGGCGACTCTCAAAGATCATCCCAATTACCCCAATGGGGACACTCACCCGCTCTAAGAGGAGGCCATCATCTAAGAGACGACGCTCTTGTACTTCGCCAATGGGGTCTTTAAGGGTAGCTACCTGCTCAATTCCCTCGCACGAATCGTGTAACTTCGTTGCATCGAAGAGGAGCCTCTTTAGGAGTACCGGGGAGAGGTTTCCCTCTCTAGCACGCACCATATCATTTTGGTTAGCTTTGAAGATCCTTTGAGAATTCTCTTTAAGGGCTTGGCTGATGGCTAACAACATCTGATTACGCTCTGCTGCTGGAAGAGTTGCTAATTTCCTCTGTCCACTACGCATCGCATAGACTTGAGCTTTAAAGTTTGCTTTATCCATAGCTCCCCTCCCCTATATAGTATGGTCAGATTACTGAGAATAGGGAAGTGAATCAAGAGATAGGGGGGAAACTTGCCGTTGTGTTTTTAGAAATACAATGGTAAACTCTCCCTGACCAAAGGTCAAATTGGAGGTTCCTGGTGACAAAAAAAGGATACAGAGTTTTATGTGTAGCTCTCATTAGTTTAGTGTTTCTTTTCTCTCTAGTAGGGCAGCCCCTGCAAGAGAAGAGGGGAAAAGTTGCAACCGACGCTTTAGAAAGGAGCGTCACTCTTGAAGGCCCTATTGAGACAATTTTAGTGGCAGGGCGAGCAGCCGTTATGCCAGCAGATGCCCTCTTTATGTTCCCCATAGTTGATGATGTTGCGGTTGTTTTAGCTAAAACAGACCAAGGGTTGGGCGATTTTTTCCCCTTGTTAGATTCGAAATATGGGACAACTGAACGTCTTGGCCAAAAAGCTGGCGTTGAGGAGATCCTTGCCTATAACCCCTCACTGATTATTACGAAGGCCAACAACTACGACTCGGTCGTTAAATTGCTTGAACCCTTTAATGTGCCCCTATTTGTGATGGATTTAGAGACATCCGAGGCATGGAAGGGAGAAATTAGTGAGTTGGGAAAACTGCTGGGAGATGCAGAGACCCCTAAAAAGATAATTAACCTCTTCAATCAGCGTGAAGAGAGGGTAGCCAATAAGATTTCAACTCTAGAAGAGGCTCAAAAGCCAACTGTTTTAGTGTTACAAACTTCAGTTGCCGATGGTGTGACCGCCTTTAGTATCGCTCCCAACAACTGGATTCAAACGATGTTGGTTGAACAAGCCGGCGGTATTCCCGTCTGGGTTGAAGGGAACCTAACTTCTAACGCTTGGCGCAAGGTCTCCTTTGAACAAATAGCTAGTTGGGACCCCGATGAGATAATCTTAGTCAACTACAGCACCCCTCCCAATGCCTTCATAGAGGAGATTAGAGGTAGTCGTCAGTGGGCTAGTCTAAAGGCAGTCAAAAGTGGGAAGCTCTACTCAGCACCCGCCGACTTAATGAGTTACTTCCAGTCCGACAGCCGTTGGATTCTTGCCCTTGAGTGGCTCTCAGCAAAACTCCACCCCACCCTCTTTGCTGACTTTGAGATGGAGGAGGCGATTCGCTCCTTCTACCAAGAGTTCTATAACATTGAAGACCAAGTAACTCTAACAACTTTGGTTGAGGCCTACCGGAGGGGTAATCTCTATTAATCAGAAGAAGAGTATAGTAATCCTAACCCTTTTTCTTATCCTAATCTCTCTCCTCTCCCTTATGGTGGGGCGCTACCCTAAGGCGGGCTTCTCTAACCCCTTTAAGGGGGAGTTGATGAGACAGGTGGTCCTCAATGTGCGCCTCCCACGCCTCCTTTTGGCAGCTTTAGGGGGGGCGAGTTTGGCCATGGCCGGTTTTGTCTTTCAGATGCTCTTCAATAACCCCCTCGTTGAACCGGGATTTCTAGGGGTCTCACAGGGGGCCGCCTTTGGAGCCGCTGCTGCCATAACTTTAGGAGGTTCTCTCCTTGTAGTCCAACTGAGTGCCTCCTTTTTTGGGCTCTTAGCTCTCCTCAGCTCCTACTGGCTGGCCCGCAAGTTCACCTACGGGGGGTGGATCTTGCGCCTGGTGCTAGCAGGGATAGCCATGGGAGCCCTTTTTTCAGCGGGATTGTCGATTATTAAATTAGTCGCCTCCCCCACTACAAGTTTACAGGACATCACTTTTTGGATGATGGGGGGCTTGTGGAACACCACCTGGAAGACGCTCTGGTCGGTGATGCCCACTATGATAATAATCCTCCTACTGCTACTACTCTTTCGTTGGCGAATAAATCTCCTCTCCCTTGATGAGCGCACGGCCCACTCAATGGGGATTGCTATCAACCGCGAAAAGGCTATTTTCCTCCTCTTAGCGACAGTTGCCACCACTTCGATCATCTCGGTGGGGGGGCTAATTGGGTGGGTGGGTCTAATTATCCCCCACTTAGCTCGGCGCCTATTTGGGGCCAATGCCCGCTATGCCCTCCCAGGCTCAATGCTCTTGGGAGCTATCTTTTTGGTAGTGAGTGACACCATTGGGCGCGCCCTCCTCTCGAGTGAGATCCCCTTGGGGGTATTAACTAGTTTAGTGGGGGCTCTTCTTTTTGTAATTCTCTTTGCCGGTAAAAGGGGGAAGAGGGTATGAAGAGTGCCTATGAGTTAATCGATGTAACCTACACCTACCCCAATGCTCAAAAGCCGGCTGTAGAAAATCTAACCTTAAAGATAGAAGCAGGTAAAACGACAGCTCTCCTAGGCCCCAATGGGGCGGGCAAATCGACTATTATGGACCTATTGCTCAACTGGAAGCAGTGCGAAAGGGGTACAATTAAACTCTTTGGAGAGTCCCTTACCAACTACAGTCGGCGCTCTTTGGGGCGAGTGGTGAGCCTAGTGCCTCAAGAGGAGCTCTCCCGCTTCTCGTTTACTGTTTTGGATTATGTCTTATTTGGGCGCTCCCCCTATCTCCACCACCTGGCCACCCCCTCCACTGCTGATATTGCGATTGCCAAAGAGGCGCTGAAGATGGTCGCCCTTGAAGCGCTTATAGAGCGTCCCGTTTTAGCCCTCAGTGGAGGAGAGCACCAACTGGTTCTTTTAGCGCGTGCCCTAGCCCAACAACCTAAAGTTCTCCTCCTCGACGAGCCCACCAGTAGCTTAGATCCAGGCAATACAGCTAAAGTTTTGAATATTATGGAGCGGTTATCTAACGAAGGGATTACCCTCCTCTTTACAACCCACGACCCCACTATTGCTGGCGAGTGTGCCGACAACGTTGCTATGCTTAAAGAGAGTCGCCTCTTAATAAGTGGGCCAAAAAAGGAGGTATTGACCCAACAACTTCTCTGCGAACTCTATGGAACTCCACTAGAAACCATCCAAGTTGGGGAGAGATTAATCGTAATGCGTAGTACTTAAAGCTTAATCATTTTCATTCTTGTCTCTTTATTTAACATAATGAATATTAATCTCACTTTTATTTGGTTATAATACAAAAAAGGTCTCTATCATCGCCTATTTTAAACCATTTTCTGAATTTCTCTGTACAAAGATGACTCGGCATTGTAGAATAAAGCCACTTTACAAGCAAATGAAAAGGAGTCAAAAGATGGAAAAACTTTTTAAGCTCTCTGCCCACAAGACAAATGTGCGGACAGAGGTCTTGGCGGGTGTAACAACCTTCTTAACAATGGCCTACATCCTGATTGTTAACCCTTTAATCCTGTCTGATGCAGGAATGGACTTCGGGGCAGTCTTTACGGCGACTGCGCTCTCATCAGCAATCGCTACATTGGTGATGGCTTTTTGGGCAAACCTCCCCTTCGCACTGGCGCCGGGAATGGGTCTTAACGCCTTTTTTGCCTACACAGTCGTTATCGGAATGGGATACAGCTGGCAGACAGCTCTAACGGCGATCCTTATTGAGGGAATCATCTTTATCATCTTATCGGCATTCAATATTCGTGAAGCGATTGTTAACTCGATTCCCGAGAACGTTAAGAAGGCTATTAGTGTCGGTATTGGACTTTTCATTGCCTTCATTGG
>DUOJ01000128.1 GCA_012838895.1 Spirochaetales bacterium
TAGGGTAGGGTATATCGATGAGAAATAGTGTTACACGTCTACTGTTAAGTCTACTCCTCTTTTTGGTAATAGTGGGCTCTCTAAGTGCCACCCCACTTTACACCTTCGAAGTGCTCCTCGAAGCTGCCCAACAGAACAACACAACACTCCACAAAGCTCAACAGGAGCTTCAACGGAGCCTCCTTGATGTCAAAGATGCTAAAGGCAAACGGTGGCCCACCATTGATTTCACCCTCTCAGGGACTTACATGGTGAATCCCCAGATAGGTCCCATTGTCCTCGACCCCGATGAGATTCTGGGGACAATAGAGTGGCCAGCAGGGTTCTCTCCAGTGAGTGGAGGGGACTACATAACCCTCTACGATGGGATGGAGAATACACACTATCAGGCTGAAATGACCTTAACTCAACCAATTTTCACCTGGGGCAAGATCTCTAAAGCAATTAAGCTTACCCAACAGCTCTCCAATATACGCTCCTTGCAACTCAGTGACCAGCGCTCAAAAATTGAAAGCGAGTTGGCTATTCACCTTGATGCCCTTTACCACCTAGGTAAAATAGCAGATTTGCTTGAAGAAGGGAGTTTAATCGTAGAACGTCTTGAGGAAATTGCCAAAGAAGCCTATGCCAGTGGTTTGATTTTAGAACTTGATCTCTTAAAGGCCACAGTTGGTCGCAGTGAATTGGAGATTGCCCAAGAGAAGATAGCCCATCAGCAGAGACTCTTGTTACTCAACCTGCGCACCCTCTGTGGGATAAGCAATCTAGAACTCACCTCTATTGACCATAGTGCCACCACTGAGCGCTACCATGCGCTACTCACTGTTAATAGCCAAGAACTTATCAACGCTGCAATCAGTAGCGAGCGACCGACAATCTCAGCCCTCTCCCTTTCTGAATCTTTGGCCAAAACCGCGGTCGATTTGGAGAAGGCTAACCTTAACTGGAAGCCTGACTTGGCTCTAGTGGTTAGTGTCGGTTATGGAGGGCCACGCCTGCCCCTTTTTGAAACTGACTGGTATCGACAAAATGATTATACTCTTAATTTGACACTGGGGCTCCAAACTACTATTTGGGATGGAGGGGAACAGCTGAGGGCTGTAAAACGGCGAATCTCAGAACAAGAGAGCGCCAGTAGCGATGCTATTGCAGCCAGAGAGCAGATTATTCAAACCCTCTCAGAAAGTCTAAGTGCTTTAAGATTAGCTCTAGCCAACAACAACTATCTAGAGAAGAAAATTGCCTACTTAGATGAAAACATTAAGATTGAAGAGGCCAAGGTAGCCGCAGGATATGGAGAAGAGGGCGATTACCTGCAAGTCCAACTCGAATATCTCAACACCAAAATTGCTTTAGAGCAGAACTTGCTTGAAGCTTCAACCCACTTCCATACTATCTCACTCTTAAGTGGCTGGCAGAGTTCATTTAAATATTGAGGCGATAATCACCTAGCGTAGAGTCCTTTCCCTTTGGGGATAAAATAGGTAGATTTATCTTTGATTATTATAAATTGGAGAGAATATGGCGCTATTAGAAGCAATTGAGAAGAGGAGGGCCTACCGTGCCCTCAGTGAAAAACCGATCTCTAAAGAGGTGTTGTTACGCCTTGTGGAGGCAGCTCGCCTAGCCCCTTCAAGTGCCAACAACCAGCCGTGGCATATCGTCACTGTGGTAGACGAACCCTATTTGAGTAAGCTTAAAGAGAGTCTTTCTGGGGGCAACTACTGGGCCCTTAAATCGCCGGCTATTGCTGCTTTTATCACAAAACCTGAGTGGTCACTACGCTTAAAAGAGAGGGAGTACGCCCTCTTTGAGTTGGGGATGGCCGCGATGAATTACCAGCTCCAAGCCGTTGAAGAGGGGCTCTATGTCCATCCTATTGCCGGCTACAACTCAGACCAAGCTAAAGAGGTATTAGGCTTAAAGGGGGATGAGATTCTTTTAACCCTAATAGTGTTGGGTTACCCTGGGGAAAGCTCCCATTTGAGTGAGAAACACTTACAGCAGGAGAGCGCTGTTCAAGTGCGTAAATCAATTGATGAGATAGCTACTTTTAATAGGTGGAATGGTGATTTAAACCCAATAAAACAGTAACCATCGATTGATAATTATATGTATCACTACTGTCTTTTATTAATCAAATATGGTAATATATATGCGATTCTATCCATCTAAATTGGGTGACAAAGGAGAGTTATATTTATGTCCTTCACGATCTATTCAGAGAAAAAAGGGGAGGAGTCTTCTCGCCAATATGCTTATCGGACTCTACGACGAAACATCCTTTTGCTTGATATGCACCCGGGAGAACCCATTTCTGAAAAAGAGATTGCTACCAGCTTAGGGTTAAGTAGAACTCCGGTACGTGAAGCCCTTTTAGACCTTTGTCGAGAGCGCCTAATTGAGATTTATCCCCAACGGGGGACACGGGTAGCTTTGATGGATGGGAGATTGGTGGAGCAGGGGAGATTTTTAAGGGAGACCGTTGAATTGGCAATCTTAGAGCTAGCCTGTCGCGAATGTGGAAAATTTGAAATTGATAAACTTGAGGAGAACCTAGAGTTGCAACGCCAACTTGCCAAAAATGGTGAGGTGATTGGATTCTTCCAGTGTGATAGCGACTTTCACCGTCTCCTCTATATTGGGTGTGGCAAGGAGACAGTCTATGATGCAATAGGCTTCTACCTGCCCCACTTCATACGTGAGAGGATGTTACGCCTTGATATGTTCAACCCTTACGACCTGCTGAGTGACCATGAACAAATTCTAGAGGCGGTTAAGGAGCGTGATTGCCGAAAGGCAAAAGCCCACCTAAAGCAACATCTCGACCGAGTTATGTGTGACCAAAAAATCTTGAAAGAGGCCTATCCAAATTATTTTGTTTAGCCTCCCTCTATTGACTGTTAGCACCCCTCGGTTATCTTATTAGATATGGCAGATAATAAAGAGCAGATTACTACCGATACAATTCTTGAGTCTATTAGCGATGGTGTTTTTACCATCGACACCTCATTTAAGATCACCTCCTTCAATCGAGCCGCCGAGGCGATAACCGGTATCTTCCGCGAAGATGCTATCGGTCTGCCGTGTAGTGAAGTCTTTAAATCAAATATGTGTGAGAACAACTGTCCCCTCGCCGAGACATTTAAGAGTGGCAAAGCTGTCATTAACCGCAACGGTTATATTGTCGACCTTGAAGGGAAACGCCTCCCGGTGAGTGTCTCTTCGGCCCTTTTGCGAGACAGAGAGGGGCATATAATAGGGGGAGCTGAAACCTTCCGCGATTTGAGGGAGATTGAGCAACTCAAACAGCTGAGGGCTAGAGAGCGCTATGGAGAGATGGAGACCAATAGTGAAGCGATGCGCAAAGTACTCTCAATGGTCCCCGTGGTAGCTCCCAGCTCTGCAACCCTCTTAATCTTGGGAGAGTCGGGAACCGGTAAAGAGGTTCTCGCTCGTACCATCCATCAGAGCAGTAATCAAAAAGAGGGACCATTTATTGCCGTCAATTGTGGTGCTCTGCCTGACACCCTCCTCGAATCAGAGCTCTTTGGCTATCGTAAAGGGGCTTTCACCGGAGCTGACCAAGATAAGCCGGGTCGTTTTGCCCTCGCTACAGGGGGAACTCTCTTCTTAGATGAGATTGGTGATATCTCGGAGGCGATGCAGATTAAGTTGTTAAGAGTGCTTCAAGAGAAGCAGTATGAACCACTCGGGAGTCGTAAAAGTGAGAAGAGCGATGCCCGTATTATATGCGCTACTAACCGCGATTTAGAGGCGTTGGTAAAAAAGGGGACATTTCGACAAGATCTCTACTACCGCATCAATATTATTGCACTCACTATCCCCCCCTTAAGGGAGCGCAAAGAGGATATCCCCCTCTTAGCTAACCAATTTTTAGGACGCTACAACATCTTAAACAACAAGGGGGTTAAAGGGTTCTCCCCTGCAGTTTACGCCCAATTCTACGCCTACGAGTGGCCCGGGAATGTGAGAGAGCTTGAGAACGCCATTGAGCGTTCGGTGGTCTTGTCGCAAAGTGATGAGATTACTATAAACGACCTTCCTCAAGAGATTGCCCAGGTGGCCCCTTCCATTGAGACTCCCACCCAAATCAACCTCATAGAGGAGGCTAAACGGGCCACCGAGCGCGACTTTATAGTGCGCTCCTTGCTACGTAACAACAAGAGGGTGGCTGCCGCAGCTAATGAACTAGGGATCCACCGCTCCTCTCTCTACCGCAAAATGGAGCAACTGAAGATAAATTTAGAGTTGTTGTAAAAATGCGACAAATGGGAATAGTCGTCCTAAATAGTTGTCGCAATAATAAGACAAATATTACAAGTCTCTCTTTTAGTTATTTTGTAATTGTCTGTATATTAATAAATTAAACAATTTAATTTAACTTTGGCACGCTTAGTGCGTATCTAAGTAAGTATGAAGATAGCGATAACCGTCTGGAATGGGAGAATTGCCCCCCTCTTTGATGTAGCTAAACAGCTCCTAATTGTGGAGAGGGAGAGTGTGCGTGTAGAGACGACACTTGAGTTTAGTGATGAGAGTTTATCTCAAAAGGTTGAACTGCTCGTAAGGAATGGGGTAACAACGATAATTTGTGGGGGAATCTCGCGTGAATACGAGGAGGAGCTTCTCAATGCCAATATTGAGGTGATCTCCTACGTCGCTGGTGATGTGGTCGATATCCTAGAAGCTTGGCACCGGGGTGTTGTCAATCAACGTTGCTATTCGATGCCGGGCTGTATGCGACCCCGCGTCCGCTGCAGAGGAAGAGGGGGAAGAGGAAGGGGACTACATGGAAGAGGTTGTTTCGACAACGATATTAAAGATTAGAGTTTAGGAGGACTATTATGCCTAGAGGTGATGGAACAGGAAGATTTGGTTATGGACCAATGAGTGGGCGTGGGTTTGGATACTGCGCCGGATATGGGCGTCCCGGCTACATGCAGGGGGGACGTGGTTTTGGAATGGGGTATGGACGTGGATTTGGCCAGCCCTATGGGGTAGAACCTATTAATGAAAGAGAAGCTTTAACTCTCCAAGCTAAAGACTTAGAGAGGCAACTTGAGTATATTAAAGGGCGACTAGAACTATTAGAGGGGAGGCACGAGGGATGAGAGTAGCATTTACAGCCGGTGGAGAGAGTTTAGATTCCCCCTTCGATAACCGTTTTGGAAGGGCAGAGAAGTTTATTATCTACGATACAGAGAGCGACACTTTTGAAGTGCTCGATAACACCCAAAACTTGCAAGCAGTGCAAGGGGCAGGGGTACAGAGTGCTCAGCACATTATCGACAGCAAGGTTGACGAGTTGGTCACCGGTAATCTGGGACCCAAAGCCGCCAAAATTATTTTTGCAGCCGGTATTTTAGTCTACCAAGCAAAAGCTGAAACAGTCTCTGAAGCGTTAGCGATGTATAAATCGAAAGCAATTAAGCCTCTTAAAGAACCCACAGTTGAAGAGCATTGGGTATGAAGATAGCCATTGCATCGGGCAAGGGGGGGACTGGAAAGACCTTTTTCAGTGTCAACCTTGCCCACTCTTTAGATCGGGAACTCCTCCTCTTAGATTGTGACGTTGAAGAGCCCAATGTGAATCTATTTCTTAAAGGGGAGCTGGTAGAACAGAGGGATTCGACCCTTCTGGTCCCCCAAGTAGACCTTGATTTGTGTGATGGGTGCCGTGTTTGTGCCGACTTTTGCCAGTTTAACGCCATTGCAGTCATTCGGGGAGTTCCCCTTATATTTGAAGATTTATGCCACGGATGTGGCGGGTGTACCCTGTTTTGTCCCCAGAAGGCTATGGATGATACCCCCCACAAGATTGGGGTAATTAGCCACTACCACAAGGGGAAGATCTCCCTCATTGAGGGACGCCTCGATGTGGGGAAAGCTTTAGCAGTCCCTGTAATAAGGGATGTTAAAGGGGATAAAGAGGTTGCCAAACACCCCCTTGTTATCCTCGACGCTCCTCCGGGGACCTCGTGCCCCGTGGTGTGGAGTCTTAGCGGGTGTGACTTGGCAATTTTAGTAACCGAAGGGACTCCCTTTGGGTTACACGATTTGAAGTTGGCTGTTGAGACCGTTAGAGAGGTGGGTATCCCCTTTGGAGTTGTGGTCAATCGTGATGGGCTAGGGGATGAAAGAGTTGTTACCTATTGCCAAGAAGAGAACATCCCAGTGGTGGGAAAAATCCCCAACGATCGTGAGATAGCGACCCTCTATGCTCAAGGAAAGATAGTCGTTGATGAGTTACCCCACTACCGCGCCCTGTTCACCCAAATCTGGGAGAACATTGCTAGTTTAGCTAAAGGGGGGCGATATGAAAGGGTCCAATAAATTGGAAGAGCTGGTTATCTTAAGTGGAAAGGGGGGGACTGGCAAGACCACCCTCACCTCTGCTTTTGCCGCTTTGAGCGATTCACTTGTCTTAGCCGACTGCGATGTTGATGCTGCCGACCTCCACCTCATACTGAATCCCACTATTGTTAAAAGGGAGCCCTTTGTTGAGGGTAACGAGGCGATAGTTGATCCAAAACTCTGCACAGGGTGTGGCTACTCTGCCAATTTTTGTCGCTTTGATGCCTTTAGAAAAGAGGACGATGGGACCTACTCCATCGACACCATTAGGTGTGAGGGGTGTGGGGTCTGTGTGCGCCTCTGCCCCGCCAGTGCAATTAAATTTGAAGAGCGTCACTGTGGCCACTGGATGGTGAGTAAAACCCGCTTTGGGACCCTCGTCCATGCCCACCTCCAAGCTGCCGGAGAGAACTCGGGTAAATTGGTCACCTTGGTGCGCAAAGAGGCGAGGAAGATTGCCCTTGAAGAGGGGAAAAAGCTCCTCTTAGTTGATGGGCCTCCCGGGATAGGGTGTCCCGTCATTAGCAGTGTGACAGGCGCCGATAAGGTGGTATTGGTAACTGAACCCTCTCTCAGTGGTTTGCACGATTTAGAGCGGGTGAGTCGTTTGGCAGCCAACTTTGAGATTCCGGTCTACGTGTGTGTCAATAAAGCCGATATCGCACCAAAATTAACCAAAGAGATTGAAAAAAGTGTAAAAGAATCAGACAATAAATTTGTGGGGACCATCCCTTACGATGAAGCGCTAGTGCAAGCCCAAATAAAAGGTCTTAGCCCTATGGAGTATCTCAGCGCAGCGGGGCGTAACCACATTGAGAAATTATGGGAGAATATATGGGAAACGAATTAGAAATTGAGACAAAGGTTATCCCTCTCAATTTTGGCCCCTTAAGGGGGGCCGATGGTAATGCCCGCCTTCAAGGTGAAGGGGGGGCGATGGTTGAGTTTTGGCTCCGCGCTAAGGAGACAAAAATCGTAGAGGCTTCGTTTATTAGTGGTTCAGAGGAGCTAGAGAAAATAGCTGCCCTTGCTAAAAAGGTTGTTGGACTCTCCTTAGAAGAGGCTAAGCAACTTGAGGGAGAGTATCCTGCACTAGCCCTTGAAGCTTTAAAAGGGGCGATTAGCAACCTTGAGGTTAATCTTCTACAAAGGGAAAAACGGACCATTAAACTAGACCCGGAAGAGGTTAAAGCCCCAAAAGAGCGTCGCACCTTGATGGTGATGAGTGGTAAGGGGGGCGTTGGTAAAAGTACTGTAGCGGTTAACTTAGCCATCTCCTTGGCAAAGCAGGGGCTCCGTGTTGGTCTAGTCGATGTCGATATCCATGGACCTAGTATCCCCACAATGCTCAATCTCCCCAATATAACGGTGATGCAAGCTGCCGATGGAATTCAGCCCGTTATCTTGGGAGACCTTTATAACATAGAGGTGATGAGTCTCGGTTTCCTTCTCGAGAAGGCGGACGACCCTGTTGTGTGGCGTGGTCCTTTGAAGAATACACTAATTTCACAATTCCTTAATGAGGTAGCCTGGGGACCCCTCGACTATTTAATCGTTGACCTCCCTCCAGGGACTGGTGATGAACCCCTCTCGGTGGCTCAACAGCTGAGTGGTAAAGCTGAAGGGATTTTAGTGACCACTCCCCAAGCCGTCGCCACTGTCGATGTCGCCCGTTCAATCAACTTCTGCCGTCAGATGAAAATTCCAGTGGCAGGGATTGTGGAGAATATGGCGGGGTTTGTCTGTCCCCAGTGCCACACCACCACCGCTATCTTTAGGAGTGGGGGAGGGAGGGCCTTGGCCGATAAATACCACATCCCATTCTTGGGTTCTATCCCAATTGACCCCTTGATGGGGTTAGCGGGAGATGGGGGAATCCCCTTTGTACAACGTTTTGAAGGGTCTCCCATTGCCAACACCTATTTAGGGATTGCTAAAACATTAAATGAGACAAGGAGTGTAGAGTTATGAGGATCGCAATACCGGTTGCCGAGGGGATGCTAAATCTCCACTTTGGACACTGTCATGCATTTGCTTTAATCGATGTCGATTTGGAGAGCAAGGCGATTGTAGCCACCCGCGAGGTGGAAGCTCCCAAACATGAGCCTGGGGTTCTCCCCCTCTTCTTGGCTACACATGGGGCCAACCTTATAATCGCTGGAGGGATGGGACAGCGGGCCCAAGAACACTTTAAAAACCACGGTATTGAGGTAATTTGCGGTGCACCCGTTAAGAGTCCCCAAGAGTTGGTAAAAGAGTATCTAGAGGGCTCTCTAGTAGCTGGTGATAACGTCTGTGATCACTAAATAGGGTAGCTTTTACACCACTCGGCAATGGGGCAGATATGGCACAAAGGTTTTCTGGCGTGGCAAATCTCCCGTCCGTGGAGGTTAGTGACCATTGAGTAGCGGTAGTGGTTGGCGGGGGGGAGCAGTTTAGCAACCTCCCTCTCAATCACATCGCTCTCACTTTTAGGAGTTAGCCCTATCCGTCGCACCACCCGGGCAAAGTGGGTGTCGACGATGATTGCCGGCATTGCTGCTAGTTGTCCTAAAATTACATTGGCAGTTTTACGCCCCACTCCAGGGAGGGTGAGGAGCTCATCCATAGTGAGGGGAACCTCACCTTGAAAGTTTTCAACTAATACTTTAGCGGTCCCCACTATGTTTTTGGCCTTTGTGTTGAAGAAGCCGGTGGAGCGGATATAAGGGATTACCTCTTCAGTTGGAGCTAAAGAGAGCTCTAAAGGGGTGGGAAAGCGCTTAAAAAGTTCTCCAGCAATTGCGTTAACTTGGCGATCGGTTGTTTGTGCCGATAAGATAACACTAATTAAAAGTTGGTAAGGTTCACTCTGTTCTAGAAAAGTTATCGTGGGGGGGCTAATCTCATCGAGAACCCGGTAGGTGTTGAGGGCTCGCTCTTTTGGGGTGTAACGCATAGCCTAGATTTTAGCCCATTTGGGGAGGGTGTCAACCACTTCGCCTTGACGAAAACCTTTAAAAACAAGTATACTCCACCCGTTGTTTAAACAATCGGGGCGTTGCCTAGTGGCTAAGGCGCTTGCTTTGGGAGCAAGAAATCGGAGGTTCGAGTCCTCTCGCCCCGACTCTCTTTTGCGCCAATAGCTCAGTTGGATAGAGCAACAGCCTTCTAAGCTGTGGGTCAGAGGTTCGAATCCTCTTTGGCGTATTTTTTTATCTAAAACTCTGGTAATCTAACCCCATGGCAATCCCTTTTCCTAAAGATAGAGCCCTCCAATACAGCGCCTCCATTGAGGCGGTCACTTTTGGCCTTCTCGTCGCCCGCGACGGGGAGGGAGTCGAACACCTTTTTCACTCCCTAGAGCCTTCTCCACTAATAACCCTCTTTAACGCTGCTGTTGCGGCTTCTATGACCCCCTCTAGCTATGTTGAGTTTATTGGAGGAGAGGAGGGGCCCTACCAGGGGGGAGAAGCTTTAGCCGAGATGTTGGAATTGGATTACCTCTATGTAGATGGTGAGATTGCAGTAATCAATAAGGAGCCAGCTCTCCTTGCGGTCCCTGGGCGAGGGGAGGAGAAGAGTGAGAGTGTTACAACCCGCCTTAAACGTCACTTTCCAGTTACTTTAGCCAATCCAGCTGTCCATCGCCTCGACTACGACACTTCAGGGTTAATGGTGTTGGCCTTGACCCAAAATGCCCTCTCTAAACTCTCCCTCCAATTCAGTAAGAGGTTGGTCTATAAACGCTATGTGGCCCTCTTAGAGGGGAGTTTGGAGAAGGAGGAGGGGGCGACTCAGTTGGCATTTCGCTACGACCCCCACAACAAGCCGTGCCAAATTTATGACCCTGTTTTAGGTAAGTGGGGAGAGACTCGTTGGAAGAAGATTGGGGAAGAGAGATTCCAAGAGAGAGTTGTAACGCGCGTTGAACTCTTTCCCCTTACCGGGCGTACCCACCAGCTCCGCCTCCACACCTCTCACCCTAAAGGGATTGGTATACCAATAGTAGGGGACAGGCTCTATGGAGATGGGAGGGATGCTCCACGCCTGATGCTCCATGCCACCACTCTAGGGTTTAAACACCCCTCAACCGGGGAGTATCTTGAGTTTCAAACCCCCGAAATGTTTTAATGGTAAGGTTAACAAATTGTAAAAGTAGGAGAAGAAGTAGCAAAAAATCCCAGCTTGCTGGTATTTATTCACACAGTAAAAAGAGAACTACTTAGCCACTACTTAGCCACGACGTTTGCTATTAGGGGCAACTTCTTCTAATATGGAAAATACTTCTAACAGGTCGAAAAGTTTTTAGTCAATATGTTGATTGTCCAGGGGAATATGGAGAAGTTTCCCGATATTTTTCAAGAATCACCCTTAACCTTGGATTGAATTTTAAAGAATATTGGTGACTTCTTGGCAAGTGGGACACCTGCCGAGATTAAAGAGTCGGTAAGACGCAATTGCGACATCTTCATGAAAGATGGGGGCTTTGTTTTTAACCAGGTCCACAATATCGTGGATGGAGTCCCTCCTGAAAACATCATTGCGATGTACGATGCAGTTAACACTTTTTAGGGATAGGAGATACGATGAGTTACCAACCAGACAGCCGCTTAGTTACGGCAGCAGCTTACAATAAAATGACCCCCTACTTGCCCCTCTATGAACACAATGTGTGTCTCGGCTTTTTTGATAAAATCACCAATAGTGATAGCTCTAAGCTCTTAGAGGGCGATCTGGAAGATAAAAAAGAGTTCTTCCGCCGCTACACCGCCTTCATGGTGGAGCACCACTACGATGTAGTCCCCTTCGAGGGGTGTGTCGTGGAGTTGGTCCAAAATGGAGAGGGGTTGATGGGGTATGGAAAAACTCTCCTAAAAGATAAGGATGATATCCTAGCCTACCCCTGGGAGGCGATGGAAGGAGCGCTACTTTGAACGCTTTGTCCCCTTCTTTGAGGCCCTCAAAGCGACTCTCCCCCCCGGGATGAAGGCGGTGGGTGGCGTTGGCAATGGGATCTTTGAGACAGCTCAAGACTTTGTCCCCTATACCAATTTAGCCTATTTAATGGCTGATGACCGTGAAGCTTTTGACCTCCTCTTCACAAAGATTGGCCAGATGTTTGTCAAAATCTGGGACCGCTTTTTGGAGAACTACAGCGGTATCTACGCAGTTTGTCGCATGGGAGACGATTTGGGATTTAAGACCTCAACATTACTTCAACCTGAGGTGATCATTAGCAATATAATTCCCCAGTACAAGAAGATAGTGGACCAAGTTCACCAACACAATAAGCCGTTCCTCCTCCACACCTGTGGCCACATCTTCTCGGTGATGGAGCCAATTATTGCGACCGGTATTGATGCGAAACACTCCAACGAAGACCTGATAGCCCCCTTCTCAACCTGGGTTGAGCTCTATGGGGAGAGGATTGGAAACTTTGGTGGAATCGATATGAATGTCCTCTGTATTGAGGATGAAAAAACAATCAAAGAATACGTTACAGAGGTGCTCTCCTTCTGCCAAGGGAGGCGGGGAATTGCGATAGGCTCGGGCAATCAGATTGCCGACTACGTCCCCCCCGAAGGGTTCTTGGCGATGGTCGAGGCGGTTAAAGAGTGGCGTAAAAGAGGGTAATAAGATGAAACGTAGTGAAATTAATGCAATTCAA
>DUOJ01000129.1 GCA_012838895.1 Spirochaetales bacterium
CCTTTGTGAAGCAACTACGCTTGCAATATGGGTTTCCAGTGGTCTTTATGACTGCCCGTGCCTCCGAGAGTGACAGAATTATGGGATTTGAACTTGGCGGGGACGACTATGTTGTAAAACCATTCTCCCCCAAAGAACTCGTCTTGCGGATTGAAGCAATATTTCGTCGAATAGACAAACCATTACAAGATCAAAGACAAGGGTCGTGTTGGGAACTCGATGGTTCAATTTTACGTTTTGATAACTTGGCCCACATCTTTACTATCGACAATGAGCACGTTCAATTGACAGCTGCAGAGTGGAGAATAGTTGCTTGTCTTATAGATAACGGAGGAAATCTAGTAACCCGCCAGCAAATGCTCGAATCGTGTTTTGGCTACTCGTTTGAATCCTACGATCGCATTATTGATACCCATATCAAGAATATTAGGGCGAAAGTAGGTGATAACGGAGGAGCTTGGATTGAGACAATAAGAGGCTACGGATATCGGTTTGCAGGCAGGCGTTGCCTAGACGAGCAATGAAGAGAAATAAGAAACCACGAAAGATTAGCCTCTTTGCCCATCTATTCGCCTCCATCATGGTTGTTACAATTGTTATTTTGATTGCCCAAGCGGCAGTGATAGCAATTATGTTGAAAAACCAAGAGCGCGAGTTTACTGCCAACGTTTTTGATAACTATGCTACTCGGTTACAGGACTATCTTGACCAAGGATTTCAAGAGGGTGTTACTTGGACCTTAAAGTCGGTCGAGACAGTTGTAAAGCGAGCCGCTGACGACAGAGTCTCTGGTCTGATTCTGCGTGATTCAAACGGGAATACCGTCCTCACCTTCGGGAAGACTCCAAAAGGACTGTCTATTACCTCTGTTGAAATCGGTTCCCCTGAAGAGGTTTTTGGCCAAGGCGATTTTAGGCAACTAAATCAACCCCAGTGGTATACAGGTTCAACTCTTTCCCGCCTATATGTAACGACCGAAGCTGTGCCGGGAGAACAACGGTTACTAATGCCACGCTATCCTGAACCGGTAAATAAACAAGATGTTATAGGGACGGTCACCCTCTATGGTGATATGGCTGGAGAAGAGGTCTTTGGGTCGGTCGATGTGTTGGTGTTTAGTCCAAGGAATTACTCGATGACGGCCCTCTTGATGAAGAGGGTAATTCAAGCTCTTCTTATTACAATACCGATTGCCCTTATTATAGCTCTAATTGGAGCACGTTGGATTGCTGCTACCGTTTCACGCCATGCTAAGCAAGTGTCGCAATCATTGGAAGCGGTTGCCAACGGGAATGGGATAGTGGACAACTCCAAGCCAGGGTTAAAGGAGCTGGTGGAGATAGCTAAGTCGGTTGAACGCTTAGATGAACAATTGAAGCGTAATGAGAAGATAAGGCAACAGTGGCTTCGTAGCATTGCCCACGACCTTAATACCCCCGTTACCGCACTAAAGATCTCAATTGAGGGAGTGATTGATAACGTTCTCCCCATCGATGATACGCTCCTTTCTAGGATGCAACGTGAACTGGAAGACCTAGAGCGTAGAGTTGCATCGGTCCTAACATTGTCAGCAATGGAAGATTTAGATTATGGTATTCGACTTGAAAAGATTGATCCACTCGAATTTATCGATGAAGTGGTTGAAACTCTATCTTTAGATAAGAGGATCTTGTTAGATGTCTCTATCGACTCTTTTACAGGTGACAAGCGTCTACTGATACCAGCCTGCCGTGAATTACTTATAAATGGGGGGAAATACTCACCGAAAGAGTCTGTCATCACATGGCGTCTATTCCCCTCGAAAGAAGAAAATCGCTCTATTGTGATGGAATTTGAGAATGTTGGACAGGTCGACGCTGACACCTTAGACCAAGTGTTTGACCCGTGGGTTAGGGGAGACCAAGCGAGAAACTCAGAAGGGTCTGGCTTGGGGTTATCTATTGTACGTCAAGCTATCCAACTCCACTATGGGGAGTCCTCAATGTACAACAGTGAAGATGGGCATGTCGTTGTGAGAGTTACTTGGTAAAAGTTAATAAGGTCAGCTAGAGTTAAGAGACCACTAAGTTTAACAGAAGGGTGGTGCTTTGTAATGGTTGCTTGGGGAAGCTTGAGAAATAAAGCAGCCCCCCTCGCCAACGGCGCCAGGGGGCTAAGTATAACGAGAAAATATGAAGGAAGCTGTCAGCTAGGCTTTCTGCGGACCTAACTGACAAACTTTGCCTTAATAATTTAGAAGTTGAAATCCATTCCGAAGCCAATGCCACCATTAGAGTAACTGGTGTAATAGGTGGCTCCAGCCAAGGTGTAGGCAGCTTTTACGTAGTACCAGAGTGAGTCGCTGAATGCTGTAACATCAGAAGCCCCAAAGCCAGCATAGAGACCTACGTTTTCAAAGCCTTCATAGCCCACATTGGCACCAATTCCATGGGTTACTTGGTCGTACTGATACTCGAAATCACCGCTAATATCCTCGACACCTACAGAGAGTGCGGTAGCTGCAAAAACAGTCTCAAAAGCCTTAAAGTCAAAGATTGAGAGAGCACCAGAGAGCCCTAGATCAAAGGGGAGGTTGTTAATGAGCTTGCCCAATTCAATATTAGCTGTAACAGCTAAAACCGATTGCTGAGCAGTAGTATAACCTTTATAGGCACTCCACTGGTCATGGTTGGTCCAACCGACTGTAGCATTGACACCCTCAAGCGGGACAATTTTTGCAGATACTAGGACGTTTTGAACCTGGTCTTCGAGCAAGGTTGGTGTGTTGTTAAAGCTATAACCCGCCAGCACTGTAACAATGTCTTTGTAGCCTACAGCAAAAGAAACTGGTAAGTTGCTGGCGTTGTCGATGCGGATTCTACCGGCATAGTTGCCATTCGGGTTGGCATAGACGTTATAAGCGGTAACACGGTTGTTACCTGCCGTTAGTGTCAGTGATATGGGCATATTAACTCCCGCAGCTTCAAGGGCTTTGTCAATATAGAGGCTTGCTACTCCCCCTACGGCATAGTTTTCAAAAGCACTGGTGAAGGTCAATTTGTAGAAATCACCAGTTACGCTCAATCCCATACCACCACCAGTTCCATCTGAGTCATCGTACCCTGATGTCGTAATGGCGCCACCATCTAACGGGACATTGATGCCCCAACCAAAGCCACCGGAAAAATTTACAGCTGCACTGAGAGCAAAAACTGAAAATAGAACAAAAATAAATGCGAATGTTTTTTTCATACGTTAATCTCCATATTACGTGAGTCTTGTTGATTGAAGTGTCGCACACCTGTATGTAGGTGCTATGGAGGAGATGTGTGGCAAAGGTGGAAAAACATGTGCACAAAGTGAATGATATATGAAGAAAAGAGGGGTTCTTGTACATATACTAAGGGGAGGGGAGGGTTATTTGCTGTTAGGATAGGAGTTAAACACTTTGTCAAATAAGAGCTAAGATTAGTCATAGCTACATTGGTTTTTAAGGGAACCTTTTTATAATGTGAAGGACTCTAAGTTATATAAGAATTGGCTAACGCCTCAATCAGTTTAGACTTAAAGGACCTTTAGCTAAATTCACTACTCTTTAGGGGTAATCGGTGCCTTAAATATCACCCTAAAAGCCCTCTTTAAGTCGACAACCAGCAAAGAGCTTTGGAGGCCCCCTATATTTACCCATTAGTACAAATTTGCCTTAAATAGTTAAGATCGGGGCCCCTGATTAGCGATAAAGCGTGTTATAATAATTTTTAATGGAATAGAAAGGGGAAAAGGATGGAAAGTGAAGAGGTCTATGTAATGAGTGCTGGGAACAGAGAACTGATGGATATCCTCTGTGACTATTACAATATTGGCGTACCCCATCTTAGGCGGACAATGTTCAACGATGTCTTCGAAAAAGGGCTAAAAATCTATCTCAAAAGATACATTCTCAAAGATGCTATAGATAAAGAGCGTGGCAAAAATTCTGGGGAAAAATAATCAAATAAAGCAGAATGGGACCCCCTAATGTGCTATTCTTATCATAATATTTGAAGAGGAGGTCTCAGCTGTGAGAAAAATGTCTTTTAGAGTGGTGTGTATCGCTCTTATGGCTTTATTTGTAATGGGGATATCCCTTAGTTGTGTCGATAATGAGGTGATAGAGCCTCTAGGTCAGGGGCTCTATTTCGATGGATTTTTTGGCCCTTTTATCAGAATTATTGAGGTAGATGAATTTGGTAATTTCTACTACCCCTACTACTACGTTGAAGATTTCTACTTTGCAGGCTTTGCCTTCCATGATGGAAAAGCTACTTCATTTTATGAGTTCGTTGAGCCAGGCGAAGAGGCCGTCTTACAATATCTTGATAATGTAAAATCACCCCTTAGAATTCTTCAATTTGGTTACAATAACCTCTATGTTCTCGATACTGATGCTTTCACAGATTGGTCACTAGTCTACGATGAGTGGGATAAATATTTAGACAAAGTGACACTCCCCTATGACTGTGAGTTAGGCATAATCCCCCTTACTATAGATGGGGAAGAATCCCTCCCGGGGTTGGTTAAAAATGTTAGAGTTGTCCCCAATATCTACTCTGATGAGACTAAATCAGACTGGATTACCGTTGTTAATAATGAGCTAATTCTAAAGCGTAAATACACCTTAGCTAAAGGGTTTAAAATTGATATAGAGGTGACAATTGCCTCCGGGATAGCTAAAGAGAGAATTTATGTAGAATTAGAAGTTTTAGGTTACGACGATTAAGGGGGGAAAAGATGTACAAGAAAATATTCATACCTCTATTACTACTCCTAACTCTGATCAGTTGTCAGCCTGAGCCCTTAGATGAGTCCCTTGTTTTAGAAGAAGGACTCTATTGGGACGGTTACGTTAGTTCATTTGCACGTCTCATTTATGTTGATAAGTGGGGAGAGAGATCTATTGAATACGTTCCGGGTAGTGTTTTCGTGATGCAAGGTTTTGCTTTTCTCGGTGAAGAGGTCGGCTCATCGTGGGCGATGGTGGATGAATTTGAAAGCGCTCTCTACTACCTAGACAATAGTAGCTCTCTGGTAAAGCTCCACTACAGTGAGGACGACGATAGTTACTTTATAGATAGCCCATCCATGACAAAAGATTGGTTAGAAATCTATGATGAGGTTGATAAGTATGCTGAATCTGTTTTAGTTAGAAATAATGCTCCAACAGGCGGAATAGAATTAACCAAAAAGGACGAGGGATTCAAGGCCAAAAAATCGTTGATAAAAGCAATCACCGTTATCGCTAATCCAGCAACTGGTGAGAAGTTTGATACCGTGGGCGTGCGGGGCAAAGAGTTGCGCCTCTTACAGAAGAACAACAACGCTTTAGGCTACGATGTCTATATTAAGGTAGATTTGGAGAAAGGGGTTGCCCATGCAAGCTTATTCATTAAAGTCACCATTGCAGGACTAGCTCCCGTATAAGAGAGAGACGGGGGGCGGCTATTACTTTTTCTATCCGTATTTACTTAAGCCACCCCCCTATGAATTAAGTATCACTTCCTAAAGAGAAGTAATACTTATCACCTTTTTGATTAGTGAGTGTTAAAACCACATCGTCAAGTGAAGCATTAGTAGAGAGCTTCACCGAACATGTTCCAAAGTCACATATTATGGTGTACCCATCCTCTGTTTTTAAGAGGCGTCCACTATCGATTTGTGCCCCCAAATTGCTTCTCAACACTACGGTAGTAAATTCTACAGATACCTCACTGATAGTGAGGGTTGCCACTAGAGTCCCCCTAATTTTATAATGCTCTTGGGCAACCCAGCCTTGAGGGTTATAGAGGAGTGTCCGTGTCATCTCATCATCAAGCGCCATATTCTCATCTTGATCGCATCCACTACACCCTATAATAAGTACTAGCCCTATTAGCACAAAAATGACCTTTGTTCCTTTTTTCATAATGCACCTCTCTTTACCAAACATTTTTAGGGCAAAAGTATGATTTGTCAACAATTATTTTAAATTAATTCTATATATTGTAAAGAATTAAAAGGTTTTAGGGTAAAGAAAATCCCACCCATCTTTTGACAACAAAAAATAGGTGAAAAGAGAGATAAAGTAAAATACGGATAAGAAAACGAAAAAGTATACCCTTATGGTACCATATGGGAATAGTTCAAATTAAACAATTTGAGGCAAATAATTACTATAGGGGTTACAACAAGGAAGTTTAGGCTTTAAGGAGAGGGATAATAATTGCGTTTCTCTTCCTCTCCTCTTATAATCAGAGCAACGGTAAGGAGGCTTTACATGAAAAAGTGGGCACTTATAGTAGTCGTTGTTTTGATAGTTATCATTAGCGGTTGTACTAGCTCAGCTGAGGTAGGGCCTAAGGTCTCTAAGGTGTTGGGCAAAGATGGAATTCCCCAACCCGACTGGGTCTTTAAAAATGTTTCGACAGCAGAGCGCTATTTTGCTAGTGGCTATGGGAAGATGAGTGATTTCAACAACTCGCTCAAACGAGCAACTGTAGAGGCTAAAAACAATATTGCTGCTTACATCAATGAGAACGTCAAACAGGTTATCTTAACCTATGTGAGCGATGCTGGCAGTGGCGATGATCGCCAAGCCCTCGATGCGATGGAGGTGATAAGCCGCCAAGTAGCTGAAGCGACCCTCTCGGGGGTTATTACCGAAGAGATGTGGACCGATATTGATGGCGGGGTGTGGGTCCTCTGTTCAATCTCCATGGAGAACATCGAGAAGAGCTTCGAGCCAGCAGCTAATGCAATTGCTAAGGAGTTTACCCCTAATGAGGCCGCTGAAGCAGCTGCTGAGAAGATGATGGATGCCTACGAGAGGTTACTTAAAGGGAATTAGGTCAATAAATCACACCAAAGACTGCTTCTCCATTTTGATAGGCGTAATCTCTTAGGATATCACCAAACCTAATTTGTAGAGAATCTCTAGGATCTAGGTAGAAGGGTTTTCCGTAAAGAATTGGCTCTTGGTTGGCATAGACGCCAAATAGGTCAATAACTTGTTCCTCTTTGGTGTCGTTTTTAACCTCGATTGTAAAAGCCCAATCGGTAATCTTCAAAGTCGTGAAATAGGTCTTAAAAAGGTAGTCGTTAATTTTATCAAACACCTCTTCACTGAAGCTGAAACCTAAGAGGATTGTCTCCTCGTCGTCGAGGTCGACTAAGAGGGTGATTAGATCTTTGGAAGAGTCGAATTGCCAATTGGCGTAATTAATAATGGGAATCTTGATATCGGCTACGAGGTAACTTGAGAAATCACGACTGATGGTGCGGAAGTTTTTGGCATCCCTGAACCACTCTCTAATCTTGTTGTTTAACTCTTCGTCTTGTTCTTCACTTAGCGTCTCAATCTCAATTGTGGCCTTAGTGAAAGCAACAAGATTGTAATCGTCTGCAATTTCAAAGATATCAGAGAAGTAGAGCTCAGTTACAATAGAGCCTGAGCAGGCTACTAGAAATAGGAGCACCCCCAGAAGGAGAGCCCATTGAACACCCCTTTTTTTCATAGCTGTTCTCCCTACCTAAGCAGTAGCACAGAGTAGGGGGAGAAGCAAGCGCTTAGTAAGGGTAAAAGCTCCCTTTACTCCATTTGCTATTTCAATCTCTGAGTAGATCAACAATGGTTATTTTAAGACTCTCACCGGGCGCTGGTAAAAGGTCCCCCATCAAGCTTGAGCTAAATCTCTTTGCATATTTAAAACTAAAGAGGGTGGGTAGGGGGAGGGGAAAAGAAGGTGAAAATCTTTATAACGCTCTCACCATATGCAATAGGTCCCAGTAGGAGCCATCTCTGTTCTTCATCCTCTGTTTTAGGAATCTTTAGAGGAAAAACCATATTTTTCCCATTAAAGGTATAGTATTTACCTATACGTTGAGAGTTTTATTGAAAATATAGGTAGGTAATAAACTGGACTTGTGTTGGTAGGTGGCTCGATTTAGCATCTAAATAGAATATAAGGAGGTGTGACAATGAAGAAAACTAGAGTAATTGTCTCAATTTTTCTCGTTCTGTTTGTTTCTCTAGCTACTTTAGGAGCAACGGGAGCTAAAGAAGCACCAAAAGGTGAAGTTCTAGACATCTTGTGGCGCATCGGTGGCCAGGGAGAGTATATGAATCCCGCCATTGAGAAGTTCAAAGAGATGTATCCCAATGTTGAGGTTAAACTAGAGTACAACCCAAAAGCTGAAGATGTGCTTAGACCTAGGCTAATTTCTGGTAACCCACCCGATATTTTCCAGGTCAACGTAGGTACTTTCGATTTCTTCGGCGCAATTGAAGAGGGTAAGTTGAGGGTTCTAGACGATGTGATGAAGATGACTCCAGTAGGCGAATCAATTACGATTGGTGACAAGCTACAAAGTAACGTCATGGACGCTCTTAAGTCAGATGGTCACTACTACATCGTTTCAGACAACTTGAACTTATCAGGATTGCTTTACGACAAAGCCCTATTTGCTAAATATGGGTGGAAAGTACCCGAGACTTGGGACCAATTTGTAGCCCTTTGTGAGCAAATAAAAAAAGATGCTCCCAACATCGCTCCAGTGGTCTTCCCCGGGATGTACCCCTACTATTTAACCAATGCATTCTTCCTCTCCAACGTAGCCTCATTTGGTGGTCAACAAGCAATCAAAGATCTCAACAACTTGACACCGGGCTTTTTCACTTCAGCTCCATTCGTCAAAGCAGCTGAGAGAATTCAGTACATGAGGGACCACGGCTACTTCCACAAAGGTTTGATTGCCTTAAGCCATACCGAATCACAAATGGAGTTTATCAACCACCGGGCAGCGATGCTGGCCGCTGGGTCGTGGGTTTTCAACGAGATGGCTGGTAACTGGCCTCCAGGATTTGAGTTGGCATCTATGCTACCTCCGACCAAAATTAAAGCTGGTGACCCCGGTTATATGCGAGCCTCAAACTCTTACGTAGCAATCTCTGCCGATGCAAAGAACCCTGAAATGGCGATTGAACTTCTACGTATCCTCTATAGCGAGCCAATCAGAAAACAGGTTGCTAAAGACTACACTATGATTATCCCCGTTGAGAGTATATCAGAAGGGTTGGACCTCCCCAAAGAGGTGCTAAGTGCATTTGCCCTCCTTGATGAGCCCCTGAACGAACTGTTTATCACCCCCTATGAGGTGTGGTACAATCCGTTCAACACAACCTTCCAAGATCTCATCTCATCACTCGTGATGGGTAACATTGATGCTAAAAAGTTTAGTGAGTCGATGGAAGCTGCTGCAGAGCAGGTACGCAAAGATAGCAGTATTAAGAAATACAAGCTTTACTAGGTTGCTAAACAGATATAGATGGGGAGGAGACTCCCCATCTATTGACTTCTTTAATCAATTTTAATCTATGGGGTGTGACTAATGAAAAGAGAGAGAGGATACAAAAGTTTTATTGCGGTAAATCTCTTACCCACCCTTATCCTTTATGCCGTTTTCTATATCTATCCGTTTCTAAAAACATTCTATGTTAGTCTTTTTTCTTGGAGAGGCCTCTCTAAGAATATGAAGTTTATTGGGTTTGCCAACTTTGCGAAACTTTTTAAGGACCCAATAATTTGGAAAGCAACTAAAAATAACCTCTTCTTCCTCTTTTGGGGGACGATTGTTATTTTCCTCTTTTCCCTCTTCTTTTCAACCGTGATGGCGCGCAAAAAGTTCAAGGAGATGGGGTTCTACAGGATTGTTTTCTTCTTTCCTAATATGCTTTCAATTATTGTTGTTGGTTTAATCTGGAAATTTATCTATAACCCATCTTTTGGGATTTTGAATACCGTTATGGAGTTCTTAGGGTTAGGGAAATATATAAAAGTTTGGCTGGGAGATCCCAGTACCGTCATGGGGGCTTTGGTGGTCCCTCAGGCTTGGATGTACATTGGATTCTACATGCTCCTCTTTTTTGCGGCAATGCAAAATATTCCTGAAGAGCTCTACGAGTCAGCTAAGCTTGATGGGGCGGGGGAGATTAGGCAACTATTCTCGATTACGATACCCCTCATATGGGAGACAATGAGGACTGCTTTTGTCTTCTTCGTCATAAATGCCTTCTCTAAAACTTTTAACCTTGTCTTTGTGGTAACTAGGGGGGGCCCGAGCCGTTCATCAGAGCTACTAACGACCTACCTCTATCAGAACGCGTTCCAATTTAGCGATTTTGGGTATGCCACTGCGATAGGAGTCTACCTCTTTGTAATCCTATTTGTTATCAGTTTTATCGTATTGAAGTTTACAAAGGCGGAGACCTATGAGTACTAAAAAACCTTTTATAAAGAGAGAGGGGAAGAGGATTGGAACAACCGTCTCTGATTTACTGATTAGAATTGTTCTTATTGCATACAGCGTAATCGTCGTCTACCCAGTGTTATGGACAATTTTTAGCTCCTTTAAAACTAACCAGGAGTTTTATAAGAGTGCTTGGGCTTTACCTCAAGGAATCTTTTTCGATAACTATCGGAATGCTTGGGAAACTGCAAAAATAGGGACCTATTTTCTCAACAGCGTCATTGTTGTTGCAATTACGGTGGTGTTAACACTAATTCTTTGTGCGACTACTGCATATGTTTTGGCCCGATTTAAATTTTGGGGTAACAACTTTGTCCAAACCCTCTACATGTCGGGGCTCTATGTTCCTACTATCCTAGGGATTGTGCCAATCTTCCTCCTTTTAGTCTCACTAAGGATGTTAGATACTTGGCGTGGTCTAATTATTATCTACACTGTCTTTAGTCTCCCTTTTTCAGTTTTTGTCTTAATCTCTTTCTTTAAGACAATCCCTAATGAACTCTCTGATGCAGCTCGTATCGATGGGTGTTCTGAGTATGGGACTTTTTGGCGTATTATGTTTCCCATCTCAAAAACTGGCCTAATAACAGTTAGTATTTTTAACTACATCTGGGTCTGGAATGACTACCTATTTGGGATGACCTTTATCACCAACGACCTTAAAAGGACTCTCCCCGTTGGACTAGTACGTTTAACCGAAACCCTGCAGTTTAAGACCGAATGGGGTTCCCTATTTGCGGGCTTGGTAATTATTATGTTGCCTTCAATTATTATCTATGCACTTTTTCAAAAACAGTTAACTAAAGGATTAACCGCAGGGAGTATTAAGGGGTAGCTAAATGGGAGATATACGGAAAATAGTAATTTTATCGAACACAGGGGAATCTTTCCCTATTGAAGAAGAACGCCTCTTAAAAGAGGAGAAGACTGAGCTTGTTATAACGAAATTTGGTGATATCCAATCGATTCAAGACCTCTGTCGAAAAGCTTATGTTGTAGCCTTTAGTGACGCTAAAATATCAAAAGAGGTTATCGATTCTTTAGAAAAGTGCCACTTAATCATAAGGTATGGTATAGGTTTTGATAACATCGATTTGGAGGCAGCTAAGAGGCGAGGTATAGCTGTTTGCAATGCACCTGCTTATGGAGTTATCGATGTGGCTGAACATACGATAGCCCTCCTCCTTTCAGTTAGCCGTCAAACTGTTGCCTATAATAGTCGCTTGCGGGGGGATAACTGGAGTGTTGCAATGGACAATCCCACCTTCAGATTGAATCGCAAGGTCCTAGGCTTAATTGGCTTTGGCCGTATTGCCCGTAATGTAGCTCTAGCAGCTAAGGCATTAGGGATGGAGGTTGTCACTTACGACCCCTACTTAGACCCCTCATTCATTGGGCAATTTGGAGTTGAGGTCCTCTCACTGGAAGAGCTCTACCACCGCTCCCACTGTATCTCATTGCATCTCCCACTAAGTGATGCTACGAGGAATATTATTGATAGGAGAGCATTAAAAGAGATGCAAGAAGGGGTCGTCATCATCAACACCAGCCGAGGAGGGCTAATCAACCTCGACCACCTAGTAGAGTCCCTAGAAGAGGGGCAGGTTGGAGGCGCTGGTTTAGATGTCTTACCGAGTGAACCTCTCCCTATGGATCACCCAATTTATCAATATAAAAATGTTGTTCTAACTCCCCATATTGCTTGGTATAGCCAAGAGTCAATTGTTGCCCTTCATCACGAGGTGTGTGACGATATTGTGCGTGTGCTCAGAGGGGAAGAGCCAATCAATCGAATAGCTTAACTAATGGAGGATAGAGATGAAGTTGCAACAAAAATTATTAAACAGGGAAAAAACCTTTGCTACAACTATTAGTGCCTTAAATTGGAGTGGATTAATCCAGGTGTTTCACAATGAGACACTCGACTTCTTAATCTTTGACTTTGAACATGGTCGCCTTACAGCAGAGAGTGCTGAAGAGATGCTTAGGATGTGTAATGTACTCAAAATACCCGCTATTGCTAGAGTACAAGAGATTACCTACGCCTACATGTCAAAAGTTTTCGATATGGGGGCTGATGGAATTTTAGTGCCCCGAATTGAGACCCTAGAACAAGCCCAAAAAGTGTTTGATTCAATAAGAATGCCACCGCTTGGGAAAAAGGGGTGTGGGGGATTTTCTCTCTTTCATGATGGGCAAGTCTCAGTTGATAGTTTCAATCAAAATAGGTTGGTCTTTCTGCAGATAGAGTCGCCTTTGGGAATCCAAAATTTGGAGGGGATGTTGTCCTTAGGGAAAGTCGATGGGGTAATTGTTGGTCCCAACGACATGTCTATAGCGATGGGTAATCCGTTCCAATTTGACCATCCAAAACTCATAGAGGGGATTGAGAGGGTGATTGAGATTAGTAACTCCCATAAAATCTCGTGTGGAATCTATTGTGACACACCTGAGGAAATTCGTTTCTGGCGCTCTAAGGGGATGAATATTTTCTGGGCTTCAGGTGACTTGGGATTCGTTAAGCAAGCCTATGGTGACCTGTGTAAGGTGATTGAGGAGTTAGAGTAATAGTATGGGATATCAAAGAGTTGACCCCTTTAGGCTTAAAAATCTAACAAGAGAGATCTTTGTTAAGGCAGGGCTCTCTCTGACGGATGCTGAAATTGCAGCTGAGATTTTGATAACCACAGAGATGAGAGGTGTCGCATCCCATGGGGTAATGCGAGTTGAAAAATATGTCAATTCAATTCTATCTGGGGGAATTGACCCCAAAGCGCCCCTAAAGAGTGTTCAAAATGGGGACAATTGGGACCTCTTTGATGCTTGTCGCGGTTTGGGATTGGTTGCCAGCTATAAAGCGATGGAGCACACAATAGCCCTAGCACGCAAAAATACAATCGCCTTTTCCCTTGTTCGTAACAGCCGCCATTTTGGTGCTGCAGGTTACTACACCAATCAGTGTTGTAGTAAGGGGATGATTGGGATGGCTATGAGTAATGGCGATATTATAATGGCAGCAATAGGTGCTAATGAGAGTAGTATCGGCAACAACCCCTTCTCCTTTGGAGCTCCAGCAGGAGAAAGGGGACCAATCATCTTAGATATGGCGATGAGTAAACTCTCTGATGGTAAGATTCAAATAGCACGTATGAAGGGAGAAGAGTTACCTCCCGAATCTATCCTTGATAACGCAGGAAAGCCCTCAACAGTGCCTCAAGACTACTTTGATGGGGGAACATTGCTCCCCTTCGGAGGACATAAGGGATATGGGTTAGCTGTGATGGTAGAAATTTTAGCAGCCCTTCTATCTGGTTCCTCTCTCCTCAAAGAGGCGCGGGCATGGAACAGAGAACCTAATGACAGCAAGGGGGTAGGTCATTTTTTCTTAGCCTTAGACTTCTCCCAAATAGTGACCCAAGAAATCTATAATCAACGGATTGAGGCCCTAATTGATGAGTTGAAGAGTGCCTCCCTCCAGCCTGGTGTTGAACAGATCTACTATCCAGGGGAATTGGAGAGTATTGAGGAAAAAAAGAGCAAAATAGAAGGAGTAGGACTCCTTCCAGAAACTCTTAGCTCCCTCCAAAGAGCTTGTGATAAAGTTGACCTCATTTTTGATTTATAGGAGGCCTTGTATGTTTGAAAGTAAAATTGTAACCCCCAGAATTCGCAAGATGGATCAAGTTGAGATTGTCTCTTTCCTCGGTGAATGTAAAAAACAAGCTAAGCCGGGTCTGATAGACCTCTCAATTGGGAATCCAGATATTCCTCCTTGCCCAGAGGCGTTGAATGAATTATTAGAGCGCTCCAGAGATCCGAATATGCATGGATACGGTAATTTTAATGGAGTGGGTGAGTTGCTAGAAGGGATAGGAGCTTATTATAAGCAAGTTTTTAAAACAGAAGTTAATCCCCAAGAAATAATGGTAGTGAGGGGAATCCGCTCAGCCATTTTCGATGTGGCCACTGTTTTTGCAGGAAGTGGCGACTATATCCTTTTACCAAGTGTCTCTTACCCCTCCTATTTTTTGGCCACTGAATTTTGTGGGGCATCTACCTACCTTATCCCGTCAAGCGAGGAGAGTGATTATCTTCCAGACTTAACCCAAATACCTCTAGACGTGGTAGAAAAGGCAAAGATTCTCTATCTAAACTACCCCCACAACCCCACTGGGGCTGTTATAACGCGAGATAAACTTGAGGAGATAGTTGAATTTGCCCACAAAAACTCAATTTTACTCTGCTACGACAACGCCTACAACGAGATTGTATTTGATGGGATAAAACCCCTCTCCTTAATGGAGATAGAGGGGGCTAGAGAGGTGGGAATCGAACTCTTCTCATTCTCTAAATTGACTAGTTTAGCTGGCTGGAGAATCTCCTTTATTGCTGGAGGCGAGGCAATTATTAAAGAGATACGTGAATACCTCTCTTTAACCGACACAGCCCCCTATAACGGCTTTCAATATGGAGCTGCGGTTGCTTTAAAGCAGACCTATCTAGATAACACCGGAGCTAAATTGGGAGAGCACTACCAAAAAAGGCGTGACGAACTAATTGAGGTATTAGAGACCATTGGTCTCGATTACTATAAGAGTATGGGGGGGTTCTACATCTGGGTTAAATCTCCAAAAGGGGATGGGAGAAGTTTTACCAATTACCTCTTAAATGAGGCCAATATATTGGTCGTCCCGGGAGACTACTACGGGGAAGATGGTACCAACTATGTGCGACTCTCCCTAACAACTAGTGAGGATGATTTTCAAGAGGTCTTAAAGAGGTTAAAGCGTCTCACCTTGTAGGAGGGGTTGTATGTATATAATAAAACCCAAAGGTATTTTTCTAAGTGATGACAACAATTTTCATAAAGGGATTGTTGTCACAGAAGGGGAGAAGATTGTCTGGGTAGGGGATGAAGAAGACCTTCCATCCCACTTCACAGAGAAGGGACAATTAATTGAGTTAAGGGATAAATGGCTCTTACCTGGTCTCGTCAATACCCATGTCCACCTCGAGTTTGATGCTTCTAACGACGTCGTAGATAATTTTACCTCCTCCTCCAAAGAAGAACTTCTTGCCCTTGCTCAGCATCAGGGAGAGCAACTCCTCTACTCAGGGGTGACAACAGCCCGTGATGCTGGTAGTAGTTGGAACCTACTTGAGTTAGGGGCAAATAGTCCCAATCTCCCCCGTCTGGTATTTTGTGGACCACCTGTGACAGCCTACAATGGCCACCTCTTTTTTATGGGATGTGAAGCGGAAAGTACGAAAGAGTTAGCAGATGCCGTTAGAATTCACTACGAGAAAGGGGCCACTTCCCTTAAAATAATGGCTACTGGAGGGCAAATTACCCCCAACTGCGACCCTGTAAAAGCTGCCTACAGTGTTGAACAGATTAAGACCATCGTTGAGAGCGCTCACCAATATAATTTACCAACATTAGCCCATTGTTTAACAACTGAGGGGTTTGCTATCTGTAGCGCCGGGGGGGTCGACTGTATTGAGCATTGCGCTTGTTTTGTCCGTTCCAAAGAGAGCGGGTTACTTGAGAGAGAGTTCATTCCTGAAATATTTGAGCTAGATGATAAACAAAAACCGCTCCTAATGATTGGGGTTAGTACCTGTTACAACCTCCTTAACGAAGTGCGCTTTGGGAGACGTGAACCTACCCCCTTGGAAGTTTTTAAGCTTGAACAGGAGAGGATCCTTTTTGAAATCGTTCACCATCTAATAGTTTTAGGGTATCCCTTTGTGATTGGCACCGATGCTGGTGTGTGGGGGACCTATTTTAATGAGACCCACTTAGAACTCTCGTTAATGGGGGAGCGAGCTGGTATGTCGTGGCAAGAGGTGGTGCGTTCGGCTACCGAGAGGGGAGCACAATGTCTTGGTCTGGGTGATGAGGTTGGGATAATTAGAGAGGGGTACTTTGCAGATCTTATCGCGCTCGACGAGAGTCCCCAAGAGAGCTTCAATGCTTTTGAAAAGGTCTCCTGGGTAATGAAGGATGGGCGTATAGTTAAGGAATGATTGAAGTGTTAAAACATGCTACACTGCTTGAGAAAGGGGTTGTAGATAGATAAGATGATTAAGATTTGTATTGCTGAAGATAACGGACCAATCCTAAAACACTTTGTCGACTTACTCTCACATGAGCCCGGGTTTTCAATTGTCTCAACAGCTCGCAGTGGAAAAGAAGCGGTGAAAAACTTCTCTGGGTGTGAGTGTGATGTTGTTTTGATGGACGTTGAGATGGCTGAACGCAACGATGGAATCGAAGCGACCCGTATAATCACCACCCAAAACCCCGCTGTTAAGGTGATAATTTTAACAATCCATGAAGATATTGAGACTATATTAGATGCTTTTGAGGCGGGCGCTGTCGATTTTATTTTAAAAAATAGTTCAGCTAGTATCATAATTCAGGCAATTAAAGCAGCACACGACAACCAATCCTCTTTAGAGCCTAAGGTTGCCAAAATTATCAGGAATAATATTGGTTCAATCCAGCGTATGCGTAAGAATATTGGGGAGATTATCGAAATTATTTCCTCTTTAACGCGGACAGAGAGGAGTCTAATCCCATCTATTTTAGATAACGCTTCGTTGAGAGAGATAGCTGCTGAAAACTATATAGAGCTCTCTACTGTAAAATTTCATATAGGTAATATCTTAAGAAAATTTAATGTCAAAAGGCGTAAAGAGGTAGCTGAGATTATTAGAGAGATGGGCTTGGCTGACCTTTTTGAATAGGATTACACAATGATTATTATATTTTTAATATTGGTAATTCTGCTAGTCGCTCTTATTCGGTTTGATTTACGTACTTCGCTCTCTAGGTGGATTGTTGCCTCTATCTCGGGTCTCATCCTTGCGATTTTTAGCCTCATTGTCTATTCGGTTAATATGTGGGATTTCTCCTATTTTGTTCGCAAAGTTCTCCTCTTGAATAACCGCTCTCTCTACTTTTGGGTCTATTATCTCAATTTGAGTGCCTTCACCGTAATCAGACTTCTCAACCTTGGGATTGCCATCTTCCTCTATTGCTCAACCACTTTTAGCTTTGCCTATTTCCACTATATGACCTATTCAGTAAAGAAGCGCTATAAATTCTACCTCCTAATTCCCCCTGTTTTTTTCTTGATTAGCTTTGATCCCCTCTTTACCAATGCGGTTTATCATCTCTTTTTTCACCTCCAAATTAAAATTTTTAGTGCCAACATGTTTTTTAGGCTAATTGATATTTTGACTATTATAAATAAGGTTTGGATGATTGGTTATCTTCTCCTTTCGCTGGGAATGATTTGGCGTTCTCTCCATTATGCCTATCACGATCAGATTAGACAAAAAACCTTCATGCTCTTTGCCAATTATTTGACCCTTTATTTGAGCTTCTCTATTATATTTTATTGGGTCCCACGCCTTATGTTCACCCCAAGGGGATTGGGTTTAACGGCGCGAATGTATGCTAAACCGTATGTGGGACTCAATCTTCGTTTTATCGGGTCAACTGGTTTCTATCTGTTAATATTTTTTATGACGGTTTCAAGTGCCTTCTTCTTAATCTCAATCTATAAATACAATGTGATAAGCCAAAATAGACGTCGTCAGCGTCTATTTCTTGAGACCACTTACAAGTCGGCCAACATCGGTTCGCAAGCTTTTATCCATGCCTTTAAGAACGACCTTTTTGCAATTCAGACATTGGCTTCCAAAGGTGGTGATAACCTTGAGCCTTCTGCTGAAAACTTCTCAAGTATCCATGCCATCAGTAGCACTTGTCTCAATAGATTGGACCATCTACATAAAATGACTAGTAAGCCCCGCATGAATTATACTGTTGAATCGATCCCCTCAATAGTTAAGGAGATTAAGACTGCAGTTACCCCCTTTGTTCCTAAAAATATTGACCTAATTATTGCTCACCATATTAGAAGCCTAGATGTTTTAGTTGACCGCTCCCAATTGATTGAGGTAATGCGTAACCTTATTACCAACAGCTGCGAAAGTATTGGAGAGAAAGAGGGGAGAATTCTTTTACAAGCCTACCAGAAAGGGCGTTGGGGAGTGATTGAGATTGAAGATAATGGGGAAGGAATTTCCAAGGCAAATTTGAGGAAGGTTTTCAACCCCTATTACAGTACTAAACCTTCTACAAAAAACTGGGGTTTAGGACTCTCTTTCTGCCAACAGATTATCCAGATGATGGATGGTGATATCTTAGTAAAGAGTGAAGAGGGAAAGGGGACAACCTTCTCAGTCTACCTCTCTTTATCACCCCTCTAAATCTCTCACCATATGCAATAGGTCCCAGTAGGAGCCATCTCTGTTCTTCATCCCCCTCTTTAGGGTTCCGTAGGGGATAAATTGATATTTCTCATAGATGTGGATGGCTACTTTGTTTTCGGTCACTACGGTTAACTCAATTTGCTCGAACTTCATCTTCTTAGACTCTTCAATTAGAGTCTCCACTAGTAGTGAGCCGATACCGCGCCCCTCGTAGGGGAGGGCTACTGCTAAGCTTAAGGTTCCGCGGTGACTAAGACGTTGTCGCTTGGAAACTTCAAAGACATCCCCCATGGCAACTAAATTTCCTTTATGAAAAACTCCCAATAAAACTCGATGGGGGTCTTCTAAAGCCCCCCTAATGTAGGCAGCTTCAGCACGGGGGGTGACAGTCCACTCATCAGGGTACTTCACCATATAACGACTAGTGGTATAGATCTCCAACATAAAGGCGACCACTGCATGGGCATCTTGGGGGGAGAGGGAGCGTATGGTGATATTACTCCCCTCTTTTAGGGTATGTCTTGAAGGTTCTCTACGCATACTTCGATAATAACAATTAGGACCCCCTACCGCAAGAATAATAGAGATTGATCTGGACTCAAGGAAGCAGGGCTGCTACGATCAACTAATGAAACATTTAAAAGTGGCTGCGGCAGTCTTTATTGAAGGAGGTAGGGTGTTTTGTGCCCAAAGGGGAGGTGGAGGAGAATTGGCTCTCCATTGGGAATTTCCCGGGGGCAAGGTGGAAGAGGGAGAAGAGGCGACAGCGACTATTGTTAGGGAGATTGAGGAGGAGTTAGCCACAAAGATTGAGGTGGTGCGCTACCTGATGAGTGTTGACCACACCTATCAAACATTCTCCCTCACCTTGATTGCCTATCAGTGTCGCATTGTGGAGGGGGACCTGTTGTTAAAAGAGCACCTCGCTAAAAGATGGCTCTCCCTGGAAGAACTCTACAGTGTTAAGTGGGCTGCCGCTGATCTCCCAATTGTTGCCTTAGTTGAAGATATCTTAAGGGGGAGCGATGGGTACTAGGGAGAGTTTGACAGCAAGTATTCAAACTGGACTCATTGACCACTCCCTCCTCTCTAGGGAGGAGTTTCGTCCCCACCTAGTCTTAAATGAACCCCCTGAGAATAATGTTTTAGCAACGCTGACTCGTGAATTAGAAGAGTGCATATCTTTCCAATTTTCAGTAGCTTTCATTACAAGAGGGGGCGTTGCTACCCTCCTCCAAAGCCTCTACGACCTTAAAAATAGGGGAGTCAAGGGGAGGATTTTAACTAGCGACTATCTCAATTTTAGTGACCCTGATGCACTGGAGACACTCCTCGACTTCTTCCCTAATATTGAGATTAAAATCTATAGTGGTAAACCATTTCATGCTAAAGGGTACCTCTTCCAACACCAAAACTACTCCTCATTAGTAATCGGTAGCTCCAACCTTACACAGCAAGCATTGACCACCACCCGTGAGTGGAACCTACGCCTAGTCTCCTTAGAAGATGGAGAACTTCTCAGGCAGACCCACCGCGAGTTTGAGAGTGCTTGGCAAGAAGCCTACCCGCTCTCTAAAGGATGGCTTTCCCACTACCGAGAGGTGCGAAGGGCCTTTCCTGTAGCTCAAAAAAGAGAAGATGAGGTAATTAAACCCAATATAATGCAAAAGGAGGCCCTCGCTTCTCTTGAAGCATTGCGACTAAAGGGGGCTAGTCGAGCCCTCTTAATCTCAGCTACCGGTAGCGGTAAGACTTATTTGAGTGCCCTCGATGTGAAAGCCTTTGGGGCAAAGCGCCTCCTCTTCATTGTCCACCGTCAGCAAATTGCTCAAGCAGCTAGAGAGAGCTTTCATAAGATATTGGGGCAGGGGATTTCATCTTCGCTCTTAGCAGGACAAGGGAGTTTGAATAGGGGAGGTGGCCACCTCTTTGCCATGATTCAGACCCTCTCTAAAGATGATGTCCTCAACCGTTTTGAGAGAGACGCCTTTGACTACATCATTGTCGATGAGGTTCACCGGGCGGGAGCCGCCTCTTATGAAAAGGTTCTTAATTATTTTAAACCCAAGTTCCTCCTTGGAATGACGGCTACCCCAGAGAGAACCGATGGCTACGATATCTACCGTTTGTTCAACCACACCATTGCCTATGAGATTAGACTTAACCAAGCTTTGGAAGCCGACCTCTTAGCCCCCTTCCACTACTATGGGATTGCTCAATTGTCGGTTAATGGGCAAGAGTACGATGATTTGAGTAAGTTTTCACTCCTTGAGCGACACGAGTGGGTCAAGCAAATCAAGGCTACCATCGATCGCTATTCTATTGGTCTTAAAGAGCGACGGGGTTTAATTTTCTGTTCCCGTAACGAAGAGGCTCAATTTTTAGCTGAAAGATTGGCTCTTGAGGGGCTTAAAACACTCGCCCTTAGTGGTGCGGATAGCAATGAAAGGCGCGAAGAGGCCTTTGATCGTTTAGAGCACGATGAGTTGGAGTACCTAGTTGCTGTCGATATTTTCAATGAAGGAATCGATATCCCATCACTAAACCAGATTATTATGGTTAGGCCCACCCAATCGGCAATTATCTTTGTTCAGCAATTAGGGCGAGGGCTTCGTAAGTTTCCGGGGAAAGAGTTTTTAACGGTCATCGATTTTGTAGGGAACTACACCAACAACTATCTCATCCCAATAGCCCTCTACGGCGACACCAGTTACAAGAAGGATAACTTGAGGAAGCTAATTAGTAGTGGTAGCCTCTCTATCAGTGGGGAATCGACCGTTAATTTTGACCTAGTGGCCAAAGAGAGAATCTTTAAGGCGATTAACGTGGTCTCTTTTTCGACAATTAAGATCTTAAAAGAGGAGTACTTAAAGGTGCGCTCTAAGGTGGGTAGAATCCCTACGATGGTCGACTTTGTCCACCATGGAGCTATCTCACCCCTTTTGTTTATCGACTTAGCCAAAAACTACGCTTCATTTAAAAAGCGGGTAGATTTAGATTACCAAGATAAACTAAGTGATCTCCAGCTTAAAAGTTTGGACTTCTTCTCCAAGGTTGTCGCTCCAGGACTGCGCCCCTATGAGGCTCTCCTTGTTGAGCTCCTAATAGATAAAGGGGAGACCACCTTAGATGAACTCTTTAGAGAGGTAAAAGAGCGTTATAAGATAGAGGCCTATAGGGTGGGCGTTGAGTCGGCTATCTCAATCTTGCAAAACAAATTTTACTACCAAAGAGAGTGTTCTAGTTTTGGTAATATAGTCTACACCCAACAGCGAGGGGATAAATTGGTAGCCACTCCCCAGTTTAGAGAACTCCTAGAGAGTGACCCCTACCGCCGTGAACTTCAAGATATTTTAAATATTGGGGAGTGGGAGTTTAACAACTACATTCTACCCTATAGACGACAAGACGATTTTGCCCTCTACCACAAGTATAGCCGAGAAGATGTGTGTCGTATTCTAGGGTGGCCCAATAGCCAAGCATCAACCCTCTACGGTTATAAGGTAGACTATGAGCGGGGGGAGTGTCCCATTTTTGTCACCTACGATAAAAACCAGGCAACAATCGCCCCTTCAATTGACTACAAAGATTATTTCATCTCTCCTGAGGAGTTTGCTTGGGAGACCCGTAATCGTGTTAAGCTAGATTCTAAAGAGGTAGTTGCCATTGAAGAGGAGAGTTGCCGTAAGTTATTCTTTGTTAAAAAGAGTAACGATGAGGGGCACACGTTCTACTATATGGGAGATTTAGTCCACCTAATGAGTAAATTAGGTGAGAAGAGAGATGAGAAGGGGAGGCGCCTACCGGTAGTTGCGATGCGCTTTAAGATGGAACAACGGGTCCCCGATAATCTCTACCGCTATCTAATTGGTTAATCTTAATAACGCCTGTCTAAATAACTAATAGTACTCAATGGTCGAGAAGTTGTGGTCGATATATATGATATTGATCAACTGCGTGACCTACTTTTTAACTACAGCTACTATTAGTATTGCTCAGCAATATAGACGCCATCCATAGTTTCAGAGCTACTCATCCCCATCGGGATATAGGTTACCTCACTCTCCAGTAAGAGGGGGAGAAAGGGGGAGTTCTTCAAAACCTGAATAGTTTTAACACCCCGTTGATAGAGGAGGATTAAGAGCTCTTTGGCCCCCTCCTCATTTATGGCCATCGCTTCAACCGCTTTATCACCAAGGAGGAGGGCGTAGCTCTTCTCAGTTGCAACAGCCGCGTACCCCATTAGGAGGAACTGCCAAGCCAACTCATCTCTCTCGAGGGCCCCCCTCTCTTTGGTTGCCTCTAGGTAGATTCGATGTAGGTGAAAATTATCGAAAGGTATGGAGGCGGCTTGCCCCTCTATAGGGTGGGTGAGAGGGAAATTTAAGAGGTTGGAGGTGGTGAAAAATCCCCGTTTGACATAGTAGGGACGCACCGCTGGAAAGAGGACCACCGGATGGGTGTAACTTCCAATAGTTTTCTCTAGAAGTCCCCCCATAATCCCCTGCCCTCGGTACTCTTCTACTGTGGCTGCCCCCACAATGTAAGAGCAAGGGTAACTCTCTCCTTGGTAGTGGTAAAAGGAGGGGAGGGCGTGGAGGGCGGCTAAGATAGTATCTCCTTGGCGGGCAACAAAGATGTGTTCAAAGAAGATTCTCTCGTTGAAGAAGAGCTCTAGAAAGGGCTCCTTCTCATCAAAAACCACTTTCCAGAGACTTTTAAGGGGGAGATAATCGGCTGAGGTGGCTTGGTTGAATTGAATCACTAACGAGTCGCCCTATACTTTTCAACCATCATAACGGGGCGGTAGGAGAGTTTAGCCTTTCTCAACCCAGCGACCCCGGCATCCTCTTGCCTATTTATATAGCGCACATCGGCGAGGTATTGGGAACAAAAGAGCTGGTTAATGACACTGTAGATTCCACTGAAGGAGGTATCTCCCTTCTCAAAGTGGATAATCGCCATCTCGTTATCAATTATTTCACCCACGGTGAAAGCGCTAAGGTGGTGATCGATACAAATTACCATCCCTAAGAGATTTAATTCGTCCCAGTTATCGAAGGCATTTCTAAGGGCTTTCAACTCATCTTCTATCTCTTTAGTAACTTCGCCCTGGCTCTCTAACCAGGTGGTAGAGGCCATCTCATAACACTCCTCCCTAATCTTCTCTCTCCCCATCGAAAAGAGGGTGTAGGTGTAGTAGCGCTCAAACTTAGAGATGTGGTTACGTTTAGATTGGAGCTTTTTGCCACCCAATTTTATTAAGCTCTCACTCTCGTAGAGGTAATCATCGAAGTTGGGAACTCGCTCTAGATTATATCCCATCTCTTTGAGCTGGAGCGCTTCAGCGGTGGGAACTCCCTCTAGAACGGGGGTGGTCCCCATTGTCTCACAAAACTGCTCTAACTCTGCTATTGCTGCGGGGAGGTTAGTGGTTATAGGGAGAAAGAAACGGTTCTCCCCTTTGAGACGTAAATAGAGGGCTATCTCACTTTTAGCAACTGTGAGGTCGATTACATCGCCCCAAAGGCGGGCAAAAGAGTAGTAGTAATTGTAGGCCAAGTATTGGGTCGAAGAGGGAAAATATTGTTTGTCAGCAGGGGAAAGGGGATGAAATTTTAACATAGTACCTCATAATATATTACTTAACTAAAACAATTGATAAGATGTTTTTTCAAAAGGGTCAAGCAATGTTTTCCTATTAATAACACCCCTTTTTCTATTTATTCACCCCTTTAGGGGGTGGAGGGGCTAATGTTTTTGACAGAAACCTATATATTTACTATAATGGCTGACACTTGCTTATTACAGTAAGCAAAAATAAATACTTAAGGAGATTATGTATAATGAGAAAAAGAATTTTTGTAACGTTTCTCATTGTTGCTGTTGTCCTTTCCGCAGCTTTTGCGAAGGGAGCTACTGAAGCTGCTCCAAACGTAGAAACACAGGTTATTTTGGGTTCATCAACTCAAGTCAACGGTGATTTCTTTGATGGTTGGACCAACAGTGCAACTAACGCCTATCTAAAAGGGTTGATGGGTGGTTATGAAACCGTCGCGTGGACCAAAGAAGGACGCTACGAGGTTAACCCCGTTGCTATTACCTCTTTTGATGCGGTTGATAATGCCGATGGTACGAAGACTTACACCTTCCACCTAGCCAACAACCTCACCTACAATGATGGCCACCATATCACCGCCAGCGATTATGTTTTCAACATCCTCTATGCTGCTTCACCGCAAGCTGTTGAAATTGGCGCCTCTTATGGTACAGGCCCCGAGTATGTTGGGTACGAAGATTACCACAGTGGTAAAGTAAATTACTTTGAAGGAATTAAGATCCACAGTGACTACTCCTTCTCAATTACCATTAAGGCTGAAGAGTTACCCTACTTCTTTGACCTCTCCCTTGTTTCTGTTGGACCACTTCCCCTCCATGTAATTGCACCGGGCGTGGAAGTGTTAAACACTGCCAAGGGAGCAGCCTTGTCGAGCAACTTCACAGCTGACCTACTTCGTCAGACCGTTTTAACTCCAGGTACAGGTTACCGCTACAAGCCTCTGGTCACCTCAGGCCCTTACCAATTCGAAAACTACAACCCCGCTGACAGTACAGCCAGTGTTGTCCTTAACCCCCTCTTCCTCGGTGAGTACGATGGAGCCAAAGGTTCAATCTACCGCATTATTATTAAACTTACCAACACTGCAACCGAGATGGATGAGCTCAGAACTGGTGCTATTGACATGCTCCAGGGAGTCTCAGGTGGCGATTCAATCAGCCGCGGCTTAGACCTTTATGACCAAGGCATTGTCAATTTTGCCTCCTATCCTCGCTACGGTTATGGAAAGATCGCTTTTGCATGTGACTTTGGTCCAACTCAGTTCGACGCAGTCAGGCGTGCAATTGCCTACAGTCTCGACCGCAACGAGTTTGCCCGTCAGTACACCGGCGGTTATGGAATCATCGTTAACGGCTACTATGGCGCCTCAATGTGGGAGTACGTCCAGAACGCTACCCTCTTGGACAAAGAGCTCAATGCTTACCCCTTCAACCTCCAAAAAGCTGAAGATGAGCTAGTTAAAGATGGCTGGACCCTCAACAAAGATGGCAAACCCTTCCAGAAGGGTGTTGATACTATCCGTTACAAGAGAGTCGATGGCGCTTTGATGCCCCTAATTATTGAGTGGGCCAACACCGCCAACAACCCCGTCTCTGACTTGATTGCCACCATGTTAGTCCCAGAAGTGCGCAAGATTGGTATGCAGATCAACGGTACCACCGTCGACTTTGCTGTCCTCCTTGACCACCTCTACAAGGACAACATTGATAAGCCAGTCTACGGTATGTTCAACTTGGGAACCGGCTTTGCCACCACCCAAGCCTACTGGTACTACTACAGCACCGACCCAGAGTTCTTTGGCGTCTACAACACCAACTTCATCTCAGATAAAGAGCTTGAAGCAATTTCTCTCGATATGAAGAAAACTGACCCTGCCGACTTAGACGGGTGGGTAGAGAAGTGGATTAAATTCCAGAAGCGCTGGAACTACCTCCTCCCCGATATCCCCCTCTACTCTGACGTCTATCACGACTTCTTCAATCCTCGGATTGTTGGGTACGACTCACTGTCGACTTGGGATTTCCGCTACGCCATCATCCGTGCTAGCGTTAAGTAAGGTGTTGTTCACGTAAGATACGTTAACAATTGAATCACTAACGCCTAGGGCAACAACTTAAGTTGTTTGCCCTGGGCATTTGTAACATTTAACTAATTCGAAAGGAACTTTGGCCATGCTCAAGTATGTTCTGAAACGACTTGCCTATATAGTGGTCGTCTTTTTAATAGCCTCGGTGCTCCTCTTTATCCTCTATAAGTCGGTTCCTGGCGACCCCGCTAGGATGATGTTGGAGGGGAATAAGATGAGTATGAAACCGGAAGAGTACGAAGCACGCTACCAAGATGCGGTACGTAAACTAGGACTCGACAAGCCATTGGTAATACAATATTTTGCCTGGTTGTTTAATACCTTACGAGGCGATTTTGGCTACTCTCTAACCTATAAGATGCCTGTCAGACAGATGATTGGGGTTCCCATGAAGAACACCATCATGCTCAATGTGTGGTCACTTATTCCTGTTTTTGCCATCACTTTGCCGCTAGGAATAGCGACAGCGGTGCGACGCGGAAGTCGCTTCGACAGCACTGTCCAGGTTATAACCATTATTGGCTATAGCCTCCCATTCTTTGTTATCGCCCTCCTCTTTATCTTCCTCTTTGCGGTAAAGGTCCCAATCTTCCCCATCAGTGGGGTCCAAACACCTGGGCTTAAGGGAACCCCTATGCGCATGTTTTTGGATAAACTCTACCATATGGCTCTCCCCCTCTTGGTGATGGTCTTCACCTCTTTGGGGGGACTCACCCGTTATGTGAGGGCAACAATGATTGAAGCCCTCCGTATGGATTATATTCGAACAGCTCGGGCGAAAGGGTTGACCGAAAAGGTGGTAATCTACTCACACGCCTTTAGAAACGCCCTCATCCCTTTCATCACTATTATGACTGGCTGGTTTATAAGTATCTTTAGTGGCTCAGTAGTCATTGAGCGCACCTTCTTATGGAACGGAATGGGGAAGGTTATTATCGATGC
>DUOJ01000130.1 GCA_012838895.1 Spirochaetales bacterium
CTCAATTTGGGGTCGAAGCGACTTCCCGCCCCATTACGGATAACCTCTTTGGCTTTCTCCACCTGTGGGGTGGTATTGTCGCCCCGATAGAGGGCCCTTTCATACGACTCACAAATTGCAATAATCCTAGAAATTAGGGGGATTTGCCCCCCCATTAAGCCACGTGGATAGCCCGACCCGTCCCACTGTTCGTGGTGGCCATAAACATACTCAGCTAAGTCGAGCGTCTCGTCAAAGAGGTTCAAAATCCTAAAGCCGGTGATGGCGTGTTGTTGCACCTCAATGATCTCTTCAGGGGAGAATTCATCGCGGGTGAGGAGTTGATCGGGGAGGGTTATCTTACCAATGTCGTGGTAGTAGCCAGCACGCGCCAATTTATTTAGTTCGGTCTCGGGCAACTTGAGGGCCACCCCCATCTGGTAACAGAGGGTTCCAACGGCATTGGCATGGCGCTCCTCTTTGGGACTTCGTGTGAAGATATTGGAGAGGATGGTGTTAATTGTCTCTTTGGTAACAGCGCTACGACTATTCGATTTTATCCGGTACATCTCGTTCTCGGCATTGGCAAGGACAACCTCAATGCGTTGATTATCGTCAGTTTTCGTGTCGACCCCAATTGAGATATTACAGCGCAGTGAGGCGACACTATAAGAGGCAAACTCATCGGTAATTGTCTTGGCAATAGCGCGTGCCCTCTCTAAGTCGGTCTTAGGGAGGAGCATAACAAACTCATCGCCCCCAACACGGGCTAGTAGGTCCCCTTTGCGCCGATTTTTCTCAAGCACTTCCCCCGCTTTACGCACCAACTCATCTCCGGCATTGTGGCCAAAGATATCGTTGGTTATCTTGAGTCCATTGAGGTCGATAAAGAGGGCTGAGATGGGATAGTTTTTAGGCTTATCGAGCTCAGGATGGAGCTGCTCAAAATAGGTGCGGTTATAGAGTCCCGTGAGGATATCGTGGTGACTCAAATAGGCAATTTGCGCCTCCCTCCCCCGCCGCTCGGTGTTGTCAATAAAGGTGACCACAGCTCCGGTAACCTCATCCCCCACCACCTGGGGACGGACAAAATAGACGACATCGAAATAGGAGCCATCAGCTCTCCAAAAGATATCGTCCTCTGCGGAATGCAACTCTATGTTGTTGTGGAGGGCCTTCAAAATTTTACAATCTTCAGGGAGGTTGGGTCTCCCATGGCGATCAGTGTGACAAATCATCTGGTGCATATTTCTACCAAGAAGCTCCTCTGGTTTTGAGTAACCTAAAAACCTAAGACCGCTCTTATTGATAAAAACACACTCCCCGTTAAGGTTAACCCCATAGATCCCCTCGGCAGTGGTATCTAGAATCAGGCGCAGCCGCTCCCGACTAACTTGTAACCTAGCTACCGCTTGTTTAGCCTCATCGCTACGCTTCTCCACCATCTCTTCAAGGTTGGTGACCAACCCATAGAGCTCATCGGCAATGTGGTTGAAGCTCCTTGAGATGCGCCCAACCTCATCTTCACGCACAACCTTGAGTCGTTTGGAGAAGTCCCCGGTAGCCAACCTCTCTGAGAAGTTGCTCAACTCCCTTAGTGGGAGGAGGTAGTACCGGATAACACCTCTCAGAGCGACAATGGTGAGGACAATTATGATAAGGGTGACTAAAATCTGGAGGTACATCCCCTGGAAAAGGGGGTCGTAAAATGGGGAGTGGGGTATCGCCGAGATGATGAGCCACGAGAGGCCACTAAACTCAATCGATTCAACATAGACGCTGTAGCGCTCACGTCCCTCTCTGATAACTGAGCTGGTCTCCCCATTGTTAATGTAGTTGTTGTACCCCTTTTTAATATACTCTTGGTCCATTTCCTCAATCGAGGTCCTGATAACATCTCCCCCCTGGCTTCTGGAGTAGTTCTCACTCCCCACCGAGTTGGCGATTAAGGAGCCACTCTCCTGCTCCACAATCACCAGCTCCCCCTCGTAGGTTTGCCCATACTCGGCTACTAACTGATTTATATCGGCGAGGAGGATATGGGAGGCTAAGACCCCCAGTAACTCCCCCTCTACACCATAGACGGGGACACCCACCGAGATGGAGAGATCATCAATGTAGTAGTTGGGGAGGACCGGAGAGAAAGTGGAGGAGCCCTTTGCAGCTGCCACTTGGTACCACTGTCGCTCGCGGGGATCGTAGTATCCCGACCGATTAATCTCTACGGGGCGTCCCTCCCAGTCTATGGTGAAGAACCAAGTTTGATGATCTGTTGAGGGGTTGTTACGGATAATCTCAACCTTATCACCAATGCGGCGTGATCCGTAATAATCCCCCTTCTCATCCCCGTAGGTGATGCTGTAGATGTAATCTTCAGTGTTGTTGAGCTTGTCTAAGAAGAAGAGGTTGACCCCATCTTCGCTAAAAGTGTCTAAGATATCTCGCTCAAAGAGGGCGGTGTTGCTCTCATTAATCTCAATGGGGAGCTTCACCATCGAAGAGACCTTATCGTTGGCTTTCTCACCCATTGCTTTGGTTTTAACCCCAATTAATTCACGTGACAAGTAGACCCAGCGAGGAAATATGAAAGTAGCCGTGAGGAGGGCAAACAAGACAAAAGAGATAGTGATTGTTAAAGAAAGAACACTGCGTATAGATAGTCGCTTCCTAGCCACTAGCCCTTCTCCCCCTCTTAATAGAATAACTAGACGATATTCTACCATATTAAGGGGGGTACTGATACTGTTAAAACTAACTTTGGCCCCTTGCCTTAAGTTAAGATCAACTCCTCAAGCCCTTCAGAGTCGAGAATTGTCACTTTGCGCCCCTTGCCGAGGCTAATGAGCTCATCCCCCTCTAAACTCTTGAAGGCACGGCTCAGCGTCTCTTGGCTCATGGCTAAAAGAGAGGCGACATTCCCTTTGGTTATCGGCAGTTCTATGGAGAGTTCTCCCCCTTTGCGGTAGAGGTCGAGGAGGTACCATGCGAGGCGTTGCTCCACCCTCCCCCGCACCACTTGGTGGAGGTTGGTGTCACTTTGACGCAGGCGCCGACTCAACTCTTGGGTGAACTTGAGCCCAATAGTGGGGTGTTGGAGCATCAACTCCCCCAACTCTTCGCCGTCGATTATACAGAGAGTACTCTCACTCAATGCTTCAGCAAAGTCTTGAGTCTCCTCCCCCCCTAAGAGGGCTAACTCTCCGGCAAACTCCCCCGCCGAGAGGATCCTGATAACCTGTTCATTCCCCTCACTATCGAGGCGATAGAGTTTAACAGCCCCGGTGTGGACCACGATTAAGGAGCCGTGGGGCTCTCCGGGGCGATAGATTAACTCCCCCCCCTTGTAGGAGTGCTCGTGGCTGATGGCACTAACTGCCGCCAGCTGATGAGGCTCCAGATTCTGAAAGAGGGGGACAATATTTAGACAACTGTGGTGATTACATCCCATAGTTAAATAATAGTCTTCTTTTTCCCCTTCGCATAGCGCATCAGCCTGACAGCGTTCAAAATTACGAGGAGGACCGAGAGTTCGTGGACCAGCATCCCCACTGAAAGGGTGACCCCACCCATGAGGACCCCCACTAAGAGGAAGGCAGCCACAGCTAAGGCAAAGAAGATGTTCTGTTGCATGTTGGCTACAGCGAGTCGACTCAGTTTAATAGCATCGATTAAGGGAGATAACTTCTCTCCCAAGAGGACCACATCGGCACTCTCCATCGCCACATCATTGCCTGCTCCGGCGATGGCGATTCCCACATCGGCAGTGGCTAAAGAGGGGGCGTCGTTAATTCCGTCCCCGATTAGGGCCACCTTCCCATACTCACTCTGCAGCTGTTTCACCTCATCAACCTTATCGCCGGGCATCAGCTCAGCTTTAAACTCGTCGAGGTTGAGGTACTCGGCCACAGCTTGGGCCGTCGCCCGGTTATCTCCGGTGAGCATGACACTCTTCTTCACCCCCAAAGAGCGCAGTTGTGTAATCACTTCACCCGCCTCTGCGCGCACTTGGTCACTGATGGCAATTAAGCCCAACACCTCTTTAGCGGAAGCGACTAAGACGACACTCCGCCTTAGGTGGCTCTCTCGGGCTAAGTCTTCCATAACCACAGAGAGGTCTATTTGGTGACTCTCCAAGAGGGCGCGGTTCCCTATTAAGTAGCGCTCCCCTTCTAGAGAGAAGGTGAGGCCCTGCCCCTGGATATGGTCGACATCTTCGGGGAGTTGTTCTGAGAGGAGAACCCTCTCTTGGGCTGCATCGATGATGGCTTGCCCCAAGGGGTGCTCTGAATAGGTCTCCCCAATGGCGCTAAGCCTTAAGAGCTCATCCATCTCCATGCCATACCCCTTAATAGTGGTGACGGTGGGCTTGCCCTGGGTGAGAGTCCCGGTTTTGTCAAAAGCGGTCACATCGACCTTCCCCAGCTTCTCCACCATCTCTCCCCCTTTAAGGAGGATCCCCAGTTTAGCACTGGTACCAATAGCGGCCACAATGGAGACAGGCACCGAAATCACCAAGGCTCCGGGACACCCAATGACCAAGAGGGTTAAGGCCATCCTGATATCTTTAGTGATTAGATAGGTGATGAGAGCTATGGCGATTATGGCGGGGGTGTAGTACTTGCTGAAGCGCTCAATAAACTTCTGGGTGGGAGCCTTGGCATCTTGAGCCTCCTCCACCAAGTGTATAATCTTGGCAAAGGTCGACTCCTCCCCCACTTTGAGGGCTTCTATCACGAGGTAGCCGTTGGTAATTAAGGTCCCTGAGAAGACCTCATCCCCCACCTCTTTGTGGACCGGCTCACTCTCTCCGGTTAAGGAGGATTGGTCGAGATAGGCTGAGCCCTCAATGACAACCCCGTCGGCGGCAATCCTCTCCCCCGGTTTGATAACCACACTCATCCCCCTCTTTAACTCTTGGGGGGAGACGATAATCTCATTCGCCCCCTCTCTTACTCTGGCGGTCTCGGGGGCCAGTGCCATCAGGCTCTTGATTGAAGAGCGGCTCTTCTCAAGGGTTCGGCTCTCGAGATAGTCCCCCAACATAAAGAGGTAGGTGACAGCCGCAGCCTCCCAAAACTCCCCAATGGCTAAAGCCCCCACAACCGCAATTGAGACCAAGAGGTCAATGCCAATCACCCGGTAGCGCAGTGCCACCAGTGCGCGGTAGATTATGGGGCCGCCGGCGAGGAGTGCAGTAGCCAACATGAGAATAATAGTTACCAGATGGTACCCCACCGTCTTATAGAGGATAAATGAGAGGAGGACCAGTGGAGTCCCCAAGATGATTGAACCCTTCTTGCTCATCAATTACTCCTCCCTCGCTGAGAGGGTACTGTAACCCAGCTTAGAGATCTTACCTTTAATCTCCTCAAGGTTGATAACCTCAGCATCGTAGCTCACTTTAACGCGGGAGCTGTTGAAGAGCACTTCGCTCTCTTTAACCCCTTTACTCTTTTTCAAAACAGCTTGGACCTTGGCTGCACAAGCGGGGCAGCTCAGAGTCTCTAATTGTAGTGTCACTTTTTTCATAACACCCTCCATTAATCTAATTTAGCCCCATAATAGCTAAAATTTTGGGGAAAGGATTTGACCTAGGTCAAAAAAGGGGGAAAATAAATAACAGTGCGGTTTTATGTAAAACAATCTTTTGTATTTATCACAAGGGAGAGCCTTTAAGTGGGAATCGGTACTATTTTCCTTTTCAATTTACTCTTTTTTTGATACCATTACATATCGTAAAAACGGTGTTAAAATAGGTGTCAAAGGTGACACCAACCAATTGGGTTACGACAAGTTTGCTAAAACTTTGGTTAACATAAATTTTCTAGGAGGAAGGAATGAAGAAAGTAATTGTTATTGCTCTCATTTGTCTTATGGGGACAATGCTATTTGCTGCAGGGGCAAAAGAGACTGTAGTAGATGACACCCCCACTATCAGATTACTCACCGATGCCACCGGTATCGATGACAAATCTTTTAACGCCGCTGCTTGGAGAGGCATTGTTGAGTTCTACGGTGATACCGTCGACAACGCTGCCGGCAGAGGGAAGTACTACGACGTTGTAACAGCCCAGACTCAGGATATGTATATCCCCAACTTAAAACAAGCTGGTGACGAAGGGTACGACATCATCATGGTAACCGGATTCACCTGGGCCGATGCTCTCGGTGAAGTTGCCCCCCTCTACCCCGACCAGAAATTCGTCATTGTTGACGTTGATTGGGTGGGTCAGCCCAACGTTATGGAGTTTATCTACAGCGAAGAGCAAGGCTCTTACCTTGTTGGTCTAGCTGCAGCACTCCAAGCTAAAGCTGAGGGAATTGCCAATCCAAGATTTGGATTCATCGGCGGAGTTCCCGGTGGAACAATCACCAAGTTTGAGATGGGGTACGTTCAAGGTCTCCTCTCGGTCTTCCCCAATGCCTCTATAGTTGACTACTACGCCAACGACTGGGGTAAACCTGAGCTCGCCAAAGCACAGGCTAAGAACTGGTACGACAGTGGTGTCTACGCCATCTTCTCAGCTGCTGGTGGAACAGGCAACGGAACCATTGCACAAGCCAAAGAGTATCGCCTCCAAGGGAAAAACGTTTGGGCAATCGGCGTTGACAGTGACCAACATGAAGATGGAATTTACGAAGGGAACAAATCGGCTGTCCTCACTTCTATGTTGAAGAGAGTTGAAGCCTCCTCCCTCTACGCCTTAAACGCTGCCAAAAATGGCACATTCAAAGGTGAAGTCGTTAAGATGTCGCTCCTCGATGATGGTGTAGGCTATTCACAAGCCAACTCCGAGCTAAAGGCCGATGTTGTCAAAGCAATTGAGGCTGCCAAAGCTGATATCATGAGTGGCAAGATTAAGATCTACGGAACTTACAGAGAAGCTTTAGCTGCTGGAGCAGCCCCCGCTGGGTTAGCTGCACTTGATGACTAATAATTGTTTATAGACTATAAGTCGGTGCGCCTCTTTAGGCGCACTACTTCTATTTGACTCTTAGTCTCTTGAGATGAGGTCAAATAGGAGCACTGGGAGGCAGAGGTGGAATATGCGATTGAGATGAAGGGGATAACCAAGACATTCCCCGGCGTGGTGGCCAACGACAATGTCGATTTGCAGGTGGCTCCCCAAGAGGTTCACGCCCTGCTAGGTGAGAATGGGGCTGGCAAGTCAACTTTGATGTCGATCCTTTTTGGCGCCTACAATGCCGATAGTGGAACCATCAAAATTAATGGACAAGAGGTGAACATTAAAGACCCCAATGTTGCTACTGAGTTGGGCATTGGGATGGTTCACCAACACTTTAAGTTGGTACACAACTACACTGTCACCGAGAATATTGTTTTAGGGTTAGAGCCAACCAATAAGTTTGGCCTCCTCAACATCGGGGTGGCTGAGAAGAGGGTTGCTGAACTTTCTCAACAATATGGGTTACAAGTCGACCCCAAAGCGTTAATTGAGAATATTACAGTGGGCGCTCAGCAAAGGGTTGAAATCTTAAAGACCCTCTACCGCAACGCCAATATGATTATCTTCGATGAACCCACCGCAGTCCTCACCCCCCAAGAGATTGATGAGCTGATGGAGATTATTAGACGCCTCAAGGCTGAGGGGAAGACGGTGGTCTTAATTACCCATAAGCTGAAAGAGATTAAAGCCGTTGCCGATCGGTGTACTGTACTGCGTCGTGGCAAATATATAGGGACCGTCGATGTCGACTCAGTTACCGAACAAGAGTTGGCTGAGATGATGGTGGGAAGGGCCGTCCAATTTGAGATTGAAAAGGCGCCCCCCAACATTGGAGAGACTATCCTCTCGGTGCGCAACCTCTCAGTGGCCGACCACACCGGACAGATGAAAGTTAAAGACTTCTCTATCGATGTCCACAAGGGAGAAATTGTGGGGATTGCCGGAGTCGATGGCAACGGGCAAAGTGAACTCCTCTATGGGCTGTGTGGCCTCTTACCGGTAGCCGAGGGGAGAATCTTCCTCGACAGGGAGGATATAACCAACACCTCAATTCGCCACCGCATCGAGGCTGGCTTGGGTCATATCCCCGAAGACCGTCAGCGCCACGGCCTGATTAGCAACTTTACAATCAGCGAAAACTGTGTCTTAAAAAATTACTACAAAGCCCCCTACTCCAACCGTTATGGACTCCTCGATCAAAGCAAGATGTTGGAAAACTCCGACTCCCTTATTGAGCAGTTTGACATTAGGGCAGGCCAAGGGTCGCTCACGCCAGCGGGGAGCCTCTCAGGGGGTAACCAACAAAAAACAATTGTTGCTAGGGAGATTAACCTCTCCCCCCACCTCTTGCTGGTGGCCCAGCCGACACGCGGACTCGATGTGGGAGCTATTGAATATATCCGTAAAAGATTGCTTGAAGAGCGTGATAAAGGGCGCGCAATCCTCCTCATCTCTTTCGAGCTCGATGAAATCATGAACCTCTGTGATAGAATTGCCACCATTAGCAAAGGGCAAATTGTGGGAATCTTCAATCAAGGCGAGGTGACTGAAAGGGAGATTGGAATGATGATGGCTGGTTCAAAACATGACGGAGAGACAGGATGAAAACACTCAAAAAAAAGGAATCATTTGCTTCGCGTCTCCTAAGCTCGGATGGGGCAGTTTCAATCTTAGTTGTCATCATGGGTTTCTTGGTGGGAACTGTATTGGTCGCCTTGGTGGGACGTAACCCCCTCAATATGTACAAAGCGATTCTTCAATCCCTCACGGGGTACAACATCGACAACGGGAAGATGAATGTGCGCTACATTGGTGAGACCTTAAACTACACCGTCCCCTTTGTCTTGTGCGGTCTCTCAATGGCCTTTGCGGCCCGTGCCGGTCTCTTTAACATTGGTGGTGAGGGGCAATACATTGTGGGGCTGACTGTAGCCCAAGTGATTGCCTTGTTAGGGCCCCAAGTTAAGGGGCTCCACTGGATTTTAGCCATTTTAGGGGCAATCTTAATTGGGGCTTTATGGGGAGGCGTTGTCGGTCTCCTCAAAGCTAAGTTTGAGGTCTCTGAGGTTGTCTCAACGATTATGCTCAACTATGTAGCCCTCTACCTCTCTAGGATTGTATGTCTGCAGCTCCCAGGTGCCACCACCTATAAAACAGCTAACTACCCCGAAACAGCCCTCTTAAACAACGCCCTCTTCCAAAAGCTGACCAACAACTCGATGCTCAACAACGGCTTCTTCCTAATGGTTATATCACTAATCGTCTACTGGTTTATAATGGAGAAGACCAATTTGGGCTTTGGCCTAAGGGCCACCGGCTTCAATAAAGAGGCAGCCCGTTGTAGTGGAATACCGGTTGTGAAGAGTATCTCAATCTCAATGGCCATTGCGGGCGCTTTTGCCGGTTTGGCAGGTGGGATTGTCGCCCTTGGCTCCTTCCGCTATGGGAGGGTCTTGGCAGGGATGGACAACTACGGCTTCAACGGAATTGCCGTAGCCCTGGTGGGGAACAACACCGCCATTGGGACAATGTTGGCTGGATTCCTCTTTGGAATGCTCAAAAATGCCCAAGCTCTTATGCAGGGGAAACAGATTCCCAAAGAGATTACGTTTATTATACAGGGTTTAATCGTCGTCTTTATCGCACTGCGTTCTGCAATCGCCCTCTACCTTGACTGGCTCAACAAACGGCAACTTCAGAAGGAGGTAATTTCAAAATGAGTACACTACTAAGGATGATTCCTTCAGTTTTGATGATTGTCTCCCCCATCTTGATTACCGCCATCGGTGGTATGATTTGTGAGAAATCGGGAGTTGTCAACATCGCCCTTGAGGGGTTGATGGGGCTAGGGGCTTGTGCCGCCGCTTCAGCCCACGTCTTGATGGAGGCGACAGGGATGGGGACTCCATCAGTTTGGCTTGCCCTAGCTATTGGGGCTGGCGTTGGCCTTGTCTTCTCCATAATCCATGCAGTAGCTGCAATCAACTTTAATGCCGACCAAACCATTAGCGGAACCGGAATTAACCTCCTCGCTGATGGAGTGACCATCTTTGTGGCCCAAATCCTCTTCTCAGCCGACCGAACCCGCGAATTTAGGATGGGGATGCAAACCGATAAGTTGGGGATCTACCCCACCGCCTATATTGCCCTTGTAGTCGTTATTTTAGCGTGGTTTGTCCTCTACAAACTCCCCTTTGGGATGCACCTAAGGGCGTGTGGAGAGCACCCCCAAGCTGCCGATAGTGTCGGTATTAACGTACGTAAAATCCGCTACATCGCCGTCTTAACGAGTGGTCTACTAGCGGGATTAGCAGGAGGCTGTATCGTCTTAACCCAAACAATCCAATACACCTCCAACACCATCAACGGGCGTGGATTTATCGCCTTGGCAGCCGTCTCGTTTGGACGGTGGCGCCCAGTAGGAGTAACCTTTGCCGCCTTCCTCTTTGGGACAGCCCAAGCATTCTCAATCATTGCTGTCAACTTCCCAGCCCTGAAGGCGTTGCCAACCGAGGTATTCAATATCCTCCCCTATGTGATTACGCTAATTGCTCTGGTCCTCTTCAGTGGTAAGAACTTTGCCCCGAGAGCCAATGGACAACCCTTCATAAAAGGAGCCTCCTAATGACACCCCACAACCGCGCTGCTAAGGGGGAGATTGCCAAGCGGGTTTTACTCCCTGGAGACCCTAACCGGGCAGCTTGGGTTGCTAAAAACTTCCTTGAGGAGTCGCAAGAGGTGACCAATGTAAGGGGTATGCTCGGCTTCACGGGCCTCTACAAAGGAGAAAAAATCTCTGTCATGGGGAGTGGTATGGGAGGCCCTTCAGCGGGAATCTATAGCTATGAGCTCTTCACCACCTATGAAGTCGAGGCGATTATTAGGATTGGTACTTGTGGAGGCTTTCAACCCTACATTGAAGTTGGCGATTTAATCTTTGCCCTGAGTGCCTCCACCGATAGCAACTGGGCCCACCAGTACAATCTAAAGGGGAGCTACTCCCCGGTGGTCGACTACCCGCTCCTCGAGAAAGCGGTTGAAGTGGCTCGAGAGAGGCAAACTCCCTACCACTGCGGCGGGGTCTTCTCGAGTGACCTCTTCTCCGATTACAATGCCTTAGGGCCCAATAGTTGGCAAGCATGGGCTAAGATGGGAGTTCTAGCGCAAGATATGGAGAGCTACGCCCTCTACGCTACTGCAGCCTATTTAGAAAAGAGAGCCCTCTCAATCCTCACCATGACCGACAGTTGCCTAACGGGGCAGGGACTCCCCGCTGAAGAGAGGATGAGTGCCCTAGAACCAATGGTAGAGATTGCTTTAGAGGTTGCCTATTCATGAAAAACAACTTAAATGACCCCTTTATTAAGGCGATGCACAACCGCTTCGCCTGTAAGAAGTATCTAGACAAGCCCATTGAGAACAATATTCTTGAAGCTATTTTAGAGGTTGGGCGCCTCAGCCCCACCTCGTTTGGACTCGAGGGATGGGCCTTCCATGTGGTACAGAATACCTCTTTAAGAAGAGAGCTCACTAGTGCCTGCTTTGACCAGGAATCGGTGGCTACTGCCCCCGTCACCCTCGTCATTGCCAACCTTAGAAGGGAAGATTACGACCCATATGGCTCCTTTGTAGCCCAAAGGGGGAGCCGCTTCCCCGGCACTTTAGGGGAGTATATTGACGATTACAAGGGGTATTGGGAGTTTGTCACCCAAGAGGGACGCATAGAGATGTGGTCACGCGCTCAAGGTTATATTGCAGCAGCTAATATGATGAGCGCCGCTGCCCATTGGGGGATTCAAAGTTGCGCCATTGAGGGGTTTGAAGAGGATAAAGTGTCCCAACTTCTGGGAATAGACCAATCAAAATGGGTTATAAGTTTATTAATCACCCTAGGCTATCCCGATGAGCCAATGCGAGAAAAGGTTAGAGAACCGCTAGCGGAGCTAGTCACCTACCATTAAGGGAGATTACTAAAAGCTCGCTCTAAGAGGGGCCAGAAGAGACTTGTATCGGCCCCCATCCCCACTAAAGTAGGTTTGTTAGGGGTGGGCGGAAGGGCAATGGTCTTTCCGTAACGCTCTTCATCTTTTAGTTCAACCTCTATGGAGTGCTCCTCGGTAGTGAAGATTGTGGGGTCAGCCACATAGGCGACACAACAGGGGTCGTGCATGGCTGGGTATTCGGCCCCGTGGAGTCGACACGCCGCCATGTAGTGCTTCATTGAGGCATTAAACATCGTTGCCGTTTTAGAACTAAATCTACTGTATCGATCTAACCGTTCTCGATCTAAGAGCACTTGAAGGGTCACATCGAGCCCCATCATAACTATTGGAGCCCCTGAATTAAAGACAATTGAAGCGGCCTCTCCGTCGGCAAAGATATTAAATTCGGCATAAGGGGTGCGGTTTCCTGCCCCTAACGAGCCTCCCATCAAGACAATCTGTTTCACCACTTTAGGGAGTCTTGGCTCAAGACGTATCGCCATCGCAATATCGCTGAGGGGTCCGGTGGGGACCAAGGTCACCTCATGGGGATTGCCCATCACCGTATCGATTATAAAGTTGACCCCATGCCCCCTTTCAGCTTGTTTATTGAGGGGTGGGAAGGTGGGACCATCGAGTCCACTCTTGCCGTGGATATCACCAGCGACAACTCGCTCCCTAATAATGGGGCGGTCCATCCCGGCAAAGACGGGGGCACTCTCCCCTATTAGTTGACACACGTTGAGGGTGTTGTGGAGGGTCTTCTCCAAAACTTGGTTCCCAGCCACAGCGACAACCCCTAAGAGGTCGATCTCCTCAAGCCCACTAGCCATCACTATTGCCACCATATCGTCGTGACCGGTGTCAACATCTAAAATAATTTTTTCAGCCATACTCCCCTCTTACAGAGAGGGCGACAACTCGGTTGCCGCCCTCCATTAATCACTAGATGTTAATCTTTGAAGTAATCTTTGTAGTTCTCAAGTAGAACAATTTTGGTCCCAGTATCGATTGAGGGGACCATGATGATGCTACCATCATCGAGCTCGTTCTCAATATCCTCAAGTCCTTCAACGGGTTTGCCATCAAGGATGTTAAGGATATTCTTAACACTGAGATACCCCATTTGGTAGAAGTCTTGGTCGATAGCTGAGTCGATTAGACCTAGATCGAAGAAAGCTTCAGATGAGGGGAAAACGTCCAAGGTGACAACTTTGTGGTTAACAGGGTCGGCTTGCTTCCACTTGGTGTACTCGGGCATAGCGCCGGGCTGTACAATGTAGGGCCAGCCACCAGCCATAAACCAAGCGTCAATATTGGGGTTAGCACGGGTGTAGTCTTCAACAATGATGACCGATTTGTCAACGTCGTCGTCACAAGCACCTTCGTAGACAACCTCAATGTTAGATCCGGCAATAGCATCTTTAAAGCCCCTCTTTCTCGACTCAATGTCGAAAGCACCGGGGATTCCCTCTAAGAGGGCAACTCTGATGCGAGCTTTGTTGCTATCTTTGTAGAGGCGCAACATCTCTTGTCCACTGATGTAACCAGCTTGGTAGTTGTTGGTTCCAGCAAAGAAAGCACGGTCACTTAAGGGAGAGTCGGCGTCAAAAGTTGTAACAACAATTCCGGCTGCTACAGCACGATTAATCACTCCTTGTAGGGCGTCAGGGTGGTTACAGCTAATAGCGATACCAGCAACTCCCCTCTCGATTAGTCCTTCCATTACCTCAACTTGAAGTTGGGCTTCGGCTTTGGGAGGCGCTTCCCAGAGAACCTTAACACCAAGGTCTTTTCCAGCAGCCTTCATCCCCTCTTCTGCGGGGAGGAAAACTACGTTTCCAAGTTGCTGTGGAACAACAGCAATCTCGCGCTCTTTCTCTTTGGCACCACCGGCAAACAGAAGGCCACCAGCTACGAGAACAACGAGCATTGTAACAAGTAACAGTCTTTTCATTTTGTACTCCTTTCTTTTTCTATTGCAGCGCAATAGTTAATGTTCTAATACTATTTCTTAGCAACCCTCATTTGGTCGAGGATTACTGCTATGAGAATAACCCACCCAATTACAAATTGTTGCCAGTGGGAACGGATTGAGAGCAACACCAGAGCATTTCTCAAAATACCCATGATAGCCGCCCCAATGATAGTCCCAGCGATTGTCCCCGCTCCCCCAGTGAGGGAAGCCCCCCCAATAACAACCGCAGCAATTGCGTCGAGCTCATACCCGTTACCAGCAGTAGGTTGCCCCACCCCCAGCTTACTGGCAGTAATAATTCCCGAGAAGGCGTAGAGAACTCCACCAACGCTGTAGACGAGGAGCTTTAAGCGGTCGGTGTTGATTCCCGAAATTTTGGTCGCCTCTTCATTCCCACCAAGGGCATAAATACGCCTCCCAGTAATTGTCTTATTTAAGAAAATTGAGAAGATAATCGCAATTACCACCATCAACCAGATGGGAGTGGGAATCTTCAAAATCTCCCCTTGACCGAGAAAGAGAATCCCCTTACTCAGGCCAACTACCGGATACCCCTTGGTGATAATATAGGCGATACTACGGGCAATTGAGAGCATCCCCAACGTGGCAATGAAGGGGGGCAAGTTGAATTTAACTATAAAAACTCCATTAATAAGTCCCAACAAACCTCCTGCAATCAGGCCAATTAAAACAGCTGGGACCGCCGGGATATTAAATTTAACAAATGCCATGGTGGCAATAACGCCGGTTAACCCAAAGATTGAACCAATTGAGAGGTCAATCCCTCCGGTAATAATAACCAGAGTTACCCCAATACCGGCTATAGCGTAGGTGGAGAAGTTCTTCGCCACCGACAATAAGTTGTTGGCGGTCCTAAAGGGGGGACTAACAAGCCACATCGCCACACACATAATTACCATTACGATAAAAATCCTAAAAGAATTACTCCTTATGACACTGAGGCCCCACTTTTTCAAAAAGTTAGAACCTTTTTCCACTACTGTTTGTTCACGTTGATCTACCATATAACTATCCTCTTAATTAAGAAATTGCCATTTCCATAATATTCTCTTGAGTCGCATCTTCGCGCATCAACTCCCCTTTAACTCTCCCCTCATGCATCACCACAATCCGGTCAGACATTCCTAAAATCTCAGGCAATTCTGAGGATATCATAATGATTGCAACACCCTGCTTGGCTAAATCAGACATTAAGGTGTGAATCTCTTTCTTACTACCAACATCGATTCCCCGTGTGGGTTCATCGAGGATGAGAACTTGAGAGTTGGTGGCTAACCACTTACTGATGGCCACTTTTTGCTGGTTTCCTCCCGAGAGGTTTTTAATCTTCTGCTCCATGGAGGGGGTTCTTATCCGCATCCGCTCAATATACTCTTCGCTCAGTGCCTTCTCCCTCTTCTTGTCGAGGAAGTTGTACTTTGAGAGGGCTTTTAAGCAGGCTAAGGTAATATTCTCCCGCACCGTCAAATCGAGGACTAGGGCTTGATTCTTACGATCTTCGGGTAAAAAACCGATATGGTTGTTGAGGGCATCGACGGTGTTGTTGATGGTAATCTCTTCACCATTCATCTTGATAACACCACTTTCACGCTTGTCGATGCCAAAGATGGCCCGCATCACCTCTGAGCGTCCAGCACCCACGAGGCCGGCAAAGCCAAGAATTTCTCCGCGACGCACATTGAAGCTGACATCTTTTAGGAACCCTTTGGTAGAGACTCCTTCAACTTCGAGAACCACATCGGTAATGGGAGCCTCTTCTTTGTCAAAGAGGGTATCGATGTTACGTCCCACCATGTGACGCACTACTTCACTGGTGTCGGTCTTATCCCCATCTAGGATGGTGACCATCTTCCCATCGCGCATTACCGCCACCCGGTCGGCAATCTCAAAGATCTCCTTCATCCGGTGGGTTATATAGACAATGGCTACATCTTTCTTTTTAAGCTCTTTAATTATACCAAGGAGGAGTTCAGTCTCTGTCTCAGTGAGAGAAGAGGTGGGCTCATCCATTATAATAAGGCGTGCATTGACGGAAAGGGCTTTAGAAATCTCAATTAATTGACGCTGAACCGCCGAGAGGTCTTGAACTAGGATATGGGTATCGATGTCGAGCCCCACCATCTTAATTATCTCTTTAGCTTGGCGGTGCATCTCTTTCTTATCGACAAAGACACGCCCCCGAATCTCCCTCCCCAAAAAGATATTCTCAGCTATATTGGTGGTTGGAATCAAGTTGAGCTCTTGGTAAATCATACTGATTCCCAACCCTAAAGCACTCGCTGAATCGACTATTTGGGCATCTTCCCCTTCAATTAAAATCTCACCCGCATCTTTTGTGTAGACACCGGTTAAAATTTTCATCAAAGTCGATTTACCTGCCCCATTTTCACCAACAAGAGCCATCACCTCACCCAGCTTAACAGAGAAATCGACATCGTCGAGGGCTCTAACCCCCGGGAAGTCTTTGTAAATCCCCCGCATCGCTAAAAATGGTGTCTCTTCACCCTTTTTTTTCTTTTCCTCAGACATAATCCTTCCCAAAATTTAAATTACACAACAAGTCCGAAAGGAAAAACTTCCTTGGTTTAGACTCGCAGTGGAAAAACATTACTATAGCAAAAAAAATAGACGATAATTTCTTAGATTTAGCACGTAGAAACCGATACCCCCCAATATAACCCCCTCTTTCTCCCAGTACATTAATCAATTGTCATGCTAAATAGTCCCTAGTGTGGGGACATCTTTAACAGGATAGCGTTTAAATACCCAAATGTCAAATGAAAACCTTATTCTCTATCCCTAATTGGATTTAACATCTTTTTACAGTATAATAACGACAAGGGGGAGACCATGAAAGTACCAACCGTTCACAACAGTGCCAAAGAGGGAGAGATTGCCCAAACAATCTTATTACCTGGCGACCCTTTAAGGGCTAAATTTATAGCAGAGAACTATCTCGATAATCCGGTTAATTACTCGCA
>DUOJ01000131.1 GCA_012838895.1 Spirochaetales bacterium
ATTAGTTCAACCTCTTTAGCCCCCCCAATAACCGCCTCAATCTTACTCTTCAGAGGCTTAGTCGCCTCCTCAGCGTACATATCGTAGTGGAGATACTCGAGGTGCTCTAAGAATTGCTTAGAGGCTTTAGGTGACACCATAGCTTCCAAGAACTCTTGGCGATTGGGAAACCGCCGGCCAAGGGCGATTACGGTGAATTCAAAGCCCACCTCCATGAGGTGTTCATAAGCAGGGTAGAGTTTTTTAAGGGCTAAGTCACCGGTGCCCCCAAACTGGACAACTACTCTTTTCACTTATTTCTCCTCTAAGTCTGTGATTATTTCAAAATTGAACCACTCCCTGGGGAAATAGAGCGCTGGCAGCGTTGAGGGAGATTCCCTCCCCTCTAAGAAGCGCTCGTAGGCAACTCGCTTCCCCTCCCCGAAGAAGAGGAGATAGACCTTCGCCCCTTTAGCGTATCTTTTAAAGGCCCTAAAGGTGAAAGTGAGTCGCTCAGGGGGGGGCTTAGGGCTATCGGCTATATAGACGATATCTTCAGTCCCCTTAGCATCGAGTTGGGGGTAGGCTTGGGGGTAGAGGGAGGCGATGTGCCCATCCTCTCCAATCCCCAAATAGACTAGATCAAAGTGGATCCCCTCCTTTAAAATGGGGGTGTTTAATTGGGGGGAGTGGAGTTGCTCCTCTTTAAAGCGCCCCCCATCAATTGCCACTTGGAGGCCCACATTGAGGAGGGTGTCGCGGTTAGTTGACCCCGTCAAGCGCTCATCGACTAGGTAGAGAGAGAGGCGTTTTAATATTTGGTCCTCTAGGGCAACAATCCCTTCGACAACAGGGACAGCACCCCTTCCCCCGGGGAGGGCAATGTAGATAGTGCCCTCTTTATGGGAGGCCACCTCCTCTATCTGGGTCTTTACCAATGAGGCCGCCTCTTTAGGTTGAGAGACTCTTATCTTTTTCATACTACAATTATAATCAAATAAAGGGGGGTCGAACAGGGGACTAAATTAGCCCCAGTTTACCACCCCACTCCTTTAAGACGGAGAAAGCAAACTCAATTTGCTCTTCACTGTGGGTCGCCATACACGAAATCCTCAATAGGGAGCGGTGGGGAGGTACAGCTGGCGAGATGACAGGGTTGACATAGAGCCCCCTCTCAAAGGCCCCCTTCCACATCATGAAGGTCTTCTCGTTGTCCCCCACCACTAAGGGGATAATTGGGGTCTCGCTCTCGCCGGTATCAAACCCCGCCCCTTGGAGTTTTTGACGTAGTAGGTCGCCGTTATAACGGAGGCGGGCCACGCGTTGTGGCTCCTCTTCAATAATCTCCAACGCCTTTATAACAGCAGCGATGTTGGCGGGAGGCATCGAGGCACTAAAGATGAGGGGGCGAGCCATGTGCTTAATATAATCGATCACTTTAGCATCCCCGGCAACAAAGCCCCCAATTGAGCCAAACGATTTGCTAAAGGTACACATCGTGATATCACTTAAGGCGTAGTCACCCCCAAAGTATTCACAGGTCCCCCTGCCAGTGGCTCCAAGAACCCCTATAGCGTGGGCCTCATCGAGATAGATCGCAGCGTTGTACTTATCAGCCAGCGAGCGGATCTCTTTAAGTGGAGTAATGTCACCCTCCATGGAGAAGACTCCATCAACGACAATAATTTTCCCCGCTTCAAAGGGGATCTTTTGGAGAATCTGTTCAAGGTCAGCTGTGTCGTTGTGGCGGAAGCGGTGGAGATTAATCCCCTTCTTCATCCCCAATGCCATGAAAACCCCATCCATAATTGAGGCGTGGTCGTATTTGTCGACAACCAAGTGGTCTCCACTCCCCACTATGGCTGAGAGGGATCCCAAGTTAGTTTGGTAGCCGGTAGTGAAACAAAGAGCGGCCTCTTTATGGATGAAGGTGGCCAATCGCTTCTCTAGCTCTTCGTGTAGTTCGAGGGTTCCATTCATAAATCTAGAACCACTACAACTTGTCCCATAAAGCCCTATTGCTTTACGAGCGGCCTCTTTAACCCTCTCATCGTTTGCCAAATCGAGATAGTTGTTAGAGCCAAACATCACCATCTCAGCCCCATCTATGTAGACTTTAGTCCCCTCATTTTTACCAATCGGAAGGAAAAAGGGGTATAGTCCCTCTCCTCGCGCCTCTTCTGCATCGGTAAAAGCTAAACACTTCTCAAAAATAGTGATCATCTGTCCCTCCGAGTTTTTTTATCTATTCTAACCAATATTTTAATTTGACACAATCTATATTTTTGTAATCTTATGTTACTTTTGTCGATAGCCCCCCACCCTTTTCACCCCATTCCTAACCCCTATTAGATGGGAACATGTTACAATGCTTACATGTCGATTGGCGGGGTCTTGTTTCAGCTATTGAAGTCCCAAAATTACCCTATTAACCAATACTCTAAAGATACCGGTCTATCACGTTCACAGCTCTATAAGATATTTAGTGGGAAACACAGCCCCACCCTCGAAACAGTTAAAAAGCTAACCCTCCCCCTCAACATCTCGGTTGGAGAACTTATCGACTTTGTAGAAGCTGACACAGCCGACTTTGATTGACAACTACCCTTCACCTGCTAATTTTTTCCTTGATTTAGCCCCTCTAACAAAACATACTGAAAGCCAGAAAAGGGGGGAGCGGGATGTCAAAAAGATCCTTTTGATAGTGGCATTCTTTCTAATTATAACTGATTTAGCTTTCTCTAAAGACCTCATATTAAGGACAGACGATTTGGGCAATACTATCGTGGTGAAGTACAACAAAAAGAGTAGCCACGTTGTAATTCCTGAGGATACTACTGTAATAGAAGAGAAGGCCTTTTATGGGCATGACGTTCTAAAAAGGATTTTTATCCCTGCCAGCGTCACTGAGATTGGAGATGGTGCTTTCTATTTTTGTCTAGAATTGGAAGAGATCGTAGTTTCAAAAGATAACCCCAATTATAGTTCAAGAGATGGGGTTTTATTTGACAAGCAAGGGAAAACACTTATAGCCTACCCTGGGAGGCAAGAGCTCTCAAGCCTACTCAATTCCAGAAGGAGTGACTTCAATTGAGGCGTTGGCTTTTGCCTTTTGTTTTAATTTAAGATATATAGACATCCCTAATAGTGTCACTTCTATAGGCTATGAGGCTTTTCATGTATGCAAATCTTTAGAGAAAATTGTCATCCCCAGTAGTGTCATTTCGATTGGTCAAGGGGCCTTTGTGGCGTGTTGGTCTCTCAAAGAGATAACCGTCTCCAAAACTAACCCCAGATATAGCTCAATAGATGGAGTTTTGTTTGACAAACAAGCAAAGAGTCTTTTAGCCTACCCTCCCAGCAGTAATACTCAAGCTTACTCGATGCCAGAAGGGGTGCAATCAATTGGAGAGAGGGCTTTTTATGGATGTGCCCTCTTGGAAAATATCTTAATCCCTTATGGGGTCGTTAAGGTTGGTGATGAAGCTTTTAGTGATTGCACCTCTCTAAAAAGTATCTACCTCCCCAAAAGCGTCACTTCAATTGGCGAAAAAGCTTTTGACGGGTGTAGCGCTCTAAGTCTCGCTGTCGTTGCCGGGGAGATAAAAACAATTGAAGAGTGGACTTTTGGTGGGTGTAGCTCCCTTGAGAAGTTTACCATCCCTGATAGTGTCACTAAGATTGGCGATGATGCCTTTAGAGGGTGTAGCTCTTTGGAGAGTGTCATCATCCCTGATAACGTCTTCTCAATGGGAGCTGTTGCTTTTAATTGGTGTCATTCTCTAAAGAGTGTTTATATCTCCAATAAAATAACCTCCATAGAGGACTATACATTCAATATGTGTAGCTCTTTGGAGAGTATAAATATTCCCAAAAGTGTCACTGCAATAGGGAGGGGAGCTTTCATGGACTGCGCTTCTCTAAAGCTTATTGTCATTCCCGACAGCGTCACCGAAATTAGCGATGACGCTTTTAGAGGGTGTCGCTCTATTAATGAGATAGTAGTAGAAACTAGACAAAGCCCTGCTTACGGCTACTTCTCATGGACTAGCCACAGGTACTATATTTTTGTTAGACCGGCGTGGTTTAGAGACTAATGCTAGCTTTGCCCTGCCCGATTTTGAATGGTCCTCTCTAAGTGGTAGGCAAAGAGCTCCTCAGTGGCAATTGCCATCTTAGTGACACTCCACCCCTCCCCTTGGGGGAAGATATAGAAGGTATCGTCAAGGGTGTTGAGGTCGACACAGTCCCCCTTCCCCTTGTAGTCGTATTCGATATGAACTGAGTAGAGCTCAGCAGCTGGGATAACTAGCTTAAACTCCCCCTCCCCCTCTAAGGAGAACCCCTCCATATCGTGTCTGAGGCGCCCCTTACCCAGAGGGAAAAACCCTTTGGCGTTGGGAAGGGCATCAATCTCCACCTCAACTTCAGCGGCATACGCCCCCCTAGCAATCTCATCCCTAATTTGTCCCCTTTGAAACTCATACCAGTCGGGGATGTGGGGGAATTCGGTGGTTAGCTCCTCTTCCCCAGTCCCCCCCTTGATTGCCTCCAACTCTCCGAGCGTGTTCATATACCAAACTTTATTACACGAATTGCACCAGAGGTGGGCTCCATGGCTCTCCATCTGGAACTCACTTAAACAGTGGGGACACTGGTAGAGCACTTTATGGAGCCCTTCAGCGCGCCACGGTTTATCGATAACAATTGAGTTCTCCTTCTGCCACCGATACTCGTCGTACTCAAACGCCTCCCTTATTTTACGGTTAATTTCGCTGGCAGGGGTGTTTTTAACCTCCTCTCGATCTAAAATTTGGGTGAGATCGGCTTCGAGACGATTGCCCCGCTTCTTTAAATTCCAGCAGGGGCTGTTCAGGTGGTTGCCGTGCATGTTAAGAACTACCACCGGGACTTTGAGAATTTTAGCTAATTTCCCCAGAGAGTTGGGTAACACCGCTGTTGTCCCTATTAAAGAGTAGCGTGCCTCGGGGTAGAGGGCTAAAACATCCCCATTACCAATAACTCGCTCAATTTGGCGTACCAGGGTGAGGTCACTGGTAAACTTTCTCTTACAAATCCCCCCCACCTGTCTTAAGAGCCACTCACGTCCAATAAAGCCATCAATTGCCACCACATAGTTGGCCCTATGGGGGAAGATGGCCGCTGTAGTCACCATAAAGTCGATAAAAGCGTGGTGGGTACAGAGGAGTAAATAGGGGGGTTTTAGCCCCTTCATACGGGTGCGGTTAACTTTAAGACGGTGACTCCAAGTAGCTGGAAAACTTATAAGCCAAGTAACAGGCCTCAAGACGGTGAGTTGCCTTCTGGGGAGTCTCTTCATATCGAATCGCTTAGAGCTCTCCAATTTCTTGAACTGGTCCACTTTGTAACCCCTTAGTAGCCTTGGCTACTGTCAATGCGATGGAGCAGTGCCTCCCCTTGTTGGTAAAGGTTCTAACTTGTGTTAGTTATACCATACTAAGCTAGGACAACTCTACCCTCTTTTTGGTTACTTATAGTGTGAGATGTAATGATATAGTTGGTAGTTTCAAAAAGGGCCCCTTAGCGCACCACTTCGTAAGGCCAGTTAGTTATACCACCAAAGTCGTAGACATTGATGTACCCCATCGAAACTAGCTTACGAGCAGCTTGGGCACTGCGGTTTCCACTACGGCAGTAGACTAAGATAAGGGCCTCTTTGTCGCTCAACTCACTTGGAGGGGTCGACCCAATCGTCTCATTAGGGATGAGGATTGCCCCTGGGATATGACCTTGATTAAACTCACTTGCTGTACGCACATCGACTAAAATTAGCTCCTCACCCGAATCGATCATCTCTTTAGCTAATTCAGGGGAAATCTTTCTATATTGGGCTGTTATAACACTCTTGATTTGGCTCGCCTCTTCACCAATTGTCTTGGCAGGACGACCAGTACATGCGAGGGTCACCATAATAATAACAAGGGCTAACGCCACTATTTTAAACCAATGTTTCTTCATGTGGATAATATCGCCAAATAGGGGGGGGCTAGTCAAGCTAGCTTTAAAGCTCGCCTTCTCCAATAATTGGGCGATATAGGTCACAACTTTAAGAAATAATGCTTTCGATTGCATTAAAGGACACAATTTGTTACCATCAAATAAGAATCAATTAACAATACTACAAGGAGGAATGAGTCGTGGATAGTTGTGGAAAAAGTGCAAGTATGTCTGATGACCCTCTTGGTAGAAGCTCTCATCTTTGCCCCTTTGGGGTCTCTTATCGCTGATACCTGACCCTGTTCCACCCATTTTTTCGTCTCTAGTATCAAAAATGGAAAAAGAGTTTGACCACCTATATGAGTATGTAAGAAATCATAGCTGGCAGGAGCTAAAAAAGAGCCTCTCCCATATGCAAAACATCGACATTGCATCCTTTATTGAGGGGCTCTCCTTTGAACAAGCTTTAATTGTCTTTAGGACCCTCGACAAAGATGTAGCCGCTGAAATATTCGCCAACCTCGCCAATGAACAACAAGAGGACCTTATTGGAGCAATTACCGATGAGGAGATTCAACACCTTATGCGGGGGTTGATGATTGACGACGCGGTCGACATGCTTGGGGAACTACCGGCAAACCTTGTCAATCGGATTTTACGCCACACATCACCCCAAACCCGCACTTTGATAAACCAGTACCTCCTCTACCCCGAGTTTAGTGCCGGATCAATCATGACGGCCGAATTTGTCCAACTCAAGAAGGAGTTTAGTGTCAAAGAGGCGATCAACCATATTAGGCACGTTGGAGAGGACAGGGAGACAATCTATACCTGTTATGTTACCAGCCAAAACCGCAAGCTTGAGGGGATTATAACAGTACGGACCCTCTTGCTGGCAGACGATGCGCAGATAGTTGAAGATATAATGCAAACAGACTTCATCTCGGTTACCACTACCGATGACCAAGAGGCGGTTGCTAAGCTTTTTGGACGCTACGACCTCCTCTCAATTCCGGTAGCTGACCATGAGAACCGATTGGTAGGAATTATTACCGTTGATGATATCATCGACGTTATCGAAGAGGAGAACACTGAGGACTTTGAGAAGATGGGAGCTATGTTTCCTAGTGATAAACCCTACTTGAGGACAGGAGTATTTGAACTAGCTAGGAATAGGATAGCTTGGCTCCTTATCCTCCTAGTTAGTGGGATGATTACCGGCTTTATTCTACAGCGCTTTGAAGACGCCTTCTTAGTGCTACCCATCTTGGTCTCTTTTATCCCTATGCTCACCGACACGGGTGGTAATGCGGGGAGCCAGAGCTCCACCCTTATAATCCGGGGAATGGCCATTAACGAAATTTCTATTAAAGATACCGGTAAGGTGGTGTGGAAAGAGGTGCGTGTAGCCCTAATTGTGGGCTTTATCCTCTCCTTTA